>JAHBVV010000001.1:648784-973177 GCA_019637335.1 Candidatus Hydrogenedentota bacterium | reverse complement strand
CGCGGCGGGGATGGAGGACCACTACTACCTCCACGACGACCTCTTCAACGTCGTCGGCCTGGCCGACGCCTCGGGCGTGCTCCGCGAGCGCTACGAATACGCCGACTACGGCATGCCCGCCGTCTACGACGCCGCCAACAACCCCCTCGCCGCCTCGGCCTTCCAGAACGCCTACCTCTTCAACGGCCGCCGCTACGACGCCGCCACCGGCCTCTACTACTACCGCACCCGCTACATGGACCCCGACCTCGGCCGCTTCATCTCCCGCGACACGATTGGCCTCTGGGGCGACGCCGCCAACCTGGGGAACCCCTATTCCTATGTGGGGAATAACCCGTGGTCGCGGCTGGATCCGTTTGGGGAGATGAGCGGCTTTCTTGGGTTCGATGCCGAAGGGAAAGGAATTCAGCAGCCAACGATCGGAGAGACGTTTGAGGCCATCGCCGAGGCGCACAAAGTTCTAGTCGCGGACCCCATTCGGCGGCTGAGTCCGAACCCGGGGCCGGTTGCGGCGGCGCTGCAGAGCGAACTCCTGATAGTAGATCGAAGTGGGGATATCGATCTTGTCGAGAACGGGAACAATGCGGCCTATACCACGACGCAAGCGATACTGATCGTATCGCCGACCAAGATCTTCAAGGTTATCAAGAGCGCCAAGAACGCCGTCGCCGGGGTGCGCGGCGCGAGAACGACCACGATGTCGGTCAGCAGCGCCGGAGAAGGCGCGGAGGCGCTTGGAAGAGTTGTTGCAGCCGGTGATAAGGTGGAGGTGGTTGATAATGTGGCAGGTGGCGTACGCTCGACGTCAAAAGCCAAACAACTCGGAGATTCGAACGCTTATCCGACGAGAGTGACGGTCGACGGAAATAAGTACCCGGCGTCAGCCCTGCACCTGGAAGATGCTGGCGTCGTTGGCCAACCGTTGACGATAGATCGAGCTGGTGCTGCGGCCCGGCGGCGAGAGGCACTCAAGGGAACCCCAACAAGACCCGGTTTGGATAGAGACGAGGTTCCACCGGCCATGTTCGCTGAAGGAAGTAAGAGCGTAAGGTCTATTCCAATGGGTGACAACCGAGGTTCTGGGGCCAGTATAGGCGGGCAACTTCGAAATGTTGAAGATGGAACAAAAGTTGTCATAGAAATAATTCGTGGTAATGGAGGTTAGGCATGCGACACATCGATCGACTAATTACAAAGTACGCTTCCACAAGTCTAGGCGAAAACCAGCAGCCTGAGTACGAGGCTCTGGATCAGATATCACAGTGGAGTCTGGGGGATCAGCTCATCGGTTTGCTCTGCCTACGAAATGGTTTTTTCGCGTTCGAGTCATCACTTCACTTGTTTCCAATTGATACCGATTACTCGATGAACATATTGGCGTGGAATGATCGGCGTTTGTGGAAACAGCACTATTCTCTTGGCCTTCCCGATTTCTATTGCTTCGGAGAGAATATATTTGGGGAGCAGTTCTGCACGTACGAAGATCACGTGTGCCGATTCGACCCGGAAACCGGAGAAATGGAGCAACTTGCTCCTTCCATCGAAGCATGGGCAGAAATGATTCTAGAGGACTGCAACCTGTACACCGGCTATTCATTAGGGCACGAATGGCAGATCAATAACGGCCCGCTTGATCTCGGCACTCGATTGGTGCCGCGTCTACCTTTTGTTTGTGGCGGTGAATTCGCCATCAGAAATCTTGTTGCAATGGATGCCCTAGAAGGCATGCGAAGTCGAGCAAGTTTGGCCAACCAGATACACGAAATACCTGATGGCTGTCAGATCCAATTCGAAATCGAATGAATGTAATACACATACCGCCCTTTGAAAGTCTGATTTAAAGACACGTCCATCCCCGGCGGAGGGCGTCGGGTTCGGAGGCGGATTTCCGCATCGACGATGTAGGCCCGCGCGACGATGTCACGCTGACGGCCTCTACGGCCCTGCGCTACCACTACGACGCCAACGGTAGGGTCGTAGGGCGCACGCTGGACCCCGGCGCGGCGGGGATGGAGGACCACTACTACCTCTACGACGACCTCTTCAACGTCGTCGGCCTGGCCGACGCCTCGGGCGCGCTCCGCGAGCGCTACGAATACGCCGACTACGGCATGCCCGCCGTCTACGACGCGGCCAACAACCCCCTCGCCGCCTCGGCCTTCCAGAACGCCTACCTCTTCAACGGCCGCCGCTACGACGCCGCCACCGGCCTATACTACTACCGCACCCGCTACATGGACCCGGACCTCGGCCGCTTCATCTCCCGCGACACCATCGGCCTCTGGGGCGATGAAGCCAACCTGGGGAACCCGTATGCGTTTGCCTTCATCCCGGAAACGTAGTACACTCGCAGGCGTGATTGCGTCATTTGGAGACGCGGCGACGGCGGATCTGTTTCATGGAACGCCATCCAGCCGAGTGCGGCGTATGCCTGCTGAGACCCGGTAGTCGGCGCTGCGAAAACTCGATATGCTCAATGCAGCAGCCGCTTTGGACGACCTCCGTTCGCCTCCCGGCAATCGATTGGAGGCGTTGCGCGGCGACCTTCGCGGTTGCCACAGCATTCGAGTCAACGCACAGTGGCGAATCGTGTTCCGTTGGGAAACCTCGAACGCGTACGAAGTCCGTATTGTCGACTATCACGGGTAGCACCCGAGGAGTTAGAGCCATGATTCCATCTCACAGAACCGCGACACACCCCGGCGCCATCCTGCTGGAGGAGTATATCGCGCCGATGGGGCTCACCCAGCGGGCCGTTGCCGCGCATCTCGGGGTACCGGTTCAGCGCATAAACGAGATCGTTGCGGGAAAGCGCGGCATATCGCCCGAAACGGCGTGGCTTCTTTCGGAAGCATTCCAGACATCACCCGAGTTCTGGCTGAATTTGCAGAATGCCTATGAACTTTCCTCAAGGCGTCCCTCGGGGCACGTGACACCGATCGCGCCGGCGGGCACGGGCTGATTTCTCTCCAGACAGGAGTATGTGATGCAAGAGGAATTGAAACGTGGAGACACGGTCATCGCACTCGCCGGCGCGGCAATCACATCAGCGCTCCTCGCGGGTGGAATCAGCGGAGCAATCTCGGCGTGGTTGACCGCAAATACGGCCCTGGCGCTTCTTGCTGGCGTCGTTGGCGGTGCTGCAATCGGATGGTGCATGGGGGCGCTTGTCGGCCGAATTCTGTTCCCCGCTTCCAGTGGAAACACAGTTGTTGTCAAACGGGGATCAGCGGCCCTTCCCCTTACACTGAAGGGTAACGTTGGCGCCAGTCTTGCCGCATCGCTTGCCGTCAGCGGCCCCGTGGCCGCCATCGGAAATGCCGAATTTACAGCCGTTGCTGTTCCGTGTGCCGCAATATCGGTCGTACTTGGCGTGGTCCTGGCATTGTTGGCATCATTCACCTGAAAAGCGAACGTGGACAAATCGGTTCTCCCGGTTGGAAGGTACATCGGCAACGAGAACGGCAAATAGGAGTAGGTTGCTTGGTTCTCATTTCCGGGTGGCGATGCTATATGCGAATACAAGATTCCCTGGACCTTGTCTGTAAGACGGTATATTCGGCACCAGAACTGGATGCCAGCGCACTCTTTCGGCCCGAAGGGCCAACGCAGTTTTTAGCCCCGGGCAACGCCCGGGGTTTGAGCGGTGTGTTTCTTATACGCCCTGAAAGGGCAGCGCAGTTGAACTTCAGAACCGCTGGACTGGCTCACCACTGCGCTGCCCTTTCAGGGCGGGGAAGATGGTGTCCCCGTGTTCCCTGGGCGTTGCCCAGGGCTGGGAGCTGCGTTGGCCCTTCGGGCCGAAAGACCAGTCGATACTATTACTCCGACAGAGGCCCCAACCAGCAGACATTGGCGGCTCCGGAGAATTCGGGCACGGAGAAACGCCTGCGAATAATCCCGTACGCTCAAACCGGATGAACCCAAAAATAACATGTGCGAGCGTTCACACCGCCGTAACCTTCACTGAGGTGTACGGGTGCTTCGTCCCGCCCAAAGGTAGCTCTCACATGCCCTCGCCCTGGAAAGCCTACAACGAACTCGCGTGGACCGAGGACCTGCTTGCGGATCCGGCGGATTGCGCGGAGGAGGCGTCGGGCTTCGTCGCGCAGCTCCGGCAGCACGCATCCGGGCCGCCGCGGACCCTCCTGCACCTGGGCTGCGGCGCGGGCGCGCACGACGCCACGTTCAAGCGGCATTTCGACGTGACGGGGGTCGATATTAGCCCGGGCATGCTCGACCGCGCGCGGCGGCGGAATCCGGAAATCGCGTATGTCGAAGGGGACATGCGCGCCGTGCGCCTGGGCCGGGTTTTCGATGCCGCCATCATCCCGGACAGCATCGACTACATGACGACGCGCGAGGACCTGCGGGCGGCCCTGGAGACCGCCGCGGCGCACCTCAAGCCCGGCGGCGTCCTGCTCGTCGTGTGCAAGCCACGGGAAATCTTCCAGGACAACAACTTCGCCTACACCGGCGCCCGGGACGACGTGCGGGTCACCCTGCTGGAGAACAACTACATCAACCCGCACCGCCCCGAGACCTACGAGGCCACCCTGGTCTACCTGATCCGGCGGCGCGGGGAACTGACCGTCCACACGGACCGCCACGTGCTCGGGCTGTTCCCGCGGGCGGTCTGGGATCAGGCCTTCGCGGAAGCGGGCTTTCACATGCAGGCCACGACGCTGGACGGGGCCTACGACCCATACCTCCTCGGCGACGGCGCGTACCCGCAACTGGTTTTCGTCGGGACGGCCTGAAGCAGGTGGGTGGCCCGGGTTTTGTTGTGTGCCGTCTGAACCCCTTACGACTGGCGGGCCGGCGGAAATACCTCGACTTCGCGTAGCGGCATTTCTTAGAATGACCTGGGTTGGGCGAGAGGAATTCGTATGTCCGAACATATGCTGCACTCAAAGCGCGAGCCGCTGCCGTCAGCGACAACGCTGAACCGCCGCGCGTTTCTGGGTTCCCTGGCGTTGGGTTCCGTGTTGACGGCGATGGACACGGGCGGTTTGGAGATTTCCAGTCCCGCAACGCCAGCCCGTGAGAACCGGGACGGTCGCCCCAATATTATCATCCTGTATGCCGATGATATGGGATGGGCCGATGCTGGCTACCAGGGGCTTACCAACGCGGGTTTTTACGAAACCCCCAATCTTGATCGTCTGGCCGCTGAAGGCATGATCTTCAACCGTTTCTATCCCGCTGCGGCCAATTGCGCTCCCAGTCGCGCCAGCATGATGACGGGGATGTACAGCCCCCGGCACCGGCTTTATCTTCCGCAAGGCTATTCCAGAGGGGGGAGCATTTCCAACATGCGCTGGCTGACGCCCACCGCCGATGCGCCCCCGGAGTTTTTCAGTGATTTTGAAGTCAGCGTTAACAACGTGGACCCCGGCTTTGAGTCGTTGGCGGAAATGCTCAAACGCGCCGGGTATGTTTCCGCACGATTCGGCAAGTGGCATATCGGGGACGATAACCAGGGCTTTGATGTAAGTTCCGCGGATGGCAGGCCGGGCTTCACCACGAACAAGGATGGAAGCGAAAAGCGTTTTTATGACGATGCGACCGTGGCCGAGCGCCTGACCGATTCCGCGGTGGATTTCATCGCTGAAAACCGTGAATCACCATTCTTCCTGTATCTGGCGCACTGGGAACCCCATTCCCCGAATGTCGCCCGAGAGGAACGCATCCGCTACTTCGCGAAGAAGCTCGGGGTTTATCAGGAGGATCACGAGTTTTCCATAAGCAGAGAATACAATCCCGATGAATATGACCAGCTCAGGCGGCTGTCAACGGAGTACGACCGCGCCATTTACGCCGCCATGATCGAGCAGCTGGACATCAGCACCGGCAGGGTAATGGCGGCTCTGGAAAAGGCGGGCCTGGTGGAAAACACGATGGTCATATTCACTTCGGACAACGGCGGCACGTCTCGGAATACCTCCAACGCCCCCCTTCGAGCGGGAAAGGGAACCTTCTACGAGGGCGGGATACGCACGCCTTTCGCCGTTCGCTGGCCGAAAGTCATCAAGCCGGGTTCAAAAAGCGACATACCGATTAACGGCATCGATCTGATGCCCACCTTTGCCGAAATGGCTTCGGTCGCGCCGCCGTCATCACAGCCCGTTGACGGCCATTCCATTATGCCCCTTTTGCGCGGCGAGGAAGACCGGTTTGATTCGGACCGGGCGATGTATTTCCATTTCCCGCTTTATCTGGGCGGCGGCGATCAGGATCAGGTGCTGCCGGTTTATCGGGGAGAGGCGAATTACTGGCGGGCAGTACCTTCGACGACCATGATAAAGGGAGATTACAAGCTAATATACTATTATGAATATGACCGTTATGAACTGTTTAACCTCGCCGAGGATATTTCCGAATCCCGCGATCTCGCTCTCGTGGAGGCCGCTCGGGCGGAGGAAATGCTTGCGGCAATGCGGGCCTGGGTCCATGATACCGAAGCGCCGGTTCCCGCCAGGCCCAACCCGCATTTCAGCGCTTCGACACCGTAGTAGTCTTTTTCCTTGAAATGGAACGCGCCGCTCCGCGCACCAGGCCCGCGCCGGCATGCGCTAGCCCAACTTTCTCGCGATATACACCCCGTAGCTGTAGTGCGCCTTGTACATCTCGTACAGCGCGATTTCCCGCGCATCCGATTCAACGATCGCGCGGGCGTCCTCGCTGCCGCCGTGTTGCTCAAGGAAGCTCTCGAAGCGCTGTTGCATCGGCCGATAGTAGTTGTCGAGCCAGCAATGTTCCGGCAGGACGAAATAGCCCAGGGGCGCATAGCCGCATTTTTCCAGCTGGGCCATTTTCGTGGACGCCACGCCGATCTCGGGGTATTCGCGTTCCCAGTACGCCTGGAGTTCCGACGGGCGGGCGGCGGTCGTCCAGGTGATCTCCGAAACCGCCAGGATGCCGCCCGTTTTCAGGTATCGGCGCCAGTCCCGCAGGCCTTTTTCAAAGCCGATGTTGTAAATCGCGCCTTCCGACCAGATCGCGTCGAACTCCCCATCGCTGAACGGGAGATCATCCATGGAACGGCACAGGGTCGATATCTTCCCGGAGAGTCCTTCCGCCTTCGCCCGGTTTTCCAGCACATCAAGAAAATCCTGGAGGAAATCCACGGCGGTGATCTGCGCATTCAATTCCCGCGCGAGCACGAGCGTGGCGGCGCCCGTTCCGCAACCGATATCGGCTATCTTCAGCGGGCGGGCGCCGTCCAGCATCGAGAGGCCGAGGGCCAGGCGGGTCTCCGGGTCACCGCCCGGTCCCTGCCGCGCACCGTCCTTATGAAGGTCCACCAGAAGCTGCAATTCATCCATGCGCTTTCTCCGATTGCACTTGCGATGCGCCGAAAGTCAGGAGGGGCGCGAATCGAGTTTACTAGCCGACGTTGTCCGCGGGCAATCCGTGCGCGGGCGCCGGGATTACGGGACCGGAAGAAATAATGTCACGTTCTCGCCGAAGGTGGCGGCGTCCAGGTGTCCGGAGTCGAGGCCATCGTCGCTGACCGCGTGTATGTGGGTCGCGTCGCCGTGGTGCGTGAATATACCGGCATGCTCGGTGGAGTACACGCCAATCAGGGTTGCCGGGCGATTTCGGATCTGGAAGTGCGCCATGACTTCCTTGTGCGGACGGTTGATCTGGTCGCCCGCCTCGGTATTGTTCATGATGTGGTAGTCGAGTTGGCCCCCGGGGACTTGCAACTTGAAGGGGAACGGCGCGGAAGGATCGATCCCGGCCGCCCGCGCGGTGTCCGGCAGATACGCTTCGAGGTCATTGGGCGTCTGCACGGCGGCGGGTAGAGGGACCTCTTTCCACGCGCCCACATGCCCATACACCAGGAAGGGCGCCCTCCATTCCCAGTCGTTCGACACCGCGGGCTTCTCGTTCTCGACGCGCGCAACATGCACGACGCCGTCGATCGCGGTGATTTCACCGCGCAGCCCCGCCAGGGGGCCGATGGCGAAGGCGCCGGCGCGCTCCGCGAGCTTCCCGAGTTTCACGCGTGGCGAGGCGTCGCCATCGCGGTGGACCCGCTTCATTTCCCCCTCCCAGCGAAGCTCGAAACCCGTCGCCTCTTCCCGCGCGGACTCCGCGACCGCTTCGGGAAGCACTTGGATGCTTGCGCTGGCAAGGCTCAACGCAATCGCCGATAGCAACCCACTATGGAACTTGTTCATCGTCATACTCCTGATTAATCCGAACGAGCGGGGCGGGCGCATCGCGGCGTGCTGTGCGCCCGCCCCGGGGAACGACATCAGTAATCCAGAATTTTGTCGGCTTCGAGCAGCAGTCTCGGGATCGTCTGTTCGTCGGGCACGCCGATCATCGCGCCATCGCGGAGGGCGTCCCGGTTGACGCCGGCCACATCGGCGCAATGCGGACATACAATCACACGGCCGCCGCCGCCGACGAATTTCGTGTACACGTCTTCGAGCGTCCCATGGTTCGTGCCCCACGTGAGGTTGAGGGGATTCCCCCGGTCAACCAGGCGAACGCCTTCGAGATCGAGCAGCACGGTGACCCTGGCGCCCTCCGCCTGCATGGCGTCTGCGAGTTTGAAGGCCATGAACGACGCGTGAAGGTCGCTCGTGAACTTGGATAGGTGGACCACGACATGCTGGCCGTCGCCGTGGTTCGCCGAGCGGGCGACGTTGCCCCCGAGCGCCGCGCCCAGGGCCGCGGCGGTGACCGCGAGAAGTACGGGAAACAGATACCGGTTCTTCATAATTAAACTCCTTTACTGACCTGAGGTTACTATTCCGGCGGCCGGTCTAGAGACCGCCACCGAAGGGAACGGATGCGTAATAGCCCGCCACCCATGGCGTGATCGGGAAGTCGCCGGGGTAACGAATGAACGCCACATGGCCATCCAGGTAGAGCACATTCGAGCCGCCCGGAAGATGGTTGAACTTCTTGACTCCCTGTCCCATCGCCGAGGCGCCCGGAAACTGTCCCGTGTTCTCCGTTGATGCTACGAAGTCGTACATGATCGCCACGGAACTCTGCGCCCGCGCACTGGCGCCCGGATTGTTGATGTCGGTAATCAGGAAGCGCTCAATCCCCTCGCGCAGCCGGTAGAGCAGATTGCCCCCGCCGTTGCCGGTGGCCGCGATGGCTTCGCCGTTGTAGGTTTGGATTGTTCCGCTCACGGCGAGGTCGCTGTCTGAATCGGGGAAGGCCAGGGGCGGCGGCCCCGCGCCGGGCCGGCCCGGGCCGAACCAGGCCTTGAGGTTTTCGATGATGCCCGCCATCTCCGGCTGGCTCGTCGCGGCCCAGGGAAGATAGACATACGAGCGCGGGGCGGACAGCCACAGGGCCTGATCCGTCCCGTCGCGAAACCCGTCGTTGTTGAGGTCGCCGCCGCGATAGGAGGGCTCGGCCGTCAATGTCCCGTTGAGAATAGCGGCGAGTTGATCTTCGATGGCCGCCGAAGAGACCCCCGCGTCACTCGGACAAATGCTGATCCGGTAGTCATTCATGTAGTCGGGGATGAGATCCGGCCCGTGCCAGGAAAGGGCGGGCGCCCCCATGCCGGTGTTGTAGAGCTTCTTCGGATAGCGTTCGCCGGGCGACTCGCTCGAATACATCTTGAAGATGATGCCGAATTGCTTGAGGTTGTTCTGACAACTCGCGCGGCGGGCCGCTTCCCGCGCCCGGGCCAGCGCGGGCAGGAGAATCGCCGCGAGAATGCCGATAATGGCGATAACGACGAGCAGTTCGATAAGGGTAAAGCCTCGTCTGGACATGGATTGGGCCCTTCTAAGACGGAGATGGCGCGCGGCGCGGGGCCTGGAATGGCCGGGGCAAGGGTGTCCGCGGAACGCGACCGACACGGCCGATCATCCCTGAAATGACGGGAGCGGGCGCGCGACAGCAGCGTTCCGACACACGCCTGACGCAGAAAGATGGAATGGGGTCAGGAGAGGCGCATGAAACGGGGCGGGGCGCGGGATTGCAGCGTGCGATCGAGGAAGAGGGCGGCGCACTGGTCGTTTTGTGGCGGGAGGGCCGAGAAAGCATGCGCTTGCGGCGCCGGCGCGTGGACCGCGACCACCAACGGGGCCGCGCTGCTGACCAGCTTGCAGAGGGCGCATCCGGAATTCTCCGGCGCGAGCGGGGCCTCGGATTCACTCCCTTCCGGAAGGGGGAGATAGCAGCATGCGCGGGGGGCGTACATGCTCGGCGCGCCCGAATCACGGGCGTTTTGCGCGTCCAGCGCGCGCTGGGTCGCGCAGACCCCGGGCAGGAAGGCCCGGCCCGACGCCACGAAATAGAAGACCACCAGCAGCCACGCCGCAAGCCGGAGCGGCTGAGCGAGGCGGCGACGAACGCCCGTTGTGTGCGCGCGGTGCGTAAGCATGATGGTAACCTGATCGGGGGCCGCGAATTGCAACCGCCCGCATCCGGATAGTCGCACACCCCCCGTCAGAATTGCAACGCTTGGCGGCGCCGCGCCTGGCGCAATACAGCTCTGGAGCGCCGGTCGAAGATGCGCCGTGGTGGACGGCCCGCCGGCAGATTGCGCCACTGGCGCTCCATGCACACCGGCGCCATCAGAAAAAAACGTAATTCTTCAGTCCTCTAAAGAAGGGCATTCGCCGATACAAGAAGCCTTACTTACACTGGATGTATTCGTCATTCCCGCGAAAGCGGGAATCCAGTGGAATTCGGAGGTTTGTGCGATCGCGTTGCTGGATCCCCGCGTTCGGGGATGTCGATTTAACGTGTGCGGTGAGCGCATTTCCTGCAATTTTGTACAAACGCCCTATGGCGTCATTCCCGCGAAAGCGGGAATCCAGTGGAGTTCGGAGGTTTGTGCGTTCGCGTCGCTGGATCCCCGCGTTCGCGGGGATGACGGATCTGCTCATTGCTTCCATAGTGTAAGGTGCGTTAAGTAAATCGACAGCCCCGAAAGCGGGGATGACGGTTTTCGATCACGGAGAGCCGCCAACGTCGGGTGCGACGAGGGTGACTACATCAGACGCCTGAAGAATCACGAAAAAACACATACCGTTCCGCACTTCAGCCCGCTAATGTGTTACCAGGGCGTAAAGCCCGCCCCAAAGCGTCGGTAAGGCATCGGCAATGTCAAAACCGCACCCGTTCGTCTCTTCATGGCTCTTCCAGCGGTCTCCCGCGCTCCAGGCGGGTGGACGGGGCCACCGCTCTATTCGTTCATCAATATTAGAGCAGCGTGACACCAGAAAAGATAAATAGCATGCTTTCCCCAGGCGCAAGAAGGTCGGCACTCCCATGCGGATTGAAAAGCTGTTGCAGTTCGACACTCCGGAGGCCGTGGTGGATCGGTCTCGGCGGCGGGGCGCGACTTGGGGAGAGTCGGATCAGGCGACTTTCCCATTGCTCATCGGTGGGTGAGCCGGACCGGGTTGCGGCGGCGCCGCGTTCCGGGTTCCAGCGCGTTATTGGCCCGCGCGCTGGAGCGCGATGACAATGCCGTCGCGGTCTTCACCGGGCGCCGTGGGCGGCTTGACAAGGTGCTCCTGGTCCGCGTATCCGGGCGCACGCACCCGGAGGTAAACGTTGCCCGTTTCGACCTCGACGGCAAACTGGCCCGAAGGGTCGGCGATCGATTGGAAACGCGGGACCGACGATCCGCCTTCACTCGTAATCTGGTAGGACGTCAACGGGGCGCCGGTCGCCGCGTCGATGACCTGCCCGATGAGGCGGCCGCGCCGTACCAGCACGAAGTCCACGTTTTCGCTTCCGGCCGCGACGCCTTGGAAGTGAACCGGCTTCATTTCCCCCTCCCAGCGAAGCTCGAACCCCGCCGCCTCATACACAATGCGCCCCCGACGGTACAGACGCCCGGCCCTCCATGGAAACCCTCAACTCGCGCGACCGACCCGTCGCCTCCGGAGTCACCCCAGTACCCCAACGGTCAGTGGCGCATAAAGACACAACAACGCACCCACGCCACAGCAAACCGAGGCCAGTGCGGCTGTCATGTCGTTTTCAGTTCACAACATCCGAAATCTCCTCTCGGAGCCCAGTTTGCGGTGTCGGGGGGGGGACACTACAAGGGGAAATAAGCGCTTGACAAAAATCCTCCACTCTGCTACGCTGCTTAAGCGTGGCGGGTTTCGTCACTTTTGCAGGAAGCAAAACGGCAGCGGGTTTGCGGTCCCGTATTGCGGCATGGTCCAGGGATTTATTCGGGCTACATGGCGTGTCCCGCCAAAGTCGGAGGTCCCGTGGACGCGGGCGATGAGGGAGAACTCAGATGATGTCAAATAGTTGGCGGCGGTCGACCTGGGCTGCCCTCGTCGGGGCCATGGGAAGGACGGCGGCATTTGGGAGTGCCCGCGCGCAGAATGGCAGATTTCCGTCGGTCCCGCGGCCATCAGCGTGGGCTTGACCTGCCATTGAAATTCCTCAGAACGCCTGAATCAGGAGTAGCTTTGAACAAGGTATTCTCCGGAGTCGGGATATGAATAAAGGAACTCATCGGCAGATGGACGTATCTGGTGCTTTGTGGGTGTTGCCGATGGGATTGCGCTTGTCATTATAGGCTTGTTTGACTTCTTGCTTGGTCTCGTCGCTGGAATCAAATTTCTAAGGGCGAGGGAATGTCTAATTGATAGTTTTATAATGGATACCGATGTGTCATTTCTTTCAGCCTGTTCAGGCTTTTCGATGGTCCTGATAGAAGGGAGCATGCGATGAATCTGCTGCTTATTGCCACTGCCGCAGTACTCTCTGCTGATGTGTCTACTGATTGGGAGCTTGCCCGCATCCTCGTGGCCGAGCACGAACATAATGCGAGAAAAGCGTCGAGCTACGCAGCGACTTACAAGGAAATCCGTTGGGTAACATTCCGCATTGATGGCATTCAGCGAGAAACCGAAGTTGAGGCGCATGTGGAGGAGGTCAGGGCAGGGCTGAACCTGTTTGTGAAACGGGATGAAACTTCAAAAGTCCTAAAAGGTGGCCCTAACGATAGATCTGGCTATACCCAAAGGACAGACTTAATTCGAAATAATGAATACATAGCCCACTTTACATATCCATACGTCAGTATGGAGCTATTTTGCAACGACTACCACGATATTCACGCCGGGCCCGCCGTTGTGAAAAGGGTCGTGGGACGTGGGCCTAGTACGTGCGGATTCGGGGACGGTCGCACACCTTTCTCCGATATCATTGCTGGTGGCTCCGAAAACTACAAATCCTTTCATTGTGGTCCAGTCAATGAGGGAGAAAACGTATATCAGATTGAGATTGAGGAAGAGACGGGTCTTCGTCAGAGAATCTTGGTGGATTTGTCAAGAGGGGGTTTAATAGTGAGTTCTTCAGCTCAACACGGAGATATAATATTTGAAATGGAAGTGGTTCCAAATGAGTTTGACGGGATTTGGTTTCCCGGATCCTGGAAACAGACATTCTATGACGTGAAAGCAGATAAACCCACAAGGATATTCACGTCCACCCTGACCAGTTTGGAATTCAATAAATGGGAGGCAAAGGAGTTCACCTATGAGAAAATTCTGCCTTCGGAGGATACGTTGATCTTGCTATTTACTGGAACGGAATCCAGAAAGTACATGTACAGTGTCGACGGTGTCTTGATGGATAGTACCAATGCACATCTGTTGTGGAGGGATAAGGCGGCTCTTCAACCTGGCGGCTGAAGGCCCCATCAGATTTTGGTTCCACTGAAACGAACGAACTAAACAAAAAGGAGCCTTGAACTATGAATGCAATACAAATTTGCCGTTTGAGTCTTGCTGTTATGGTGGTCTCAATTGTGGCAAGTGAAAGTGTTTCCGGCGACTGCTGGTACCAAACTTCGAGTGTATGTACGGGCCAAGTCCTGTCGTCTTGTGAAGTGCAGTGTAAGGCGAGTTACTTGCAGTGCCACGACCCGAATACAGGAAGTTACTTGTATAACATTCCTCAATGCTCATCTGCGGGCCCAGGGGAAGGAGGGTCCACTCCGAATCAGCGCCGGTACTTTTGCTTCGGATATTGGATTTGCGACTCTACTAATGATAACTGCACGTTACCTGGAGGGGGGACAGGAAAGCGTTGCCAGCAAGATATTTGGTCGGGAGTGGATGGGAGTACCTTCGCAGATGGCTGCTATATTTCGGGATCTGGCTGCTGAGCTGGGATGCGCAATATATCTTGTTCCAGTTGGAATCGGAGAATTAAGAACATGATGAAGTCTTCAGCCGCCGTTATACTTCTTGTCGTTTGCGCTTCGGGCCTCCTTCAGGCTTGCGAGTTTGCTCAAAATGAAGCACCCGAGTCCGAGTCTCGCATAGCCCCTTCACCGCCGCGACTAGATTTTGGCATTCGACACGATGGAGTGAAGATAGATTTTGCGCTTGTTGTGGCCAACGCGAATTTCGAACCACTTAGAATCTCCGAAATTACTACCAGCTGTGGGTGTACTACTGCAGGTGGGACTTACGTTAGAGCAATCGAGCCCCAATCAGTGGTGTCAATACCGATGTCATGGACGCTTCCAACTGGCGATGGCGCCAAGAAGTCCAACATAGTTGTGACATTCGATGACCAAAATGAGAATCCACGGCATTATGAGCTAATTGCAGAGGTGCCGGAGACTTGTCCGAGGGAAGTGGCGATTGGCTTCATTGGTCCACCGCCTGCATTATATGAGGGCGAGTTTTACTTAAGGACCTTTCCAGGGGAAGAATCAATACAAGTCGTTTCAACCGAGACTTCGACCAGCGCGCTCACAGTCTCAAGCATCGCTTCAAATGAAGATGTGGTTCGAGTTTCGTTCAGTTTTTCCGCGGATGCTCCACGGGATATCCGCGAGTCAATAACTTTAAACACAAACGATCAGATTCAACCGGTGAAATCAGTACTCTTGACGGGTAGAGTAGTCGACTACGTTGAGTTGTCGAAGAGGGAAATCTATCTGGGATGTGCGAAGGAAGATTATCCCAGAGTCGAAACTGTGGAGGTGCTCGCAAGCGAAGGCTTCGAACTTGTAGATTCCAATTTCTCCACTCTCGAGGAACGCGGCTTGCACATTTCCCTGGGCGGGGCCGATATGTCTTCACTCAGCGTATCTACAACGCCTGCCATTTTTGCCAAACGTCAAAGGGGGACGGTACAGCGTGAAATCGCCACTTTTTCCTGGCGTGTCGGCGTCCAACAGGGTGAGGCGGAATTGGCGATTCTTTTTATGGTATTGTAGGAGGGCTTATGCGCATTAAGTTATGGGTTCCCGTACTGGTAGTAATTTTTGTTTGCACCGTGTGCGCCATGATCTTCCTTTCGGGCCGGGAGGGCCCTTCGGCGCCTCTACCCGCCTCGGAGCCAATCGCGGGAAATATTCCCGTAGAGGCGCCGGCGGCTCTGACCGGTTTGCCAGCGATAGCAACGGTGGAGGATCCGGTCGTTTCTGAATTGCCTGGCCTGCTTGCTGGCCGTCTCTACTCCCCCTCCGGCGAACCGCTCGCCGGAGAAGCTTTGCGGGTGGTCGCACTGTCCACGGGACGGGCGCCGGCAATACAAGCGGAGCAGATTCTGGACGGAGAAGGCCGATTCGCCGCCCGGCTCAATTTCGGAAAATACAAAGCCATCCTGGAGTCAGGCGAGCTTTTCGCGGAGCACCGCTTTGAATTGTCGCCGCGTCATCCGGCGGCGTACTGGACGGAGGCGGTGGGGGCCGCTGGGTGGATTTTTGGACGGGTGTTCGGCCCGGAAGGACAGGGAGTGGCTGGAGTCCATATCGTTCCCACCGCCGAGCACTCGGGTATTACGTATCAAAGGCTACAATTGACCGGCGATGCCGCCGCTGTCTCCGAGGAAGCTGGCGCGTTTCGAATTCGCATTGCCACGGCGGCGCCACACCTGTGGCGACTTGCCGCGGTAGTCCAGGGCGCAGTGGCGACAATTTCCGCTCCCGTGGTTCCCGGAACCGACAACGTGATTCTCCGCCTGCCAGGTGAAACGACCTTGCACGGAACCGTATGGGATCTGGTGGCGGGCGAGCCAGTGCCGGGTCTTGTACTGGCCATTGAGTCGCGGCCTTTCTACGTGGATGCCAAGGAAGTAAGAACGGGGCACGATGGTTCCTTCACCTTGACTGTACCGCAGGTAAACTATTCGATTGCGGCCGTGGACAAGGCACTAGTTCTGATGGGGGATACCGAGGTGGACTTACGGGGAAGCGTGGACACCGAGGTAATGTTGTTCTGCAGCGCGGGGAGTGTTGTCGAGGGGAACGTTATGAATGTGGCGGGAACACCCTTCGCGGGCGCCGAAGTTCGCGCCTCGGTGCAGGCGCTAACAAAAAGCGCGCCCACTACCAGCGATGGCTTCTATCGTCTAGAGGGGCTTGGCGCGGGAGAGTATCGCCTCGAGGCGCGGCTTGACGCGGGCAGGCTGGCCCGGCCGCTGACACTCTCGGTCGGCGCCAAGCCCGAGATACTGCGGCAGGATTTTGTAATTGACTGTTCCAGCATTCACGGTCGAGTGGTGTCTCCCAGCGGCGAGCCGCAAGCCAATGCGAAAGTATGGGCCAGAAACTCCGACTCCCATCTATCAGTATCTACAGACGTCGATGGCGCCTTTGAATTTCCATGCGTTCAGGGACAAGAGATTTTCTTCGAAGTGAGTGCGAATGGACGGGAGAGCGGAGAGCTTGGCCCTTACTATGTGGCGGATACGGCGACGGAAGGCATCGAGCTCGTCCTGGACTACGCCTGGGACGGGTTTGTGGCGGGCCGTGTGGTGGATGCCGGCGGACGCGGGCTGGCCTTTGCCAAGGTTGCTTTAATTCCAGATGGCGAGCAAATGGACCCACTGTTTGCAAGTGTTGACACAGACGCCGCCGGACATTTTTCGTTGGTCGCGGCTACGCCGGCTTCGTACGAACTAAGGGTGTACCCGCAGATTGCCGGCGTCGGCACGATAGTGGCCAGCGCCTGCAGTTGGGCGCTCGCTCTAGGCAGCGGCGAACGGATGGCGGGACTGGTCGTAGAATGCGATTACCCCAGGGGGCAGATCGAAGGGGCCGTGACCGATCAGTCAGGCCGGCCAATTAACATGGCAAGAGTAGACGCCATGGGAGTCGGGTCCTCCGGAGCCGCGACTACTGGAATGGACGGGCGATTTGTAATAGCTGGGCTGGAAAAGATTCCCTTCACCGTAGCGGCCACACATTCCAGATTTGCGTCGGCGGTACGGTATGACGTGACGCCGGACGCGAAGGACCTGCGACTCGTGCTCGAAAATAAACCAATGGTGCTTGTCAATGCCACAGACCGGCTAACCGGGAAACCGTTACCGCAGTTCAGTGTTGTATTCGTGTCGCGGCAGTTACAGAGCGTGATAGGCCCCGTGAATGGCGCAAGTCCCGACGGCATACTGGAGATTGAAATAGAGCCGGGGCGCACGAAGGACATTTGGGCCATTGAAGTGCAGAGCGCGGGCTACGAACGATATCACGCCGAAGTGCATCTGGAATTAGAAAGCGGCTCTCGGGAGTTTCATGTTGCGCTGGCCAAGGCGTATCGCGTCCTTCGCGGAGTGGTGCAGGACTCAACCGGCCAGCCGATGCCGGGCGCCGCCCTATTTCTAGACGCCATGCCGGAGCCCGCGCCCATGACCAGGAGCGTAGACAATACAACCACGCCGGGGGAGGGGCCACCTCCCGACGCCGTTGCCGGCGCCGATGGCAAATTCGAATTCGAGCTCTCGGGCGACGCTATACGGACGGTCTTTGCCTCTTTGGACGGCTACGCCCCTGGCAGCGCGAGTGGAAGGCCCGGCGCCGCGTCAGACCCGCCGCTTGTGATTCAGCTTCAGCCAGCGGGCAGTTTACGGGTCGCCGTCGTGAAGCACGGCGAGCCGGTCGTTGGCGCCAGGCTGTGGCTCGCGCCACATGGACTGACAGGAAGAACCCTCCCGGCAGACGGCACAATGACGTGGCCCACGGTTGCCGCGGGCCCAGCGATACTGGACGTTGCGGAGAGTGGCCAAAGCGAGACAATTGCGACATCGGTGGAAGTAGAGGTAAGACCGGAAACGCTCACAGAGGTCACGGTGGACCTGCCCTGACAAAAGCCACCTACTCGTAGTAAAGTCGAGGCGTCCACCAGGCGTCCACCTATTTATCGACACGCTGCGCCACGCCACCTCCCCAATAGCAATGGGCGTGTCCATTGCCCAGGCGTTCTCCTTCCCGTTCCCTCGAAAAGCGGAAACAAAAATGATACAAAGCTAGTCGTCTCTATAGGCGTGTCATAGATGTCCCTACTGTATTAGAGTATCCGTGCGATCCGTGGTAGATTCTTCCATTAATTGATTGCGGACAAGAGCGGCGCCAAGGTCATCATGATTCAGAGAAATAATCCCCTTGACACCTGAAAAAATATATAGTATTCTTTCCCCAGGCGCAAGAAGGGAGGCAGACCCATGCGGATCGAAAAGCTGTTGCAGTTCGACATTCCGGAAGCCGTGGTGGATCTGTGGCGGCGGCGGGAGAGCGGGGACCTGCTGCCGTTGCAGGAGCGGGCGGTGAAGCGGCATGACCTGTTTGGCGGGGGGAACCTGCTGATCCAGGCGCCGACGAGCTCCGGGAAGACGTTTGTGGGGGAGATGGCGGCGGTGCACACCGCCCTGCGGCGGAAGCAGGTGGTGTACCTCGTGCCGCTGAAGGCGCTGGCGGAGGAGAAGTACCGGGATTTCGAGGAGAAGTACGCGGAATACGGGCTACGCGTGATCATTTCGACGCGGGATCACCGGGATTTCGACGGGGACCTGGAGCGGGGCGATTTTTCGATCGCCGTGGTGGTCTACGAGAAGTTGTCGCAATTGCTGGTGCGCCGTCCGGAGCGGGGCGCCGAGATCGACCTGGTCATTGCGGACGAGCTGGAGATTCTCTCGGACCCCGAGCGGGGCGCGGGGGCGGAGCTGTTGCTGGCGCGGCTGCTGGGCGACGGCGTGCGGCTGATCGGGCTGTCGGCGGTGATCGGCGGGGCGGAGCGCCTGGCGGGTTGGATGAATGCGGATCTGATCCAGTCGGACCAGCGCCCCGTGGAGCTGCGCTACGGTGTGCTGTATGACGGGCGCTTCCGCTACCGGACCTACAACCAGCCGGGCGAGGGCGTGGAGGATCTCGTTGACGCGTGCAGCGAGTCCGCGGAGGATCAGCTGGCGCAGAACGTGGCGGCGTTTGCGGCGGCGGGCGAGCGGAGCATCGTGTTCGTGCGCGCGAAGCACGACTCGCGGCGCGGCGCGGACCGGCTCGCGGCGGCCGTGGATCTGCCGCCGGCGTCGGAGGCAATCGCGGCGCTGGAGGCGATCGAGCCGACCCGGTCGCGCGACGGGCTTCTGGCGGTGCTGGCGCACGGCGTGGCCTTTCACAACGCCGATCTGTCGCCGGAAGAGCGCAACATTGTGGAGGCGGCCTTCCGGAGCGGCGAGGCGCGGGTGCTGGTCTCCACGAGCACGCTGGCCGTGGGCCTGAACCTGCCCGCGCGCAATGTGTTTGTCTGCACGGAAAAATGGCGCTACGACGCGCGCCTGGGGATGCCCTGGAAGACGCCGGTGCTCCACATGGAATACGAGAACATGGGCGGGCGCGCGGGGCGCTACGGCGCGGGCCACGCCTTCGGACGCTCCATTCTCGTGGCGACGTCGCCCTTCGAAGAGGAGGCGTGCTGGCGCAAGTACGTCGAGGGGGAGCGCGAGCGAATCGAGCCGCAACTCGATCGCGGCCCGCTGGAGGACCACATCCTGCGGCTGGTCGCGTCGCGGCACTGCGCGACCCTCCGCGAACTGCGCAATCTCCTGGAGGCCACGCTTTCCGGCCGCTGGGTCTGGGCCGAACGCTATACCCTCGACGAGATCGGCGCCCGCATCCGCGCCGCCGTCCACCGCTGCGCCGAGGCGGGTATGCTGGCCGAGGGGCCGCTGGAGGACGACTCGCCGCTCGCCGCGACGGCGGCGGGCGCGGCGGTGGCGAAGAAGGGCGTCGCCATCGCGTCGGCGCGTGACCTCGTCGCGTGGCTGGAGGCGTCGGCGAATCGGGACTGGTGCGACGCGGACGCGATTCTGGCCTTCGCGAGCACATCGGACGGGCGCGCGGCCCAGGTGCTGCTGACGGCGCGCGAGTACGACGAGGCGGGATACGTCGACATGCTCCGGGCGCACACGCGCGATTGGGAGGACGAGGCGGATGTGCCGCTGAACCGGCTGCGGCGATCGCGCGTTCAGCCCTTCTTCGAAGAGCTTCGCGCGGTCAAGGTGACGCTGATCCTGCTGGACTGGCTGGAAGGCGAGCCGGTGCAGGCCATCGAGGAGCGCTACCACACGATGTGCGGGCAGGTGCTGGTGGCCTCCGCGCAGATCGCGTGGCTAGCCGACGCGGCCTCGGCCCTGGCGCGGGCGCGGGGCGCGGGGGAGGGGTTCGCCGCGCGCCTGCAGGCCCTGGCCGAAGGGCTGGCCTCCGGGCTGGCCGTGGATCTTATCCCCATCGCGCGTGCGGCGGACCTCACGCGGGCCGAATGCCTCGCGCTGCACGGGGAAGGACTGTCGTCGCCCGCCGCGCTCGTGGACGCCGGCGCGGCGTCCCTGGAGCGGTGCGTGGCGCGGGATAAAGTCGGTGCGCTGCGCGCCTGGGCGCGGAAGTCGATCCAGGAGGCGGCGCCGCCCCCTGCGGAATCGGACTCCGCGCCGGAAGCGCCCGCGCTCGTGGTGGATGACCGTCGCCCCAACGAAATCCGGCTTTTCGGCCAGGCGGTGCGGCTGCAGCGGAAGCAGTACGCGCTGATCCGGCTGCTGGCGGGCTGTCCGGGCGAGTGCGTGCCCTACGACGCGATCTACGACGCGCTCTGGGGCAAAACCGTGGTGGAGCAGAACCAGATCCACTACCAGAAGCGGACCCTGCTCCAGCGGATCCGCGAAGCCTGCCCCGGCCGCGAGCGCGGGCTCATCGAGACGCGGAGCAAGTGCGGTTTCGTGCTCGCGCTGGCGCCGGAGGCCGTGGTGGTGTCGGCGCGGGCGGTGGCGGCGGTATGAGGGCGCCGCGTTGCCCCGCGAAACGGCTCTCGGGTACCATGGCTCCCCGCGGCAGGCGGTGGCGACCTGCCCAACCCCAGGAGTACCCCCAGTTATGAATACCCGGCACGGCATGCTATTCGCCGCGGTTGCGACCGCGCTCATTCTGGCCTTTTCCGCGAGCGCGGGCCGCGTGGTGATTCTCGGATTCGACGGCGCCGACCCGGGCATCGTCCGCACCATGATGGAGGCGGGCGAGCTGCCCAACCTCGCGAAACTTCAGGCCGGTGGCAGCTTCCAGGAGCTTGGCTCCAGCAGCCCGCCGCAATCGCCCACGGCGTGGTCCTCGTTTTCGACCTGCAAAACCCCGCACAACCACGGAATCTACGACTTTCTCCGGCGCGATCCAAAAACGTATCTGCCCGCGCCGGGTTTTGGCCGCCTCCACCACGCCGAGCTGGACGCCAGCGGCAACCTGGCCCGGCCCGCGCGCTACGAAAGCAACCGGCAGGGCGACAGCTTCTGGAAGGTCGCGAGCGATCAGGGGCTCAAGGTGAAGGCGCTGCTTGTGCCCTTCGCCTATCCGGCGGATGACCTCTCCGACGAGTGCCGGATGCTCTGCGGGCTCGACACCCCCGATATCCGCGGCACCCAGAGCACGTATTTCGCCCTCTCCACGGCCTTTCCCGCCGAGGAGTCCGTCCCGGGCGGGTTGCGCCTGCCGCTGAAGCTGGAAGGCGACCGCGCGACGGTGCAGATTCCGGGCATTCGCAATCCGCGGACCAATGACTACGTCGAAGTCCCGCTGGAAGTCGCCGTCGATGCCGCCGCGAAGTCGGTGTCGCTGGCCGTGCAGGGCGAATCGGTCACCTTGAAGGAAGGGGAGTGGAGCGGCTGGGTGGAGTGGGAGTTCGCACTGTCACCGTCGTACTCGGTCCGCGCGATCAGCCGCTATTTCGCGACGGAAGTGGGCGAAACCGTGCGGATCTACATGACCTGCCTGCAATTTCATCCGGAAGCGCCCTACGCGCCGATCAGCACGCCCGGATCCTACGCGGCGGATCTCGTGGAACGCGTCGGGCTCTACAAGACCATCGGCTGGGCCTACGACACCAAGGCGCTCGAACGCGACGACATGACCGAGGCGATGTTCCTGGAGGACGCCCGGCGAACCATGGCGTGGCGCGAGCAGCTCGTCCTCGATGAGATCGACGCGGGCAACTTCGACTTGCTCGTGGGCGCCTGGACCGCGACCGACCGCGTCGCGCACATGTTCTGGGCGCACCGCGACCCCAAGCACCCCCTCTATACCGAGGAAGGCAACAGGAAATACGGCCGCGCGGTCGAGGACACCTACCTCAAGATGGATTCCATTGTGGGCAACGTCATGGCGCGCCTGAACGACGACGACCTGCTCATGGTGATGTCCGATCACGGATTCCACAGTTTTCGCAAAGGCTTCAGCGTGAACACCTGGCTCGTGCGCAACGGATACCTGACGGTAACCGGCCAGCCCGACGCCTCGACCGCCTTCACGGACACGAAGTACTTTTTCGACCGCGACACGCGGGGCTACACCTACGACTGGTCGCGCAGCCGGGCCTACGGGCTCGGGCTCGGCATGATCTTCCTGAACCGGCAGGGCCGCGAGCGCAACGGCATCGTGACCGATGCGCAGGCGGGCCCGCTGCTGAAAGAGCTTCAGGAGAAACTGCTCGCGGTAGTGGACCCCGACACCGGCGAGCAAGTCTTTCGCGCGGTATACACCCACGCCGACCCGCAAGGCGTTGCGATCACGGACGCGCCCGACATCCAGCTCGGCTATGCCGAGGGCTACCAGACCGACAAGGCCTCGGCGGCGGGCGCGGCGCCGGTGGACCTGTTCAGCGTCAACGACTCCAAGTGGAGCGGCGAGCACGCCAGCTCGGACCACGAATTCACCTCGGGCATACTCTTCTCCAACGCGAAGCTGAAGCCGGGCGCCACCTTGCTCGACCTCGGCGTGACCGCGCTGGATACGTTGGGTGCGAAGGTCCCGGCGGATTTCGAGGGCAAGCCGTTGCGGTAATTCAGCGCGGGGGACAGGCCGAAACAACGAATAGATCTGGCGCCACCGTTGACGCTACCCGGATACATGCCGGAAGCCTCCGATTTCCCGATTCCGTCTCCGCTGCAACTGTGGTGTACCTTTAAGGAATGGAATCGGAGTAGACCACAGCCATGTCCCTGGATGATGCAGCCCTCCTGAGGCGCTGGACCGCGCGGCGGGAGGCGGAAGCCTTCAATGAAATCGTCGAGCGCTTCGCGGACCAGGTCTACCGGACGTGCCACCGCGTTTTGCGCAACGAGGCGGACGCGGAAGAGGTGTCGCAGGAGTGTTTTCTGCAGCTTGTGACGGCGGGCGGAGACGTGCGGACGTCCCTCGGGGGCTGGCTCCATGCCGTGGCGACGAACAAGAGCCGGGAACGTATCCGGCTGGATGCGAACCGCCGCGCGCGGGAACGGGCCTACGGCGTCCTGGCGCCGGATCCGGTCCAGCCTGCGTGGGACGATGTCCGCGGGCATGTGGACGAGGCCATCGAGGCGCTTCCGGAAGTACTGAGAGACGCCGTCGTGGCGCACTACCTCGGGCGAAAATCCCACGTTGAAATCGCCGCGGAATTCGGCGTGACCCGTCGTGCGGTGTCCTACCGTATTCAGCGCGGGCTGGAGGGTATTCGCAAGGACCTCCGAAAGCGGGGCGTGACGTTGTCTGTGGCCAGTCTCGGGATGTCGCTGGCCTTGGATACGTCCGCCGCGCCCCTTTCCTTAAAGGCTTCACTTGTAAAACTCGCCATCGCCGCCGGGACGGTCTCCGGCGGGGGTGGGGCCACCGCAACCGGCGTTACGCTGGGGAGCCTTTTACTTATGAAAACGAAAATCCTTACGGTGTCTGGAATATTGACCCTCCTCGCGGCGGGGGCCTATTTCGCACTGGCGCGTACCGCGGCCGAGGCGCCGGGCGGCGGCGCGGGCCCCGAACCCGCGGACTCATCCGGCATGGTAGAGACCGCCGGCGCCCCGGCCGGGCCGCCCGCGCCGGCGCCGGCCGCCGTCGTCGCGGCCGTAGGGGAGACGCCATCGCTCGACGATCTGCTTGCGCTTTCGCGCGGGGAACTGGAAAAGGCACTGGAGCACTATCCGCCGATCGCGGACCCGGCGCAGTACGCCTCGGTCTCCGGCATGGTGCTGGATAAGGACGCCTATCCCGTGCGCGGTGCGGCGATTGCACTTGTGCCCAGCCACGCCTGGGGCAAATTGCCGGGTGCGGGCGGCATTGCCCGTACCGGGACCAGTGGCGCGGATGGCGTCTACCTGATCGGCGGCATCCGGCACGAAGGAGGCTTCCGGGTGGCCGCGTCCAGGGACGGCTTCGCGTCGGAGGCGAAATACGCGGCGGTCGAAGCGGGAAAGGAAACGGTGCTCGATTTCATGCTTCAACGCGGCGCGGCGATGCACGGGCGCGTCCTCTCGGCTTCCGGCGCACCCGTGCCCGACGCGTATGTTTATTGTATCGGCCTGACGGGGGCGCGCAAGTTGGTGTCCGACTTGCAGCGCGCCGCCAATACCGATGGGGAAGGCCACTTCACGCTGGGTTTCGAGGAAGAAGAGCGCGGATTCGTGGCGGCGCTGCGCGTGCGGTCGGCGGAGCACGGCAGCGCCACGTTTCCGGACGTCCTCGTGCAGACAGAGCGCCCCGTCGACTTGAAGCTGGCTGCCCCGGCGGTCATCCGCGGAACCGTGAAGGACCGTAAGGGCAAGGCGTTGTCGGGCGCGCGCGTCACGTTCTACGCACAAAAAACCATTGGCGTCCAGCGCGCCGACGGCGAGGCTTGGTCAAGCCCTTCCTACGCGGGCAACTTCGCCGGTATCAGTGATGCCTCGGGCCGCTACGCCACGGAGGTCGACGCCGGAATGGACTTTCAAGCAAAAGTGGATATGAATGGATTCGACGACGGCCGCGAAAGAATGGACCCGATTGCAGCATTGGCCGCTGGCGAGACCCGCGAGTACCATGCCGTGTTTGATACCAATTGCATTACCGTCCGAGCGACGGTTGTGGGCCAGCAGTCGGGCCAGCCTTTTTCAGGCCATGTGCCCGTCGAGGGCGTTGCGTTTAAAGACGATGAGCCCATCGCACGCGGCCAGCAGGATGGGCGCCTCGCGCTCCGGTTCACGCTGCCAGGAGAGCGGGGAAAATATACCTTTCAGGCACGCTACCTGTATGACGACGATATCACTGGCAATGTGTCCGCGCCTCAAAAACTAAGGGGCGGAGACGAGATCGACATCGAGCTAACCCTGCCCGAGCCCCAGGTTTTCTCGGTGCGGATTCTAGATCCAGGCGGGAGCCCCGTGGAAGGCGCCGCAATAAAGTTTTCAACCGAGACCTGGGGGGGCGGCCCCGTCGCGTACGGCCAGACCAACGCCGGGGGACGCCTGGACGCCCCCATACTCCTCGCGCCCATGAGCGGCGCGCAACTCCTTGTCGAAAAGCCAGGCTACGCGATGGCCTTCGGACCGGACTTCGAGGAGCAGAGCCCCGGCACGGTCCATCCCGAAGAAACCATCGTGCTCTGGCAGGGCGCGGGAATCGAAGGCGACCTCGTGGACGGGGAAGGACGGCCTGTGGCCGAGACGGCCTTGGCCATTACGGCCACCAACCGCGACGGCCATACCTGGATGCTTGAGGCCATCACCAACGCGCGCGGCCACTTCACCGTAGCCGGCAGCGCCCCCGCGGATGTGGTAGACATCAGCATTTCGGCGGGCGATTGGGCCTGGTCGGCCGAGCAGGTCGCGTTGGAGGCGGATACCATTGCGGGACTCGGCGAGATCGTCCTGGGCCGCGAGCCATGAGTGTAGTGTCATGCGCCAGCGAGGGATAGCACAGAATGGACAGGACCGACCCGTCCTGTCACTGTCTATCGCCTGTTCCCCGCCTCCCGCCTACTTCAGGAAATCGATGTCGCGTTCCGTCAGCTTCGGGGTTGCGCGGCCAGCGTCCTTTTTCAGCGCGGCGACTTCTTCGGGGGTGGTGATGGCGCCGAGTTCGAGGGACACGTTGCACCGCTCGCCCGGCTTTAACGATTTCAGCAGCCCGAGTTCTTCGTCGAGCTTCTTGCCCTGCACGCCGCAGTTGCAGGGCTCCAGCCCCACCACGTAGTCCTGCTCGCCCAGCATTTTCCATTCGGTGAAGCGGGGGAGCGCGTCCTGGTTGTACTTCACGTAAACGCCGAAGCCCTCGCCGCGCGCGAAACCATTGTTCACGATGGCCGCCGTGACCGTGCCGTCGCCCGCGGGCGCCATGTCGTGGAAGTAAACCTTCTCCGCATAACCGTGCGCCGGACCGTGGAATTGGGCCCAGGCCTCCTTGCCGTCCTCGGCTTCCGCGTCGCGCGGGGCCACCAGGCGGCTCGGCGCAATGAGCTCGGAGCCCTCATCCACGGCGGGCCAGCCGACGTTGCAGTGGTACAGCAGCATGTACGGCGCGTCGTTGAAGCCTTCGTTTTCGATGACGTCCTCGATCCAGAAGCGGTTCTCGCCCAGCTTCGTGTGCACCGTGCGCGTGAGCGTGAGGTTCTCGTGGAAGAGCGCGGTCTGCCGCATGGTCCCCGTCACCGAGATGACGTAGTCCTCGCCGCGCCACTCCTGCACCACCTTCAGGTTGCGCGCGGGCGTATTGCCGATGCGCCCGTGGAGCCCGTTCCCCGTCAGTTCGCTGCGGTCTTCCGGCGCGCCGACGTTGTTGAGCCCGCAGGTGGTCACCAGGCCGCCGAAGTAGTTGCGGAGCCAGCGGATACCCTCCGCCTCGTAGTACTGCGGGGCCACGTCGCCCGTCGTCGAGCGCCAGCCCATGGCCTGGCCCTGATACGACGCGGCGGCGATGTCGAGGCAGCGGTCCAGCAGCACGGTAACTTCAAGGCCCGTGCCGGTTTGCAGGATGGCCGCGCGCGTGGGGCGCTCGTTGCCATCGTCCAGCTGCACCAGGCGCACGCCGGCGATCTGGTCCATGTTGCCGACGCGGCGGCGTAAATCCTTGACTGAATACTCTTTTCCATACAATTTCATTGTGAGATCTCCAAGGTGCTGGGTTCGTGCTCGCCCCGGCGCGCTATTGTCGGGCGCCCGCGCGTGGCGTTGCAAGCCTGCGGCGTGGTTGCGCCGCAAAAATGTTGCACGCGGTGGGTTTAACGGACATAATTATATGATGTATAATCAGTTAGGACGGCCGCGCATGCGGGTGTCGTGGTGTGGGTGCGCGAAGCCGGTCTTGGGCGCCGCACCGCACTGTTCCGGTCTCCGAAGAGTTGTCAACCCCCTCGACGGGCCGTATAATGCACGTTGTATCATACGTTTATACCTTTTTCTTCAGCACTTCTTCGGAGCAGTCCAATCGCAGGAAGGAGGGTTCACCGCTGTGACGATGACCAAGCGTGAACTTGTCATTCGGGTGGCCAATAAACTGGGCATGACCCAGAGCGATGTGTCAAAGATTATCGAAGGCGCCTTTGACACGATTTCCCAGTCCCTGGCGAGTGGACAGCGGTGGGAATTGCGCGATTTTGGCGTCTTCGAAGTGAAAACGCGCGCATCCCGGATTGGCCGCAATCCCCGCACAGGGGATCAGGTTCCGGTGCCGGAGCGGCGTGTGGTGACGTTCCGCCCTGGAAAGCGCATGAAGGAGCTGGTGGCCGGGGACGTTGAAGAGGAAATCGGGGGGGACGGCGTCGAGCGGCGGCCGATCCAGCCGGAGCATTTCCCCCAGGAAGAGGAGGCCCCCGCGCGGGAGCCCTTTTAGCCCGATTAATGCCGCTTATTCTCGCCGCAGATACCAGCACCGCCATTTATTCCATCGCGCTCTGCCGTGATGACGCCCTCCTGGCGGAGGCCGTAATCGATGGGCGGCGCCTGCACTCCGAGCGCCTGCTCCCGTCGCTTCAGTGGCTGCTGGGCGAAGCGGGGCTCACCCTCGCCGACGTTGAATTGCTCGCCATCGCCATCGGCCCCGGCTCCTTCACAGGCCTGCGCATCGGCGCCGCCACCTGGAAGGGTCTTGCGCTGGCCAACGATCTCCCCCTCGTCGGCGTGCCCACGCTCGACGCGATGGCCCGCCTGTCGCCCGCCCCGCCCCGAGGCTGCCAGGCCGTCCTGCTCGATGCCCGCATGAAGGAGGTTTTCTGCGCGGCCTACCGCTTCGACGGCCCGGAGCGCGTCAAGGTGCTGGCGGATCGTGTTTGCGGCGTGCCGGCCTTCCTGGATGCGCTGGAAGCGGCGCCCGGTTTCGATCCCGCGGAGGTTTCGCTGCTGGGCGATGGCGCGCAGCTTTACCGCGAGGCCCTGGCCGCCCGCTGGCCCGAGGCGGTGTTCGCCGCCCCCGCGCAGGGCGCCCCGCGCGCGAGCGCCGTGGCCCTCGAAGCGCTGGACCTGCACGCCCGGGGGGCGTCGGGCGATGCCGGCCTCGTCAACCCGGTGTACCTCCGCAAGTCCCAGGCGGAAGTCAACCGCGACAAGCGGCTTTCCGCCGCGCCGTGCTGAAACGGGCCCGGTAGATGGCTACGCCGTCCGCTCCCGGCATCGACGCGTCGGCGCTGCGCTTCGAGCGCATACAGAAGCATCACCTGCCCGCCGTGCTCCCGATCGAGCACGAAGCCTACCCCGATCCCTGGACCCAGGGCATGTTTCATCAGGAAATCCAGAACGCGGCGTCCCACTTCTACCTCGCCTTTCTCGACGATACCCTCGTGGCCTACGGCGGATTCTGGATGATCCTGGAGGAAGTGCACATCACACGCCTGACCGTCGCCCCGGAATACCGCATGCAAGGGCTCGGGCGGCATCTGATGGACTACCTCGAAGCGCGCGGGGCGGCGGCGGGCGGCCGCATCATCCGGCTGGAGGTGCGCGAGAGCAATGCCGCCGCGCGCGCCCTGTACCGGGGCGCCGGTTATCAGGAAGCCGGCGTTCGCCGGAACTACTACGCGGCCACCGGCGAAGACGCGATTGTGATGGTCAAGGAACTCGCAACCTGAATGGACAGTCGCCGCTTTCCGTCCATTTGCTGAATTGGTATCACTTTAGCCGAACGAAATACAGTGGCCAAACCAGAGCGACTTGCTGAATAAAGGCTACGTGCAACTATGGAGCGCCGGCGGCCCGCTGGCAGATTGCGCCGCCGGCGCTCCATGCACACCGGCTCCATTAGTAAAAACACATACTGTTCCGCACTTCAGACCGCTAAGGTGTTACCTGAATTGCGGTTTTGCGTCTTTGCGCCTATAATGGCCGCCTGCACGCCGCCTCAACTGGGACGGCCGCCACCACAGGAGCTCCGCCTTGAACCAGCCAGCGCATGAGGCCCCGAAGTCCGTCCCGCTCGGGGGATTGGGGACGGGCGCGGTGGAGCTCTGCGCCGACGGCCGCTTCCGGAATCTCACGATCAACAACAACCGGACGCTGGCCGCGCGCATTCCCCTCGCGCGGCACAGTTTTCTCGCCATTCGCGCGTCGGGTGACGGGCGCACATGGATGCGCCGACTTCAGACGCCGTGCGCCGGGGAAGATGCGCCGCACCTGCTGCCGGCGGGCGCCCTGAAGTTTCGCGGGCAGTATCCCCAGGCCGACTATCAGGTTGAGGATCCCGCCGCGCCCGTCACCGCCGTCTGGAGCGCGTTCGCCCCCGTGGTGCCCTACGACTACGAGGCGTCCGCACTTCCCCTGCTGGTCCTGGCCGTACAGGTGACCAACCGCTCGCCGAGCCCATGCGAGGTTTCGGTGCTGTTCAACTGGGAAAACACGTGCGGCGCCAGCGCTATCCGGCAGCCCGACGCCATCCCGCCGATCACGCCCGATACGCTTGTGACCCAGGCGGACTGGGACCAGATGAAGCAGGGGGGCGCGGAGGACCACGAGCGCCGGTTACGCGTCTCGTCGGGGCGCATCGACGACGCGGCCCCGCGCGATATCCGGCCGGGCGACGTGGCGCCGAACGCGCTGGTCTACGGCGGGCTGGACACGATCCAGGCGAACGAGGACGGCCAGTACTGCATCGCCACACCCTGGAGCCGGGCATACCGTACCTCGCTGGCGATCTGGGACCCGGAGGATGCGGAGGCCGCGGGCCGATTCTGGCGGCAATTCGAGGCGGATGGCGAGGTGAGCGGCCTGGGTGCGCCAGCGGTGGCGCGGGCGGGCGCGGTGTGCAATCGCTTCACGCTCGGCCCGGGCGAATCGCGCCGGGTGACCTTCGTGGCGGCCTGGTATTGCCCGCGATACGTCGTAAACGGTGTGGACGAGGGCAATTACTACACCAACAACTATTCCGGTGCGCGGGCGGTGGCCCTGGCCGGCCTGGCCGACAGCGCGTACCTCCACAGCGCGGTTTCGGCCTGGCAGCAGCGATTGCACGGCGCGGATCTGCCGCCGGGCCTGGCCCGCCGGCTCCTCGCCGCGTGCGAGGTCCTGAGCACCAACTCGCTGCACGCGCGCGACGGGGCTTTCGGCCTGATGGCGGGCCCGCACGACCCGCGCGTCAATTACCTGCGCGATCGCTGGTTCTGGTCCTTCGGCCTGATGCTGTTTTTCCCGCGCCTCGAAACGGAAATGCTCGAGCGCGCGAGCGGGCGCCTGCTCCAGCCGGAAACCCGGGCGCTGCGCATCAGCGATGGACTCGAAGGCTTCAACGCCCCGGAATTCGCGGCGGGGGGCGCGGCGCGCGTCGAAGCGTGCGCGCAGTTTGTGTTGCTCGCATGCCGCAATTTTCGCTACGGCGGCAACCTGGCGGCCAGCGCCAGGCTGCTGACGCCCATCCAGGAAGCCATGGCGGCGTTGCTGGCGACCGACAAGGATCTGGACGGCTTCCCGGATATCCTGGACGAGGAACCGGGCCTCGATGGCGCGTCCGCGCGGGGCCTGAATGTGATCACCGCCGGACTCTGGCTCGTGGCGCTTCACGCGGCGGCGCGGTTGGCGCGCCGAGAGAAGCGCGCGGAAGCGGCGCTCTATCAGAAGGCCTCCGAGCGCGCGTCGCGGGCGTTTGAGCGCTATTTCTGGAACCGGGAGCACGGCTATTTCCAGCTTTATCCCAAGCCCGCGCTCGGCCTGATCTCCGAGACCGCCCTGGCGCCCGCCTGCCACCTCGGTCAGCTCTTCCCCATCTGGATCGCGGACTTTCTCGATCTGCCGGATGTGTTTTCACCGGCGCGGATCGCGCGGATCCTGGAGGCCGCCGCCAGCCGGGGACTCGATCACGGACGGATTCGGATGCTCTTCCTGCCGGACGCCGCCGGAGAGACGCCCGATACATCCGCGGCGGGAACCGGCGCCCCAGCGCTCGCCGAGATCTACACTGGTGTCGCCGCGCACGCCTTGGCGCGCAAGCATGCGCCGGATTCGGCACTTTGCGCGCAGCTCCCGCATGCCCTGATGCCGGGCCCACCCGGCGAGCGAGAGTCGATGGAACCGGCGCGGGCGCTTGGCGCGCTCGTGCTCTGGTACGCCGTGGTTCCCGATGGCGCGGCGCTCGTGCTTTCCGAGAAGCAGTTGCAGCTCAACCTGGAGCGTTTCGCGCGCGGTGAGCGCCGGGCGCTCACCCTCTACACACCCAACGGGTTCGGTAAGGTCACCGTGGAGGTGGGCGGCGCCGATGCGGCCTACACGTGCCGGATGGCGTATGAAATGGACATCCCGCAGGAACTGGCCTCGATTTCGATTTCACTTCCGGCGGATGTCGCCTCCGCCCGCTGCCGTCTCTACGCGGGCGACGAGACGATCCCGGCGGACACGCGGCGCGACGCCGGGAACCGCCTTATCGTGACGCCGCGCGTGAAGTTGTCTACCAGCGCGCTGCAGCTGCGGATCGGTGAGGGCCCCGAGGCCTCCGGCTCCGAGATGGGCGCGCGCAAGTGGACCCTGCCATGGTTTCGCTCGTAATGTCTGTGCGGATATCGGGAAACCATTCGAAATGGAGGCGCGGATCGGGCGAATGACTATCGCAGGGCTCACCGGCGGCACGGGCAGCGGAAAATCCACCGCGGCGCGCCGCTTCGAAACGCACGGAATACCCGTGATTGACGCGGACGCCACGGGCCACGCGATGATCGCGCCCGGCGGGCCGGCGGAGACGGAGGTGATCGCGGCGTTCGGCGATGGCATTCTCACTTGTGGTAGGATCGATAGAGAAAAGCTCGGCGCGCTGGTGTTCGCCAATCCCGGCGAGCGCGAACGCCTCAACCGGATCGTGCATCCGAAAATGGCCAGCGCAATCGCGTCGCAATGCGCGGAGTACGCGCGCGGCGGGCACACCGCGTGCATCGTGGACGCCGCCCTTCTTGGCGAAGGCGCCGCGCTGGAGCCGTGGCTGGATTGTCTGATTCTCGTTTCGTGCCCGGAGGCGGTTCGGGTGCGGCGGCTGGTCGCCGGGCGCGGCCTGGATGAGGCCCGCGCTCGCCAGCGCATCGCCGCGCAGATGGACCCGGAAGAGAAGCGCCCCCTGGCGCGCTGGGTGATTGAAAACGGCGGGACCCTCGAGGGCCTGCACACGCAGGTGGACGCGGTGGCCCGGGCGCTGTTGCAAGGCGGCGCGGAGCAGGAAGTATGACCAGTTGCCAGGCTTGCGGAAAGCTCATCGCCTCCGGGACGGGGGAAGTGCTCTGCCGCGCCTGCCGCCTGGCGAAACAGGCCGCGGAACAACCCGCCGCGCCGCCGCCGCCCAGCGAACCTGCCGCCGAATCGCCGCCCGAAGAACGGGAGTTGCTCTGCGTGCGTTGCCGGCGCCACGCGGCGATCGACGATTCCGAGTTTTGCCTCGGCTGTCACCTCGAGCTCATCGCGGCGCTCGGCGAAGCGGCCGAGGAGGTCTTCCGAACGCCGCCCGCGCCCCCGGCGCCACCGGTCTCCAGCGCGGTCAGCCTCATGAGCGATGTCGCCGACAAGCGCGACCGCACCGCGACGAGCCGGATTCGGGTTGCTGGCGGCGTAAAGATCAAGTAGCGCGCGGCGGCGACTTGTACCGGATCCCGGAATCATCTAAGGTAGGCGGGCATATTGAACCGACTACCGCTTGAACTTCCGGAGTTCCAATCCCGCATGAATAACGGACTCGCCCTGACCGATTACATCATTCTGGCCGGTTTTTTCGCCGTGATGCTGGGCATCGGCATCGCCTACGCGCGGCGGATGAAGAATCTCAGCGATTTCTTCAGCGGCGGGGGACAGGTGCCCTGGTGGCTCGCGGGTATCTCGCTCTACATGACGACCTTCAGCGCCTTCACCTTCGTTTCCTACTCCGCCCTGGCCTACCAGTACGGCTTTGTCGCGGTGTCCATCTGGTGGTTCTCCATTCCCGGCTGCCTGCTCAGCGCGTGGTTCCTGGCGGCCCGCTGGCGGCGCGCGGCGACCACGAGCCCGGTGGAATATCTGGAGACGCGCTACAACGCCACCATCCGCCAGGGTTTCAGCTGGTTCGGCGTGCCCCTGATCGTGGCCGACGACGCCCTGAAGCTCTTCGTCATCGGTACCATGATCACCGCGAGCGCCGGCATGACCAGCAACGAAGCGAAGACCTGGGCGATTATCGGGTGCGGCGCAATCATGCTGGTGTACACGCTCCTCGGCGGCCTCTGGGCGGTCATGATCACCGACTTCATCCAGTTCATTGTCATGGCGGTGGCGGTGCTGGTGCTCGTGCCGCTGGCTGCGGCCGCGGCGGGCGGCGTGCTCAGCGTACTGGAGCGCCTGCCCGAAGGCTACGGCAACGTGACCAACGCCACGTACACCTGGCCGTGGCTCCTGTCCTTTTCGGTGATCCTCGCGCTCACCTTCGCCACGAAATGGCCCTACGTCCAGCGCTACTACGCCGCGCGCAGCGACGCGGAAGCCCGCAAGGTGGGCTATACCGTGGCCGTGCTCACCGTCATCGCGCCGCCCCTGCTTTTCTGGCCCGCCATTGCGGCGACGCAGTTCCTGCCGGATGTCGCGGACGCCAACGAAATCTACCCCATGATCTGCCGGATGCTCTTGCCCGTCGGCCTCATGGGCGTCGTGCTCGCCGCCATGTTCTCCGCCACCATGTCCATGCTGTCGAGTGATTACAACGCCGTGGCCTCGGTCATTACCAACGACATCATCAAGCGGCTCTTCGCGCGGAACGCCTCCGACCGCGCGCTCCTGCTGATCGGGCGCCTCTCCACCGTGCTCGTCGGCGGCCTGGCCATGATCCTCGCCGTGGCGCTCGTCTACGCGCAGGAACTGGACGAGCTCGTGAACATCATGGCGCAGCTCTTCGCCGTGCTCCTGCCGCCTGTCGCGCTGCCGATGGCCGCCGGGCTCCTGAGCAACCGCGTCTCCGGGCGCGGCGCCATCGCCGGCTTCGCGGCCGGCGCCCTCCTCGGAATTGGCGCCTACGCCATCAGCTATCCCGCCGTCCAGTCCGCCTTCGCGGCGCTGCCCGGCCTCGCCTGGCTCGCCCCCGGCGAAGACGCCTCCCTCGCCTGGCTGCGCGGCGTGCAGTGGCTCACCTGGATCACCATTCTGCCCACCGCCGCCGGCCTGGCGATCGGCAGCCGGATCTGGCCCGATTCTCCCGCCCGCCGCGCCGAGGTCGACGCCTTCCTCGACGGCCTCACCGCCGCCGAAACGCCCGGCGCGGGGCAGGGCCGCCCGCGAGACGGCCTCTACGCCCTCTACATCATCGGCATGACCTGCGCCCTGCTCGGCGGGCTCATGGCGGCCGCCGTGCTCGCCACCGCCCCCCTCGCAGACGCCTGGCTCACCCTCCTCGTCGGCCTTCTCCTCGGCGCCGGCGGCGCGCTCGCCGCCTGGCGCGGAAAACTCGGCATGCAACGTCTCGGCGAAGGCATTGAGCCGCCTCCCGCCGATCCGGTACCCTGAAATGGCAAAACTGATCTTGGCCAGGCCAGGCATCCTGCCTCCCCGACGAGGGACAGGCGTTCCGCGGAGAGCCATACCCGGACCGGCGAAATCGGCGGTGAAGTGGGTTTACATCCCAATAAAGGATACGACAAGCAACTTGGAGATGTGGGAATGGTCGAAAAACATAGCCGTTGGGGCGGGCCCTGGCTGGCCGCCGAGATCGAGCAGGAACTGGAACTCCTCAAGGAGCTCCGGCGGGAAATCGAGAATGGCCCTGATCGCGTTTCCATGGGGCCATTGAGACTCGATACCGTCAGGGAGCGGATGCGGGAACTTCGGGAGGAGTTGGCGGAAGCCCGGGAGCGAGAAAAGAAGGATACGAACGGATGAATGCGGTGCAACCAGAAGGCCAGCGTAGTGATAACGCTGATTGAAGCGAGGAATTATCGCTGCCTCCATTATGTTCGCCAGCCGATGCAGGCGTTTCACGTGCTTGTGGGGCCCAACGCGAGCGGTAAGACAACCTTTCTGGACGTCGTGGCCTTCTTGGGTGACCTTGTGTCCGGCGGTCTTGAAAAAGCAGTGAGAGACAGGTCACAGAACTTTCAAGACCTCTGCTGGGGACGCGAGTCTGACGGGTTTGAGCTTGCGATCGAGGTCTTGATCCCTGACCACTTTCGAGCGCTACTTTCCGACCAGAGTTTTGACACGGTCCGCTATGAGGTCTCACTCGGCGAAGAGCAGTATTCCGGGGAGTATGTCATACGTAGCGAGAAGGTCCTGCTGCTGAAGGCGGAACGTCATACAGAGAGCCCCCAGCAGGTATTTCGCTTTCCCGATTTGCGCGCGGCGCCCGAGACAATACTCTCCATAAAGGGGGCTCGCAACGCCAAGACGGTCGTCAACAAGGTCGAAGGCGGAAACGACAATTTCTACTCGGAAGTCTACAAAGAGTCCGGCAAAGGGTGGGCGCCAGCCTTTAAGCTTGGCCCAAGAAAGTCCGCCCTCGGCAATCTGCCCGAGGATGAATCCAAGTTTCCAGTAACGACGTGGCTGAAGCGCCTCTTGACCGATGGGGTTCAGCAATTCGTGTTGAACAGCATCGTAATTCGCAAGGCCTGCCCCCCGGGCCAGACGCGCGGCTTCAAGCCCGACGGTTCCAACCTTCCCTGGGTCATAGATGCCCTGCGCAGGAAGTCCGGGGATTCGTTTAGACGGTGGATAGAACATTTGAGAACGGCGCTTCCAGACTTGGAAGACATCGATACCATTGAGCGTGAGGACGATAAGCACCGCTATCTCGTCTTGTGTTATCAAGGCGGCTTACGTGTGCCTTCATGGATGGCGTCAGATGGCACACTGCGCCTTCTCGCGCTGACTCTTCCGGCCTATCTGCCGGACATCAGCGGAGTCTATCTCATTGAAGAGCCGGAGAACGGAATCCATCCCCGGGCCGTGGAGACAATGTTTCAGTCTTTGTCGTCGGTCTACGACGCCCAAATCCTGATGGCCACCCATTCACCGGTTATCATCAGTATGGCCGAAGCGGACACGATCCTTTGCTTCGCGAAGACCGTTGAGGGTGCGGCTGATATCGTATTGGGAGGAGATCACCCCGCATTGCGAAGCTGGCATGGAGAAACCAACTTAGGGGTGCTGTTCGCTGGCGGAGTGCTTGGATGAGCGCCGTCGAGGATTCGAAGGATCTGGTGGTGCTGGCCGCGGACAAGGACATGGAACACGCAGTGAAAGGCATCCTGGGGCGCTGGAAGTCTTTGCAGATCCGGGAGCTTACGTGGGATATCTTTGTCCATCCCAACCGTGATCCGGGTTGCCTGCTCGAGGCGCATGAGTTTTTGCGGGACCACTCGGGCCGGTATCGGAGAGCGATCATCATGTTGGATCGCGACGGGTGCGGAAAAGAGAGTTCGGGCGCATCAGCAATAGAGTCTGGAATCGAGGAGCGGCTTCGAAATACCGGTTGGGATGGCCGTTGCGCAGCGATAGCGCTTGTTCCCGAACTGGAGGCCTGGGTTTGGAGCGACTCGTCCGAAGTGCCGCGTGTGCTTGGCTGGGCAGGCGTCCAGCCACAACTGCGCGACCAGCTTATCGCGCAGGGACTTCTTGAACCCAATCACTTGAAGCCCGTTGACCCGAAGCGCGCGTTGGAATTTGCGCTTAAGCGGGTCAAGATCCCACGTTCCGCATCGATCTATCATCAAATTGCGTGCAGCGTGAGCTTGTCGCGATGCGAGGATCCGGCGTTCAATAAGTTTAAAACCACCCTGCAATCCTGGTTTCCGGTCGGGTCGGAAGACTGAACAAGACGATACCCCGCACAGCGACATCGCGCATTCATCCATACGACAGTGATATCGGTGGTGTGCCGCTCGGCGGATGTCCCACCGCGGCGCCATCAGCGTCCGCAGCCGCCCCATTCTCCACTAACCAGCTTCCCGTTCACGCGAATGTCCATATTTGCCGCCCCCATTCGTTGATTTCTCATAACAGGCCAACGCGGCCACAATCAGGCAAAGGAGCGAGAAAAATGCGTGTTATGGTGTTTGTGAAAGCAACGGCGGACAGCGAAGCGGGAAAAATGCCCTCGACCGAGTTGATGGAAGCCATGATGCAGTTCAACGAAGCGCTGCACAGCGCGGGTATATTGCGAAGTGGCGAAGGGCTCAAGCCGTCCTCGAAGGGCAAGCGCGTGGCCTTCGACGGAGCCCGCCGCGCGGTGACGGACGGCCCCTTCATCGAGACCAAGGAGCTCGTGGCGGGCTATTGGATCTGGGAGGTTAAGGACATGGACGAGGCGGTGGAATGGGTCAAGCGCTGTCCCAATCCCATGCCCGGCCCCAGCGAAATCGAAATTCGCCCAATCTACGAGGCTGCCGATTTCGGCGAGGTGATGCCGCCGGAGTTGGCGGAGCAGGAGGAGTCGCTGCGCAAGCGGCTCGAGGCGTGAAGTCATGAATATCTCCAGCGCGCCACCCAGGCTCGCTCCCGCGGGTCTGGGTGCGCCGCTGGAAATTTGCCGGGCGCATTCACGTATACTGGGGCGGCAGGTATTTCAATAACTGAACTGGACTTGTATGCGGGCGCAACGAAACGGCAGTGTGATCCTTTACGCGCCCCCGTTCCGTCTCCTGCTGTAATGCGGTATGCTCTCTTTCAGGATAAAACGAGCGGGTCTCGTTGGCGTTTATATAATCACAATGAAGGCGCAAGCGCCCCGCCAGGGGTGTCCGGCGTCAAAGCGGCAAGGAGGAAGCACCGTGAGAGTCATGCCTGCCATTTCGCTGAAGACCCGGGGAGAGGCCACCGGCGCGCCAGACTCCATGCGAATATACCTCCAGGCGGAAGCGACGGCCGGCGTCGCAACCGACGCGCTGCGCCAGTGTAACGAAAAGGCCGCAACTACCGTGGACGGCATCGCCGGGCTCGGCATTGCGGGGGCCACGGTGACCCGCGAGATGTTCCAGTTCTCCAGCCCGGCATCGGGCGATTCGTATTCCTATTCGAACCAGGCCGCCGCGCCCGCAGGCGCCCGGGTATGCCAGGTCATGCGGGTGGAAGCTCCCCTGGCGCAGCCGGCGGATAAGCTCGCGCTCGCAACGCAAATCTCAGCCGTGTTCGACGTGGCCGCAAGAAACGGCGTGAATTTGGGAAGCCGTCCGGCGGCATCGGACGATCCCTTCGGGCCACCGAAGAAGAAGCCGGTGGAATTCGTACTCGCCGACTACAGCGCGTTGCGGGCACTGGCGGTCCACGATGCGATCACGGCGCGGGATTCTATGCGCGAGCAGCTGGCCGAGGCCGGTGTACGCACGGGACACCTGCTCAGCGTGGGTCACTACAAAATCGCCGGATCAGGAGACAGGGAGCGCGTCGCGATGATCGGCCCGGAAGAGAGCGTGCCGGTCGTGGCTTCGGACTCCCCTGATTCAATTTGTATCGTCGTCCTGATTGCCTGGGAGTACGCGCTGGTGGAGGGATGATCGCTTCGCTGGACGACAGCGCGGGCTGGCCCCTTATCAGGAACCGCAAAGAACGCAAAGAACGCAAAAGGGCTTTGTAAAAGGTCGGCGCACTCAAGAAAAGCGTGTGGGTCGCTCGATCAAGACGCGGTGTCTAGTCGGTCCTACAGCGGTCGTATTCTGCTGAGACGCTTTGCGTTCTATGTGTTCTTTGCGGCTAAGAAAAGGTCTGCCAGCGGACTTGGATGCCGGCACGTCCTGTCATTCCGCTTTTTTGCGACGATAGTTAAGTGAGGCCATATCGATATGTAGATCAAAGGAGGGCGCTCTATGGAAATCAAATTGCTTTGTGACCAAGTTCGGCAGACGGCCTACGCCATTCATGCGTACCATGGCCATGGGCTCCTGGAGAAGCCGTACGAGAATGCCCTGGCGCACCGGCTTCGAAAGGCGGGCTTCGTGGTTGAACAACAGTTCCCAATCACGATATTCGATGAAGACGGCACGGTGATCGGGGAGTATGTGTGCGACCTGTTGGTCAATGGGCGGCTTATCGTTGAGCTCAAGGCGGTCAAGGCCCTCGCCCCGGAGCATGAGGCGCAAATTCTGGGATACCTGAAATCGGCACGGATCGAACACGGGCTACTGATCAATTTCGGGTCGTATCGGTTTCAAGTCCGGAAGTTTGCCTGGGACCCGGCGAGGCAACGCGGAGGCGCTTCAGGTATGTGCCCCGCTTCCTCCACCCTATTCAGCGTTGTGATAGCATGGCTTCTTGGATAAGGCTTCATGGGGAGGAACCGCAAAGAACGCAAAGAGCGCAAAAAGGGCATTGTGTTCGTCTGCGGTGTTCCCGATAGGAGGAGGGGTGTTTGAACAGACGGAGCCGCCTGGTTTACTCGCCAGCAGCCTTGCGCCACGCCCATTCTTTGCGTTCTCTGCGTTCTTTGCGGTTACAGAACCCGAGTGCGACAGGCTCCGAGAAAACACCGGGTAGCTCCCCCGATTGCGCCGCTGGCGGCCTTTGCGGTTAAATACGAGGACCATAGGTTCTTGTTCCGGTTGTCCCGACCGCATAGAAAGTCATTCGGTGGATTTCAGCATTTCCAAGTCCTGGCACGAGCGCGCGCGCCAGGTAATTCCCGGCGGCGTGAACAGCGCCGTGCGCGCGCTGGCGCAGCCCTTCCCGCACCACTACTCCCACGCCCGCGACGCGCGGATCTGGGATGTGGATGGCAACGAATTCATCGACTATATCCTCGGCCAGGGCCCGATGCTGTTCGGTCACACGCCGGCCTGCGTGGCGGAGGCGGTGCGGCGGCAGCTGGAGAAGGGCATCCTCTACGCCGGACAGTGCGAGGACGAGGTCGTCGCGGCGGAACTGATGGCGCAGCATATCCCGTGCGCGGAGATGGTCCGCTTCAACTGCACGGGTTCCGAGGCGGTGCACGCCGCCCTGCGGCTGGCCCGCAGCGCGACGGGGCGCGAGAAGATCCTGCGCTTCGAGGGCCATTACCACGGCTGGCTCGACACCATCGCGTGGAACCCGCCTTCGCCCGACGCGGACCTGGGCCCGCGCGAGAACCCGACGATGCGGCCGTCGTCGAAGGGCCAGCTGGCGTCCTACGGCGATTCGCTCGTGGTGCGGCCGTGGAACGACCTGGCGCTCCTGGAAGCGACCTTCGCCGAACACGGGGACGCGCTGGCGGCGGTCATCTGCGATCCCTTCGCCTGTGCGGCGGGGCTGATACCCGCCGAAAAGTCCTTCCTCCAGCGCCTGCGGGAATTGTGCACGCGGCACGGCGCCGTGCTGATTTTCGACGAGGTGATTACCGGGTTCCGCGTGGATCCAGGCGGCGCCCAGGCGTATTACGGCGTCACGCCCGACCTGGCGACCTTCGCCAAGGCCATGGGCGGCGGCCTCCCGGTGGCCGCGGTCGCCGGGCGCGCCGACCTGATGTCCCTGTACACGTCGGGCACGGTGCACTCCGGGACCTACAACGCGATGGCGCTCGTCATGGCGGGCACGCGCGCGGCCCTGGAGCACCTCTATACGGACAACGGCGCGGTGTTGCAGCGGGCCCACGCGAGCGGGCGGCGGCTCTGCGAGGAGCTGGAAGCGCTGGCGGAGCGCTACGGGTTGCCGCTCGAAATGCGCGGGGTGAATTCGGTGTTCAGCACGTCGTTCGTGCCCCCGGGCGCGCCGCCGGTGACCGATCTGCGTTCCGCGCGCCAGGCCGATGCCGAACTCGGGCGGCGCTTTGTGCGCGCATTGCAAGACCATGGCGTTCTGGTGACCTCCTTCGGGATCTGGTTCGTTTCCACGGTCCTCAGCGACGCGGACATCGACGAGACCGCCACCGCCGCCGGGAAAGCCATGGCGGAGATCGCCGGGCGCGCCGGATGAAGCCGCGTGTTGGCATCATCGGGTTCATGCACGAATCCAACACCTTCGCGAGCACGGTAACGGAGCGGCGGCACTTCGAGGAGGCCTTTCTGCATGCCGGCCCCGCCATCGTCCCCGTCTGGAAGGACGCACACCACGAACTCGGCGGCTTTCTCGAAGGGTGCGCCAACTTCGGTCTGGACGCCGTGCCCCTCGTGGCCGCGTGGGCAACGCCCGGCGGCCCGGTGACGCGCGCGGCCTACGAAAGCATCGTCACGGAGATCCTCGCGGCGCTGGATGCGGCGGGCCCGCTCGATGGGCTGCTGGTGGCGCTGCACGGGGCCATGGTGTGCCCCGATTTCGACGACGCCGACGGCGAGACCCTCGAACGCATCCGCGCCCGGGCCGGATCGGACATCCCTATCGTGCTGTCGCTCGACATGCACGGCAATGTCTCGCCGCGGATCGCGTCCATCCCCGATACCCTGGTGGCCTACCGGGCCTACCCGCACACCGACCAGCGCCAGCGCGGCGTGGATTGCGCGCGGATCCTGGCGGGTATCCTTCGCGGGAAGATAGCGCCGCGGATGGCGCACGTGAAGCTGCCCTTGCTGATTCACATTGTGCAGCAGTTTACCGGCGACGGCCCCATGGCCGAACTCTACGCCGAACTTGAGGCGCTGGAGGCCGAGCCGGGCATCGTCACCGTGTCTCTCCTGCCGGGCTATATTTACGCCGATGTGCCGTTCATGGGCGTGTCCGTGCTGGTGACGGCAAACGGCGACGCCGCGCTCGCTGAGGAAAAAGCGCGACAGTTCGCCGACCGCGTGTACGAACGGCGTGCGGCGCTGAACGCGGGGCTGCCGGACGTGGACGAGGCGGTCCAACAGACGCTGGCCACCGAGGGCGCCGTCTGCCTCATGGACAGCGGCGACAACATCGGCGGCGGCGGACCGGGGGATTCGACGATACTCTTCGCGGCCTTGCGCGCGGCGGGCGTGCCGCGGATCTGCGCCGTATTCTACGATCCCGATGCCGCGCGCGCGTGCACCGCGGCGGGGGAGGGTGCCGGCGTAGCGCTGGAAGTCGGCGCAAAGACGGACGCGCTCCACGGCGCGCCCGTTTCGGTGCGCGGGACCGTGACGCGGGTGCATTCCGGACGCTTCATTGAAGAAAGCCCGCGCCACGGCGGCACGCGGGAGTACGACCAGGGACAGACGGCGGTGCTCGCGACCGACGATGGACATACCGTGGTGCTGAACAGCCTCCGCGTCATGCCGACGAGCCTGGAACAGCTGTTGAGCCTGGGGATTGACCCCGGGATCCATCGCGCGATTATCGTCAAGGGAGTTACCGCGCCCCGCGCGGCCTACGACCCGATCGCGGCGCGAACGATCTGCGTGGACACCCCCGGTGTGACGCGCGCCGGCCCGGAAGCGTTTGTGTACACAAAGCGACCGCACCCGCTGTATCCGCTCGATCCGTAATCGAAGCCTCCCCGCAATCGGCCCCGTCTAGCTGTTGGGACCGGGGGCCTCATTCAACTGTTCGACGAGGGGTCGCAACTCGGAAAGCGGGATGCCGAAGACCTTGGCGGCGCGCTCCAGATCGCCGTTGCATTGCGACAGCACCGCGCGAATGAGAGTTTCCTCCGCCTGGGCCAGCGCGTCGAACGAAGAATCGTGATACTCGCGCGGCCGCGGAGCGGGGCTGTCCGTGCTGGGCGGTTTCACGCCCCTGCGGTACAGGGCCCGGGCGATCTTCTCTCGGGTTTCCAGGGTGGAGCCGCCTATACGCCCATCATTGCCCGCGGAGGGGAAACCGTCCTGCGACGGCGTGTCGCCATCGGGCGAGTCCACCGATTCTCCCGCAGCCATGGCGTATTGATTGTAGGCGAGCGGCGAAATCCGCACATGCTGGCGGCCCAGGAGCGCGAGAAGATCCCCCCGGAGACGCCCATCCCGCCGAAGGGCGTCCGGGTCGTGGCTGCTGGTGGCGACAATTCGCCCGCTGAAGGCGCGCTTATTCTGCTCTCCCGCGCGCCGGTAGGCGCCGCGCATCGCGACATCCAGCAAATCGGCCTGGTTTTGATCCGTAAGCGCCTCGATATTCGCCAGGACGAGCGTGCCGCCTTCCGCCTGTTCCAGCAGGCCCGGGTGCGTCGCGTCGCATCCGGCAAGCTCCTCGAAGAAGTCCGGCCCCGCCAGGCTGTTGCAGTCGGCCCATACATACGCTTTCCGGGGCGCCTGCGAACGATCGTGGATCAGCCGCGCGGCCAGCGCCACCGCCGCGTTGTTTTCGCCCGTGATCAGCGCGTAATGGCCCGAGTTGGAAACCGTAAGAATCTCGCGCCGCAGATTGCCCGAGGAGCCCTCCCCGATCAATTCGAGGTGATCGAGGGCTTTTTCGTGATCGAGGTCGCGGGCCGGGGCATACCGCCAGACCTGGAAGGGCGCCGCCGCCTGCGCGATGCCGTCCAGGCGCTCCAGATCGCTGTCCTTGAGTACATAGCGGCGCGCGGCCGAGGTGGCCAGGACGGCCCCCCGGCAATGGCCCGAGACCATCAGCGGGGCGGCGCACGCTAAAAGCTGATCCTGAAACAGGCGGCCTTTCCTGCGGTGCCGTTCGAGCGAGGGACGACCGGTGGCCATGGCGGCGTTCACCTGCGCCACGAGTTCGTCGCTGGCCTCGAACGTGGCGGGGTACCACTGGTAGTCGCTTTCGTTCCCGCACCAGAGCGCCACGGTGACGCCCTCGGGGAAGAGCCCCTCCATTTCCCGAACGCAGGCGGACGCAAAGGCCTCCTCGCACGAGGCGCGGCTCAGGCGACGCCCGAACTGAAACATGCGGAAGACATCGTGCGCGGTGCTCGGAAAAGAGCGGTACGCCGGCGTCTGGTCCATGGCGTCGGGCGGTAGCATGGTCTTGCGCAGGGATACCGTGGAGGGCGGCGGCTCGTCGCCGTTCTGTGCGGTGTTTTCCGAAGAAACGGTGCGCGTGAGGATAAAGGCCGAGGATCCGACGGAAAGCTCGTCGCCCAGGGCCAGCCGCCCCTCGGTGACGACCGTGCCGTTCACCAGCGAAACATTGCGGCTTCCGAGATCGCGAAACACGACCTCGTTCCCCTCCAGATACACCTGGCAATGTTGCCGGGAGACCGTGGGATCTTGAATGTGGATATCGCAGTTCAGACCCCGACCGAGCGTGACGGGGCGTTCGCCAATCGCCCAGCTTTCGCCCCGGCGCGGGCCGGACTTGGCGGTGAGGTGCCAGATCATGCCGCGCCTCCCGCTTGCCGGGCGCGGCGTCGCTCGCCTCGCGCGGAGGGAAACGGCGCACAGCGCCGCGCCGGGATCGCGAATTCGCGCCCGCGCGCTATCACATTACAACCCCGCTCTTCACACACAATAACCCCTTGTATCTACCGCCTCTCCACCCGCCCGCAAAAACCTGACGCCATTATAGTACGAAATCTGCCGTACGACAAGGGGGAAAACGGCCATCAGGCAGGGCAATCGCATTTAGACTCGATCTCGGTATATGGGCGTAAACTTGAGTCGATTTGGAACCTTGAATCAACGATAGTGAGCGTTTTGGAGCGCCGGCATCCGTGCCGGCAAGGTCGGGGATTCGCCGAAGGCGAAATGCCAGCGCTCCAACACGCGCCCTTTTTAACATTGAAGGTGGTTCATGTGGCGCTCGGCTCGGGTTGGAAGTTTAAATGCGATTGCCCTGCGGCTATCAGGCAGGCCCACGCGTAAGAAGGGAAACGATCCCGGATTTGGGGCTTTCTCGGAATCGGCCGCCGCAGAGCGGTGTGGCGGCGCCCGGGCGCGAACGCGCCGCGGACGCCGCAAATTGTTCTCTACGGGGCGGGTACCCAGACATCTCGATCTTTGTACACGGCGGGTATCTCACGCCGGCGCGTTTCGTGGTGCCCCACCACCACCTCACCGGTCTCCGGGATGGTGTATTCCGGAATCCAGACCCGGTATTCCTCCACGCGCGCCTCCTGTACGAGAATGCGCTGCCGCTCGATATGGCCGCGCAACGCGGGCTGGGCCGGCGGGCAGGCCGGTGTAACCACCGGCTGGTTGGCGGTGGCCAGTATGCCCACTACATTCACGATGGCATTGGCGATCGCCGCGTCGCGGTGGGCTTTGGCCAGGGCCTTTTGCCCCTCATAGGGGTCGAAATGGCGGCCGTAACCGTATTCATTGAGCAGAAACTGCCCGAGCAATCCATTCAACGGGTTGCCGTCCAGGCCCGAAAGGCCGTCCAGCGGGGCGTGCCCGGGAAGGCGGCCCACGTCCCCGCCCGGCAGGCGTCCACTCGGAACACGCCCGCCCGCCGTGGGTCGCCGTCCATGCGTAATGCCGCGGATGGCGCTGCTGTTACGCGTCGCGCGGCCAATGTTGGCCTGCGGGCTGACCCGCGTCCCGATGTCAATGCGCGGGGTCTTGATCGGCGCCCCGGGGCGCGCCGTGCTCTGGGCGCTGGCCCATCCACTGAAAGCCAGGGCAATACACGCGATCGGGATCAGAATCCGTTCTGTCTTCATGGCGAACCCTCCTGTTGTTTGTACGCCTGTTCACCAGACGCCGATCCGGGCGCGATATTCAGGCGCGATCCGTACGCGGCGAGCACAGGGCAGCTCTTGGCCGAAATCGGGAAAGAACGAACCACGAATAAGCGCTAATTCACACAAATAACGGCACTTTCCGGTGAAAGCCTAGACGATAATTGGATCGGTTTGCGTTGTTATGTGTTTGAAATGGTCGTAACACCTTAGCGGTCTGAAGTGCGGAACAGCAGGTGTTCGTACGAGTGGAGCCGGTGTCTATGGAGCGCCAGCGGCCCGCCGGCATGGCGCCGAAGGCGCAAAAACACGTTGCCGGAGCCCTTCGACGACACGTTCCTGGTGAGGGTGATCTTTGAATCTCTGCGCGGGTTCTGACGCTCCCCGCGCCACATTTTCTCCACGGCGGTGTAACCATTCCGGCCGCGCCGGGGTAGAGGGGGGCAGGATGGCGCCGCGCCGGGTGCGCGCGGGCCGAAAAGGAGCGTCTCATGATCATGGCGGATGTGTTCAAAATCCTGTTTCTGATTCTCGGCATGTTGCTCTGCACGACCTGTCACTGGCTGCTCTTTGGGGCGCTGTTTCCCGGCGCCGTCGCCCGGGTGCAGGGCATGGCTGTCACGCGTCCGGTAAGAGCCCTCCTGACAGGCGCCCTGGCGGGCGTACCGGCGCTGCTGCTGGGGCTGGGGCTGGCGGCGCAGGGCGCGGGCCCGCTGAAACTCGCCGGCGTACTCATTCTCTCCGGGCTGGTCCTGCTCGCCCTGTTCGGGGCCACGGGCATCGTCCGGCGGGTCGGACAGGGGCTGTCGGAAGGCGGGCCGGCCCGTGCCAGCGGGGCGGTGGTGTTGCGCGGGGGCGCCGTGGTGTCGACCGCATGCGTGCTGCCGGTGGCCGGGTGGTTTGTGTTGCTGCCCGCCATACTGATCGTGGGGCTTGGCGCCGCGCTGATGGCGTGGTGGTCTCGCTCCGCCGCCGCGCCCGCGCCGGTGGCGTCATGATGCTGTCCCGCCGCGGATTTCTGGGAAAGGCCGGCGGCTGCGGCCTCGCGCTGGGGCTGGGGTTGCCCGCCGCGTCCCGCCCCACGCACTTCGCGCCGGACCTGGCTCCGGCGCTCGCGCGCCACGTCCTGAACCGGTGCAGCTTCGGACCGCGCCCGGGTGACGTGGCGCGGGTGGCGGCGATGGGGGTGGACGCGTGGCTGGGGTCGCAGCTTAACCCTGCCCGGATCGACGATCGCGCGTGCGACAAGCGGACGCGGCGGCTCGAGACGCTATCCTGTCCGACCGGCGAGCTGTTCGAATACAAGCCGGAGGTGCTCTGGAGCGAATTGGCGTCGGGCAAACTGCTCCGCGCGTGCTACAGCGAGCGGCAGCTCTTCGAGGTGATGGTCGATTTCTGGAGCGACCACTTCAACATCGACCACTCCAAAGGGGACTGCGCGTGGTTGAAGACTGCGGACGACCGCGAAGTTATCCGCGCGCACGCGCTCGGCCATTTTCCCGATCTGCTGCGGGCTTCCGCGCTGGGTCCGGCGATGCTCTGGTATCTCGACGGGCGCATGAACCACCGCCGCACGCCAAACGAGCAGCCGAACGAGAACTACGCACGGGAATTGCTCGAATTACACACCCTCGGAATCGACGGCGGCTACACCCAGGCGGATGTGATGGAGGCGGCGCGGTGCCTGACGGGGTGGACCGTTCGGAGCGACACATGGTTTGGCAAGGGGCGGGTGGAATTCGATCCGGCCCGCCACGACGGCGGCCCGAAAACGGTGCTCGGGGAATCCATACCCGCCGGGCTGGACGCGGGCGATGTGGATCGCCTCCTGGCCATCGCGTGCGCACACCCTTCGACCGGGCGTTTTCTGGCCCGGAAACTCTGCGCGCGCTTTATCGGTCCGGAGGCCCCCGAAGAGGCGGTGTCGGCCGTGGCCGCGCGCTACGCGGACACCGGCGGCGACATAAAGGCGATGCTGCGCGTGATATTCGCGACACCGGCCTTTCGCAAGCCCGGGAGCCCGCAGTTCAAGCGCCCCTTCCACTACGTGGCCTCGGTCATGCGCGCGACCTTGGCGGACGTCCAGCACACGGAGCCGTTGCTGGAGTACCTCGGGCGTATGGGCCACGCGCCATTCCAATACCCGACGCCCGATGGGTACCCCGAGAGCGGCGAAGCGTGGCACGGCACGCTTTTCTGGCGCTGGCGCCTTCTTGAATCGCTGGATCGCGGGGCCGTGGAAGGGGTTTCCGTCGACTGGGACGGCATCGCGCGAAACGCCGGCGGGCGCGCGGCGATCACGCGGGACTGGATCGGGATCGCGGCGGAAAACGCGGGCGAGGTGGGACGCTTGGCGCTGCTGCTGGCCGGACCCGATTTTCAAGGATATTAACAATGGCTCAATCGAACATGGCGTTGAAAATTCGGCCCGAGTCCGCCCATACCCTCGTCGTGGTATTCCTCCGAGGTGGGGCCGACGGGCTGAGCATGGTTCCCCCGGCGGAAGACGATGCGTACTACCGCGCGCGACCCCTGATCGGGGTTGCCGCGCGCGACACCGCGCCGCTGGACGGCCACTTCGGGCTGCATCCGGCGCTGGCCCCGCTCCGGCGCGCCTACGACGCCGGCGACCTGCTAATCGTGCACGGCGCGGGTTCGGAGGAGGACAGCCGCTCCCATTTCGCCGCCCAGGACTACCTGGAACACGGCGGAACCGGCGCGGGCGGCTGGATCGGACGGTATCTCCGCGAAAACACGCGCGCGTCGGGAAACCCACTGGCCTCGGTGGCCTTCGGCACGCGCTATCCGGAATCGTTGCGCGCCGCGCCCGCCGCGGTTGTCGTCAGTTCGCTCGCGGATATTGCGCTCGGGCCCGATGCCGGGACGTTTGTAGACGATCTGGGGGCGGCCTACGCCGCAACACGCCTGCCCTGGGGCGGTGCCGGCGAATCCGTGGTGCGCGCGATTCGCCGCATCGAAACCATCCAGGCGCGGCTTGCGGGCGGCACGGACACGGACTACCCCCAGGATCCGTTCGCGCAGCAACTGCGTCAGGCCGCCCAACTCATCAAGGCCGGGGCCGGGGTCGAAGCGGTGACGCTGGATCTCGACGGGTGGGACAGCCACGTGGCGTCTTCGCCCCTGATTACGCCGCTGATGGCCCGGCTCGCGGCGGGATTAATCGCCTTCTATGACGACCTCGGAACCGATCGGGAGCGCGCAACCGTGGTGGTGATCAGCGAATTCGGGCGGCGCGTGCGCGAAAACGCCTCGCTGGGAACCGACCACGGGCGCGGCGGCCTGATGATGGTGCTGGGCGGCGGGGTGCGGGGCGGACGCGTACTGAAGGGCTGGAACAGCCTGGAGGCCGACGCCCTGGAAGGCCCGGGCGACCTGCCCGTAACCTACAATTTCCGGGACGTGATCGCGCCGATTTTCCAGCGGCACGCGCCGGATCTCGCGTTGAACCGGGTTTTTCCGGGGTATACACTGGCCCCGCTGGACATCATGTGATGGCGGTGTCCGGGATATCGCCCCAATGAATCCGGGAGTTTGCATGCGTGAGTAGCTGGGTCCTTGAACAGCGGTGGCCAGGCCGTTCGCGGTTCGCGGTGCGCTGCTGGTTTCCGGCGGTCCTGGCCGTGCGCCTCGATCCCCCGCCCGATGATGACCCGGCCGCGATCGCGGCGTGGGAGACCGCCTGCGTGCGCGAAGTGCGGCGCGGTCGCCCCGAGGCCTTCAATCCCCTGGTGGCCTATTACGCGCCACGGATCCGGGCCTACCTTCACCGCATGGTGCGCCACCGGCAGGAGGCGGAAGATCTGACGCAGGAGACGTTCCTGAAGGCCTACCGGTCGCTGGGGCGCTTCGACGCCGGCCGTTCGTTTCGCCGCTGGCTCTACACGATTGCCACCAACACCGGGCTGAACGCCCTGCGAAGCCGCCAGCGACGGGGGGTGGCGGTCGATCTGGAGCTGGATGCGCTGCCGGAACGCGGGCCGGTGGCGCCGTCCGCCGAGAAGGAACGGCTGGAAGCGGCGCTGGCGGGGCTTGCGCCGCGCGCGCGGCAGCTTGTGACGCTCCACTACCACGAAGGCTTCACACTGGCGGAGGCGGGCGCCGTGCTGGGCATTGGCGAAGGCGCCGCCAAGGTCGCGCTGTGCCGGGCGCGGCGCCAGTTGCGCGAAATGATGCTTCAGGAGGCGGACGATGGATTGTAAGACGGCGCGAGACGCGCTGGACGCGGCCTTTGACGGCGGCGTGCCCCCGCCGGTCTCCGTGCGCCAGCACCTTTTGTCGTGCCGCGCCTGTGCGGCCCATGCGCGTTCGCTCGAAGCCCTCGAACGCGCATTGCGCGTCACGCCCGAAGCCATTGCGCCCGATCCCGCGCTGGTCGCCCGAATTCAGGCCTCTATCGCCGCGCAGCCGCCACACGGGCGCCTGTCTCCGGCCTGGGCGGCTGGTCTGGCCGCGCTTATCGCGGTGGCAGTCGCGGGCGGCCAGTATGTGGACCTGCCGGACTGGATCGGTCGCGTCCGTGAGCTCCAACTGACGGCGCCCGCGTGGGACGCGCTGGCGTGGCGGTTGCCGCCCATGGGATTTGACGCGGAAGCACTCCTGAACGGCCTGGGCGCCGTCGGGACTTCAGGCCTCGCTCTGATCGAGCGGATTCCGGTAGGTCCACTCTCCTGGGCGGGCCCCCTGCTCGCCCTGGGCCTGGCCGCCGCGTGCATTGTAAATGCCCGGGAATACCTGGGCAGGCCGAGACACTAGCCAGAAGGGAACGCATAGGAATGGAAAAGCTCGTAGCAACGGCGCTGGCGGTAATCGCGGGGACATGCGCGATCCTGGTGTTGAAGGCCGCCGTAGTAGCCTGGAATCTCTGGTTCGCCTGCGCGCGCCCGGAATTCTCTGAGCGCATATACCGCGTCTACACCGGCCACCCGGTTCGGGCCGGGATCATCGGCGCGATCAACACCGCGGTCGGCCTGTTCGCGGTGCTGGTGATGCTCCAAATCAAGCCCCTCGGGCTGCTCGCGATTCTCCTGTTCGGCGGGATTTGCGCCGTGCACCTCTGGGGCCGCATCGGGGCCTACCGGCTCACCGCCGATCGCCTCGCGGGGGCGCCGGACGCGCCCCTGGACCACTCCGCATGGGTGCGCGCCGCGGCCGTGACCGAGCTGGCCTTTCTCGTGCCGCTGGTGGGGCAAATCCTCTACCTCGGCGTAACCCTGCGGGCGGCGGGCGCGTTTGTCCTGGCGGCGCTGGGGCGCGGAAAGCCGGAAGAATAGCGGGGCAGGCGCGGGGAGGCGGGTCAGGCGCCCGGCAAATCGGCGGGAAGGCTGATTTCGAACCACGCGCCCGCGCCGGTATTGTTTCCGTAGGTCACCTGGCCCTCGTGGGCGGTTACGATGCGGTGGACAATGGAAAGGCCGAGGCCCGTGCCGCCCTCCTTCTTGGTGAAGAAGGCGCTGAAAAGATCCTCGCCCTCGGCGATAAAAATACCGGGGCCTTCATCCTCCACGCGAAAGCACACGCGCCCGCCGCGGGTGTGAATCCGCGCCAGAACGCGGGACCCCGAATCGCAGGCTTCGATCGCGTTCCGCAGGATATTGCTCAGGGCCTGGGCCATCTTTTCGGCGTCCACGTGGATCTCGGGGAGGCCGTCCTCGTGTTCCGTATCCACGGTGACCTCGCGTTCGGCCGCCAGGGGGCGGACGAGCGCGATGGATCGCTCCAGCACGGCGGCGGGCGCGCAGACCGACTGCTCCAGGGCGAAAGGCCGTGCGAAGCTCAGGAACTGGCTCACGAGCCGTTCCATCTGCCGCGTTTCCGAATAGATGGTCGTCGCCTTGGTGTGGACCGGGTCGCCCTCCTCGCTTTTGCGCAGGAGCAGCTCCGCCATGCCCGCGATGACGCTGAGCGGGTTGCGCAGTTCGTGAACCACGCCGGCGGTCAACTCGCCGATCTGGGCAAGCTGCTTGTTGAGGTCCGCCGTGCGCTGGAACCGGCGCAGTTCGGTCAGGTCGATGAAGAGGAAGATGGCGCCGTTGAAGGCTTCCGGCCCCTGGAGCGGGGAGGCGGTAATACCGAGCACCCGGTGCTCCCCGGCGCCCGGAACGGTCACTTCCCGGCGCGAAATCACGTGCTGCCCGGATCGCAGTTCATCCATAATCCGGAGAATGGGGGGCGACAGCTCCGCCAGCGCGTTGAGGCGCTTTCCCGGGGCCAGGAGGGGCGGATCCACGTCCAGGTGGCGCGCGGCGGCCGCGTTAGCGGTCAGGATGACGCCGTGCGCGTCCACCGCCAGCACACCGCTGGCGAGGCTGGAGAGGATCTGTTCGTGGATTTCGGGGTGTCCCGTCTGTCCGTCCATTCATCCGATCTCCATCGCGTATTAGAGGCGCTGCCGGATCTCGCGCGCCAGCAGTCCAAATTCCTCAAGGCCCAGCGTCTGCGGGCGGCGGCCCGGGTCGATGCCGGCGGCGTCCATCGCGTCCAGCACGGCTTCGCGCGGCGCGCCGAAGGCGCCGGATTTCGTCAGCGAATTGCGCAACGTCTTGCGCCGCTGCGCGAAGGCCGCCCGAACGACCTTCATCAGGAACAGTTTTTCGTCCCGGGGCATCGCCTCTTTCTTGTCACACCGGAAGCGCACGATGCAACTATCCACCTTGGGCTTCGGCACAAAGCAGGAGGCGGGCACGCGGTGGACAATATCGACGCTGGCGTAACAGCGGGCGGCGACGGAAAGCACGCCGTAGTTTTCGGCCCCGACGGGCGCCACCAGGCGCTGGCCGACCTCCTCCTGCATCATCACGACGAGGCGCGAGAAAAACAGCGGCGATTCAAGCACATGAAAGAGGATCGGGGTGGTGATGTAATAGGGGAGGTTCGAGAGGAACTTGTAGCTGGTCCCCCCCGGTATGAACTCATCCACAAGCTTCTCGACCGGGTGGTTCAGGAAGTCGCCCCGGAACAGGTGCACGTGCCCGATTTGCCCGAACTGGTCCTGAAGGCACGGCATAAACGAGTTGTCGATTTCGACGGAGAGCACCTGCCCCGCGGCGGGGTGTATCCGGCGCGTTAGCGCGCCCAGGCCCGCGCCCACTTCGACGACATAGTCGTCCTTCGTCAGGGCCGCCGCGTCGATCAGGATCCGGTTGATGTTGTCGTCCAGCAGGAGGTTCTGGCCGAGCGCCTTCTTGAACGTGATGCCGTAGCGCTGGCACATCTCCCGCAGGTTCATATCGGCGGGGGGATCAGCGGGCCTCATGGGCGGCTCCGGGGGCGTCCAGGCGGGAAGTAGCCGGGCCGAATGGCCGGGCGCAGGGCGGATTCTGATAAGAAGGGGGCAATGGGTCGGAACCTTGGCGCTTGCGGGGAACGGGGCGATGGGTGCGGTTTGCTGGTGTCTTGCGAAGGGCCGCCACCCGCGACTAAACGCCTCTATGGTACCGGCAAAGGCTTTTCCAAGTCCAACAGCCATTGACCCGATTTGCGGACCCTGCTATCATTCGCACGGAACGAGGGATTGTCGATGCCACAGGTGATAATCGAACAGCCGGGGGTGCCGCCGATGACGGTGCCGCTGTCGGGCAACGAAACCCGTTTCGGGCGCTCCGAGGACAGCGACGTGGTCCTGGTGGCGGACGAGGTGTCCCGGAACCACGCAAAAATATGCCGCGTCGGCAACAAGTCGGTGCTGTTCGACCTCAAGAGCCTCAACGGGACCTATGTGAACCGCCAGCGGATCGTCGAGCGGGTGCTCTCGCACATGGACGAGATCTGGTTTGGCAGCCGCTGCCACCTCGTCTTCCGGGACGACACCCAGTACGGCAAGGATAATCCGGACGAGACCCCCTATACGATCAATCCCGACCTCGTGAAGAACCTGGACAAAATCCGCGAGGAAATGGACGAAATCGGCAACAGCATGACCCTGATCGGGCAGCCCACGCCCCGGTTTATGGGCGAGCCGCGCGAGCAGGTGTCCGCGACCCCCGAAGAAATTGTCAAGATGAGCCGGGCCTACCGGCGGCTGGCGGCGCTGCACAAGGCCAGCCAGATCATGGCGTCCGGCTTCGACCTGCGGGAGCGCCTGGCCCAGGTGCTGGACATGGTCATGGAGGTCATGAATGCGGACCGCGGCTTTGTCATGCTGCGGGAGGGGGACACGAACAACCTGAACGTCAAGGTGGCGCGGGAGATGGGCCGGGAGCTGGAGGCGAGTTCCCCCAGCATGGGCATCGCGGGGCGCGCGGCGATCGACGGAGAGGCGGTGTTGATGCTGGACAGCCAGAACGACAGCGAGTTCGGCATGCGCGAGAGCATTATCCGGTCCGAAATTATGAGCGCGATGTGCGTGCCGCTGAAAATCGACGACCGCATCCTCGGATCGATCTACCTGGACACGCGCAAGCCCCAGGTCACCTTCAACGAGGAGGATCTCGAGCTGTTCGCGTCGCTGGCGTCGCAGTCGGCGATGGCGATTGACCACGTGCGCCTGCACGACAAGGTGGTGCAGGCGGAGATGAAGCGCATCGAGTTCGGGCGCTTCCTGAGCCCGGCGATCGTCGATAAGATCATGTCCGAGGAAAAAGCGGTGGAGCTGGGGGGGCAGCGCGCGCGGGTCAGTACGCTCTTCTGCGATATCCGCGGCTTCACCAACACTGCCGAGCGGATCGCGCCGGCGGACCTGGTGCAACTGCTGAACGAATACTTCACCGCGATGACGGAAATCATCTTCCAGTACCAGGGTACGCTTGACAAGTACGTGGGCGACGAGATTATGGCCGTGTTCGGCGCGCCGGTGCCGCTCGAAAACGACGCGCTGGCGGCGGTTTCGGCGGCGGTGGCGATCCAGCAGCTCAACGCCGAATTGAACGAGGTCCGGAAGAAAGAGGGCCGCCACGTCATCCAGCTTGGTATCGGAATCGACACCGGCGAAGTGACGGCAGGTTATTTCGGGTCGCCCATGCGGATGGAGTATACGGTCGTGGGAGACCGGGTAAACACGGCGAGCCGCTTTTGCAGCCTGGCCGGCCCGGGCCAGGTCATTGTTGGCGAGGAAACGTGGTCGCGGATTTCCGATAAGGTGGAGGGCAAGCCGATCGGCGAGGTGTTGCTGAAGGGGAAAGCGCTCGAAGTGCGCGCGTATGAGGTGACATCGGTCCGCGATTAGGCGGCGCTCAGAAGCCGATTTTGACCGTGATGACGATGCCGATGGCCGCGAACACGAGCACGGCGACATGCCGGCCCCACAGCGCAAAGACCCCCGGCCCCGAATCGCCGCCGCCGCCCGAACTCAGCGCCGCGAGCGACGCCGTCGAATGGATCCGCGCGCGCTCCGCGTCACGGGCCTCCTCCAGTTCCCTCATCCGGGTTGCCCGCGCCACCGTCTCCGCGGAAAGCCAGGTTACGCCTTGATCCGTTTCGATCCGCTCGAATCCGGAGTTCTCATAGCGGAGGCGGCGCTTGGCGGACGATTCGGGCTCGGCCTCGCGCACATTCTGCTTGAGCACGGTGGCGCTCGGATAATTGAACCACGGCTCGTCGCGCACCAGTTCGAGCTGGGCGGGAAGCGCAAGGCGATCGAAGGCGTCGGCAAATTCGCCGCGCGCCCGGATGGCGGCGGCCACCGTGACGTCCTGGCCGCCATCCTTGTAGGTGATAGTGAATATGGTGGCCCCGTCGGGAATGGCGGGCGTGATCTGGCCGAGCGAAACCAGCCATAATACGATCATCAAGTTGTTCATGCGCTAGAGTATAGGCAATTGTTCCGCGCGAGACAAGCGCGTTTTTCTCGGGCCAGGTTGGATTACCTATGACGGATTTCGAGTGGGCGTGCGCGATTGCCGGAACGGCGGTCTTCGCCTGCGTCACGATCGCCGTGGCGGTTCGCATGCTGCGCCTTATGCGCGGCGGGGATACCCTCGTTCTCCGGAACCGTGATGGCTCCTTCAACATGGCGTGCTCCGTCTGCACCGCGCGCGCCGATGTGCGCCCGGATTCCCTGGCGCGGCTGAGCGCCGCGGAGAAGGCGCTGGTGGTTCGGGAACGGCCCGAGGCGCTCGGCAAGGATCTGGCCGAGTTCGTCTGTCCCGAGTGCGATGCCGCGCACTGCTTCAGCATGGCCCGGGGCGCGATGCGGCTCGTCGGGGTAAATCTGTATGAGGGGCAGTATTTTCAGGTACAGTGCAAGGAATGCCGCAAGCCGCTCGATCCCCCGCCCTGGCCGTTGGGCGCCTACGATGGCGCCCTCGACGAGGCTCCGGGGGAATTGGACGATTTCGGTTTGCAGTGCCCGTTTTGCGGAGCGGTTACCTGCGTGGCGTGTTGCCGGATCACCACCCGCAACAGGACAGGAGACGGCTCGCTGCTGTGCCCGCGCTGTTACCGGGGACCGCTGGAGCGCTTCTACCATCCCGCGTCCCATATCCGGCGGAACCAGCGGGCGCCTCACGGGATTAACGGATAGCGCGGCGCGCCCGCTGGAAGCAGCTTGAGGGCGGCGCGCGGGCGCGCCGGGGTATGGAGTGGATAACCATGTGTAAATGGCCAGCTTGCGGCGTCTGCGCCGCACTCATCGTGGCGATCGCTTGCGCGGGCTGTGGCAAGACGGCCCGCCAGACGCCACTGGAGGGGCCGGCGCGCACAGACGCGGCGCGCGCGCCCGGGAGCTTCCCTCCGCTGAGTGTGGATACGGCCCTGTACCCGCATTTGGGGCCGGCGGTCCGCCATATTGGAGAAACGGCGGGCGGCGGCGTGGTCCTGGCCGCGGGGATGGAGGAATGGCGCGTTGCGCAGGCGGCGATCAGCCGGGCCGAGTACGCGAGCGGGCTGCGCCGCCTGGTCGCCGGGCTGTCCTGCCAGGTGCAGGTCACGCCGAACTACGCTTTCCTTTATCCCAACGGATACGACGCCCTGGCGGCCCTGTCGATCCAGGAGAGCATCGACGCGCGGTACCGGGACATGACCGCAAGCTACGCGATCGGCGCCGGGACCGGCCTGTACGATGCGTTTGCGCTGCTGGGCGCCGCGCTGGACACGGCGATCGTGGCCGATAACCTGCTGGACGAAGCGTGGTGCGGGGAACTGGCGATAACAGACGCGCCGGTTTCGGCTATCGTGGAGGCCGTCCTCAAGTCGGCGCTGGTGCCCGCGGGTTCCGTGGCGGTCGAAAGCACCAACTCGTACATTCTTGTGCGTTCGGTGGAAAATCGGAACCGGGGCGACGCTTGCGTAAACCGGGAGGGGCTCTCCGGCGACCAGCGCCAAATGCTGCGGCAGGTGGTCAATGTGCGACTGCCCCGCGTGGACGCCGGAACCGCCTTTGGCATTGCGATGCGCCCGCTGTCGGCCTGCCTCCCGCTACTATCCGAACAGTTGGGCGTCCCCGTAACCGCGGACGCGGACGCCGGACGCCTGCCGGTCAATGCGGCGGTCATGCACGGCGTCACCCGGGAGACGGCGCTTAACCTGATCGTGTGGCAGTGGCCGGTGCCCAATTTCGGCTACCGGGTGACCGGCGAGGGAATCCACTTCATCCGGCGATAGCGGAATCGGTAACATTTCAGCCGAGCGAAGTACAGTGGCGAAGTACAGTGGCCAAACTCGAGCGATATGCTGAATAAAGGCTACGTGCAACTATGGAGCGCCGGCGGCCCGCCGGCAGATTGCGCCGCCGGCGCAAGAGAGCATTCTGGAAATGCTGCCGTTGCATAAAAAGCCGCGTGTCGCCGGAGCACTCCGGCAACGTATTCTTGCATCTTCGGTGCAATGCCGGCGGGCCGCCGGCGCTCCATACACACCGGCTCGACTAGTGAAAACACATACTGTTCCGCACTTCAGACCGCTAAAGTGTTACGCGGAAGCAAACGGGAGCGGCGCGGGCGCGCCTCAGGTCCCCGGCGCGTGCAGCTTGGCCAGAAAAGCGGTCGCGCGCTCCTGCATCTCGATGGCCAATTCGTCCACGCGCTTGCTGTAGATGCCGTGGAAGGCGAGCGCGGGGATGGCCACGCAGAGGCCCGCGATCGTGGTCACCAGGGCCTGGGAAATGCCCGCCGCCAGCACCTGCGGGTTGCCGAGCCCGTCCTGCGTGATGGCGTCGAACACGGTCACCATGCCCAGAACCGTGCCGAGGAGGCCGATGAGGGGGCTGATGCCCGCAATGATCTCGAGCAGGGTGAGCCCCCGCTCCAGGCGCGCGACGTGGGTGCGCCCGACGGCGTGCATCGTCTCCAGGAGCTGCGCGTGGCTCAGGTGCCGCAACTGGATCAATTCCTCCGCAAGCCGCGCGAAGGCTCCGTGCGTGCGCTGGCAGACCGCCAGGGAGTGGGAGGGAGTGGCGCCGCCCGCGTTTCCAAATTCATGCAGGATGCGGACGATTTCCGGGGGGATGACCTTGTCGCGGCGGAGCGCGGCGGCGCGTTCGATGACGATCGAAAGCGCCACCAGGGAACACAGGCCCAGCGGCGCCATCAGCCACCCACCCTGCTGGATAAGTTCGTAAAATTCGGTCATGGGTCTTCCCCGCCGCCGCGGTCGGCGGCGTGCTTCGGATTAATGAAAGTTGTAATTCTTTAGCCGTATGAAGTTGAGTACCAGTTTTACCGCGAATGGACACGAATAAGAAACCGAAATTCAGTTCAAGCAGCCTTTTCCCAGACCCGCGGCCAGGCATCCAGGCAACAAGAAACCTGATTGGCCGCGGAGAACATAGAGCAACCTTTCGCCGCAACGAAGGAGTTTTTCCAAAGATCCGCGCAGACACCAACCCGGCTCTCTGGCGCTGCCGGTCTCTATCTCTTATCTGTGGCGTTCTGTGCAAATCTGTGGAAAAAATATCCACTTCAAGAGATCAAAGGCGGACCTGTTATCGTTCCATTTCAGTCCTCGAACCCGGTCAATAGTCTCTCTTATTCGTGTGAATTCGTACTGCTATCCGTCATTTTCTTGTTTTTTCTGCAAGTTCTTGCGCGCAATACCTCCGTAACAATCTGTTGTAAAAGCATTTACGAATTGGAAATTCCAAGGAGAATTTCCGGGCCGTCCCATGAATATCGTGGCCGGTATTCTTCTATTGACCACGGATTACACCGATGACACGGATTGCCGCGACGCTCGAACAAGATTAGACCGAGCAGCCCGCCACCCGTTCCACCCCGGATGCTGAACAATCCGAACAGGCTGCGTCGAAAATCGCACGCAGCCGCCGGCACGCCTCAACGGCCGGAACCAATTGCTATCCGTGTCATCCGTGTCATCCGTGGTCACAAATCCTGATCGTGGCCAGCCGCCGCTCCCGGCGCATTCGTCTGCATTGCTGTCCATTCGTGGTCAAAAACGCACCCTCATTCAACCACCTACTTCATCTGCGTACAAGAGCCATCCTCTGCGCTCTCTGCGGTTAAAGCCCTTCTCTGTTTCTCTTCGTACCCATCGTGGTGATCAGTTCCCTGGCTGCGGCCAGAGGCTCCCCCGTGTCCTTTGTGATCTTTGCGCTCTTTGTGGCTCCAAATCCAATCCCCCGCCCACCGTAACCGCGCATCGCGCCCTGGATCGTCTCCTCTGCGCCTTTTCTCCTCTGCGCCGTCGCGTGAATATCAATCCTTCTCCAACCTCTTTCCTTCGTGGACTTCGTGCCCTTCGTGGTGATCAATTCCTTGGTTGCGGCCAGCGGCTGCCCCATGCCCTTCGTGGTGATCCCATATTCAGTTGCGCCAACAGGCTGCCCTGCGTTCATTCGTGGTTGAAAAACTTCTTTGCTTCAGACGGCTAAACTGTTACAGAAAGTTAAAGGTCCAGCGTATTTCGAGGTTCTGGTTACGGTAGATTTCCGGCACCTCGAAGGTAAAGGGACCAAAGGGGCCCGCGCGTTGCACGGCGTCGCGGCACAGTGCGCTGTAGAGCCGGTCCCGGTCGGGTTCGATGATCGTCACGGAAACCAGTTCGCCCTGCGGGTTGATCGCGCAGTCGATAACCGCGCGCACGGGCGACGTGCCCGAGTAGCGCGTGTATATCATTTCGTTCCACTGGCGTTCCACAAGCTGGCGCACGTGCTTGAGGTAGGGCGCGATTTCGTGCTGGATTGCGCTGAAGTTCGTCGCGCCCTGGCGCGCGCCGCCGCCCTGTTCCCGGGCGCGCCCGGGCGAGGGCCGCTGGGGCGGCGCAGGCATGGCCCGGGCCACTTGCATGGGCGGTTCGGGGGCGGGTTCCTCGGCCTCCGCCGGTTCGTCGATTTCCACCGTTTCGAGCGGAACATCCATCTCCTCCACGGGCGGTGTGGCGCGCTCCGGGGTTGGCTTTCGGGCCGGTGTTTCGGCCGGTTCCGGCTCTTCCTCGGGCGGCGCCTGCTCCAGCGGGGGCTCCACCGGCGCGGGCGCGGGCTCCTCCGGCGGCGACGGCGGCGCGGGAAGCGCGTCGAAAGTGTCGGGCGCCAGCGCCGGGGCCGGCGCGGCATCGGGGCGCCGCGCCAGGGTCATCGTCTCGGCATTCGTTTCCGCAGTGCGATCGGTGGAGTCGGGCGGCTCCGGCGCCGGTACGGCCACGTCGACGAGCTGCCGGGATGGCGTCTGCTCCGGCTCGGGTTCGGGCTGCAGATTGACGATGATCGGCGCGGATTCCGGAGGCGGCGGGGCGGGGCGGGGTGTGTAGGAATACTGAAGCACGCCAAAGCCCGCCGCGTGCAGGAGCACGGACAGGAAGACCGCGATCATCATTCGATTCTGGTACGTCATGGACATGGCTGCCGGTTCCGCCGCCAGTATAGCAAAGAGGGGCAACCCGGCGACATCGCCAGCGCGAGGCCCGCGCGGGGACAGGTCTCCATTCGACCGAGGCGGGCATTCCGCTGGCTGCGTATGCTAGTCTGCTTTTGACTGAATCGCTTTCATGAAGGAGTACATCATGTCTATTCACCCGCCCCTCCGCCTTATGGCCGCGTTGTGCATTGCGGTCTCCACCGCCGCGTCTCCAGCGTTTTCCGCCTCCCCCGAGGCGCCGCTCTGGACGCCCGCCGCCGACGAAGTCTACCTCCAGGAATCCGCCGAGAAGATATTCACGGACGCCCCCGTCACCGCGCTGGCGCTGCATGAGGATGTCCTCTATGCCGTCGCCGCGGACGCGCTCCACACCCTGAGGGCCGGCAGCCTGGCGACCGTGCTAAACGCTCCCAAACCGGTGCGCGGCGTGTGGGGGCTTGGCGATCGCCTCTTCGTCGCCGCGGACGACGGCCTGCACGAGTTGCGCGGCAACCAGTGGGTACGCCTCGGCGATGTGCGCGCCGTCGACGCCACGCTACACCTTGGCAACATCCACTTCGCCTCGGCCGACGCCATCTACCGCCTCGAAGAGAACACGCTGGTCGATATCAAGCCCGACACGGGCTATCTCTCGACCGACGCCACGCTGATCATGGAAGACGGAACGCAAGTCATCTCGGATCCCATTCAGATCGGCACGATCCAGCGTATCGCGTCGTACAGCGGCACGCTCTACGTGCTGCGGAAGGGCGAACTCGCCCTGCTGGACGGGCCTGTGTTCTGGCGCAATCCGATCGACTGGGGCACGCTGCCCTCTTCGGAAACCCGGGACATGCTGAGTTTCGGCAGCCGCCTCTTTGTAACCACCGATCGCGGGCTCGCGGTGCTCCGGGGCATGGCCATGACCGTGCTCACGGGCGAGGACGGCCTCCCGTCGAACAACACCACCTGCGCCGCGCCCGGGTTCGCGAAGGACCTCTGGATCGGAACCACCACCGGCGCCATACGCCACGTGGACGGGGAATTCCAGTACTTCGGTGCGGATCACTGGCTCCCGGGCGACCACGTGAACGACATCGTCGCCGGGGACCACGTCGTGTGCATTGCCACGAACGCCGGCCTGGGCATTATCCGCTACGAGCCGTATACGATGCTGAAAAAAGCCGACTACTACGAGCGCCAGCTCGATGAGTGGGGATTCAAGCGGCTCGGCTTCGTCCAGCGCCTCTACTACGCCGGAAAAGACCTCGGCTGGCTCCGCGAAGTGAGCGACAACGACGGCGGCCACACCGCCCACTACCTCGCCGCCATGAGCTACAAGTACGCGGTCACCGGCGATAAGGCCGCGCGCGATGCCGCCGTGGACGCCGCCGAAGCGATGATGTGGTTGGAGCAGATCACGCCGAAGGAAGGTTTCTTCGCCCGGGCGATCTGGGTCGAGGGCGTTGATGAGGGGCAACGCGCCGAGCGCGGCTCCGGCGGACTGCCCGCGAAGTGGTATGCGACCGAAGACGGCAAGTGGAGCTGGAAGGGCGACACGTCGAGCGACGAGGTCAACGCGCACTACTACGCCGTCGCCCTTTTCCATGACTTGGCTGCGAAGGGCGCTGAGAAGGAGCGTGCGAAGGCGCACCTGGCCCGCATTACGAACCATATCATCGGCGAGGGCTGGCTCCTGCGCGACATGGACGGCAAGCCGACGCGATGGGGCCGATGGGACCCGGACTACCTCCTGCGCCCCTACGGCTACTACGCGCGCGGGCTCAACGGCATGGAGGCCCAGGCCTACGCCATCACGGCGCACGCCCTGACCGGCGATCCCGCCTACGAGGCGGGCCTGCAGCAACTGCTCGACTGGAACTACCACAAGTATACGGTCCGCGAGAAGCTGACCTTCCCGCCCGATTACATCGTGCCGTGGGACGACGAGCTGGCCTTCCGCTGCTTTGACCCGCTCCTGCGATACACGAAAGACGAGTACCTCCGCTCGATCTACCTGCGTGCCATCGAGCGGCACTGGGAAGTCATGCGCATGCAGAAGGTGCCCTACTTCAACTTCATGTACGGCGGGCTCACAGGAAACGACTGCGAAGTCGATCAGGGCGTTGCGCACCTGCGCTCCTGGCCCCTCGATCCCGTAAGCCACAGTTACAAGAACTCCCACCGCGATGACCTCCACACGGAGGACGGGTACGTCAGTTACGCGAAGGGGACGCGCGGTCTCCTGCCCCGCGAGACCCAGGCCGCCTGGGGTAGCCGCTCCGCCATCCGCTACGACAGCAGCGGCGGCGGTCGCGGCGCCTACCCGGCCGTCGGCTGGCTTGAAGACTACTGGATGGGCCGGTATTACGGCATGATCCTGCCGCCCGAGGTCAAGGATCGGGACCTGGTGTCCGTGCCCGATGACTTCGGCCATCCCAAGGGCGCCCGGCCCTACGATGGCCCGCCCCGGCCGGAGATTATCCCGGGTCGCTAATTGCGTTTCCCGCCCGGTGGCGCGCTTCGGCGCGCCATCGGCGTTTCAGCGCATCGCCGCCTACCCGGGAGACCGCCCGCTCCGCTATACTTGCGCCAGGCCCGCAACACACCGCGTGGCCACGGGAGGAAGCAAGACGTGACGCGACGCGAACGGGTGATGGCGGCGCTGAATTTCCAGGAGACCGACCGGATTCCTCTCGATCTCGGCGGCATGGATTCTTCAGGAATCAGTTGTTTTGCGTATCCAGACCTGGTCGCCGCCCTGGGCCTGCCGCCACGTCGTCCCCGCGTCCACGACACCACGCAGATGCTCGCCCTGCCGGAACCCGATGTGCTCGACGCGCTCGATTGCGACGTCGCCACCGTGCGCCTCGACATCAACAACGTCTACCCGCAGGACGATCTGTGGCGCCCGTTCGACTTCAATGGGCGTCTGGACGCGCGGGTTCGGTGGCCCGAGCGCTTTACCGTGCGCGCGGACGGCGTTATCGCGCAGGGAGACCTGACGATGCCGCCCGCGGCCCATGTTTTCGAAGCGGCGCACGGCGGGCAGCCCGTATCGCTCAGCGGCGCCATTCCCCGGCCCGACATCGGCGCGGTGGCCGGGGCGCTGGATCGGGGCCGGCTCCGGAAGCCCGACCTGCTCGCGGTGAAGGAGCGCTGCCAGCGCGCGCGGGAATCCACCGACCGCGCCATTCTCTTCGGGGGCCTGGGCTGCCCCTTTGGCATCGGGAGCTACACCGGCATCGCGCAGTTTCCGCTCCTCTGCATGACCGAGCCCGAATTCGTCGCGGAACTGCACGAGACCGTCACGACCATCATCACCGAACAGACCGCGGAACTCCTCGACGCGGTGCATCCCTACATCGACCTCTACCACATCGCCTCGGACGACTGGGGCACGCAGTCGCACTGCATCGCCTCGCCCGAAACCTACCGGACGCTGTTCAAGCCCTACTACCGCCGGATCACCGATACCGTCCGCCGTCATGCGCCCGGCGTGAAGACCTTTATGCACTCCTGCGGCGCGATATACGATCTGATCGACGATTTCATTGAGAGCGGCTTCGACGTCCTCAATCCCGTGCAATGGCCCGCCGGTGATAGCGGCTACCGTGCCTGGAAGGACAAGGCCCGCGGGCGCATCGCGCTCTGGGGCGGGGGCGTGCAGACCCAGCGCACCCTCCCGCTCGGCTCCATGGAGGAGGTACAGCGGGAGGTCGCCGAAGTGGTGGAATACATGCGCCAGGACGGCGGCTTTGTTTTCGCGGCCATTCACAATATACTGGCGGAAATCCCGGGCGAGAAGGTCGTTGCGATGTATCGCGCGGCGGCCGGCCATCGCGCCTGACCGGCCCGCCGAAACCGCCACCGTTACCGGCACAGAGGGAGAACCCGACATGCACCTGAACCGACGCGCTTTCCTGCTTTCAACCGCGCTCGCCCTGCCGGCGGGCGTCGCCGCGCGGGCCCAATCCGGGGAAAGACTCCGCGCCTGCGTCATCGGCGACAGCAACCAGGGCGGCTACGGCCACGGTCTCCACCTCGCCTTTTCCAGGCGCGACAATATCGCCGTGGTCGGGCTGGCCGACCCCGATGAGGCGGGCCGTGCAAAACATGCCGAGGAATCCGGCGCCGAGCGCACCTATGCGGACTACCGCGAGATGCTCGAAAAAGAAAAGCCCGACCTCGTCGCCGTCGGCCCGCGCTGGACCATCCACCACCGGGACTACCTGCTCGCCTGTGCTGAAGCGGGCGCGCACGGTTTCATGGAGAAGCCCCTCTGCACCGATCTGGCGGAAGCCGACGAAATGATCGGCGCGATCGAGGCGCGAAACCTCAAGTGGTCCATCGCGTTCAACGTGCGCGGTTCGGCCATCCTCCAGCACGTAAAACAGGCCGTGGATGACGGGCTCATCGGCACGCTGATCGAGGCCCGCACCCGTGGGAAGGAAGATCGCCGCTCCGGCGGGGAGGACCTTATCGTACTCGGCAGCCACGTACTCGATCTCATGCGCTTCTTCATGGAGGCCGATCCCTTGCGCTGCGCCGCCTCGATCACCGCCGGCGGCGCCTCCGCGGGCCCGGGGGATGTGCGCGAAGCCACCGAACCGCTCGGCCCCATCCTCGGCGACACCATACACGCGATGTTCGCCTTCCCCGGCGGGCGCGCGGGGTACTTCGATTCCGCGCGACATCCCGAAGGCGCCGGCGGACGCTTTGGCATCGATCTGCACGGCAGCCGCGGAATCATTTCCATCCGGATCGGGTCCACCTTCGAAGCGCGCTGGCTCGACAGCCCCACGTGGGACGCCGCCGCTCCCGACGCCGCGTGGCTGCCGCTCCCCGGCGCCCCCGCGCCAGAAAACACGGGCGGGCACAACCGCTACCGCTACATCGTCGACGATCTGCTGGAGGCCATCGCGGCGGATCGCCGGCCGGAACTCAGCCTTCAGGACGGGCGCGCGGTGCAAGAGATGATTCAGGCGGTATTTGCATCCCATGTCGCCGGCGCGCAGATCCCCATGCCCCTCGAAAACCGTACTCACCCCCTTCGGAACTGGGCGTAACGCGGCGAATCGGCCGCGATCGCCCGAAGAAAAGGGCAGATCGGATCCCTCCGGTGACTCACCGCCGTGTGCCGATTCGCCCTCTGAACGCCCGCCCGGACGACGGCCCGTCAGGCCAAAAGGATAGCCACCATCAGGAGGCTGATGGCGCAGAGCAGCGGCAACAAGGCGTATTCCGATTCCAGCCACGCCGCGAGTCTGGACGCCGGTAAACGGGGCCAATCACGGATATGGCCCGACAAACGTTGCCGCATTGAGGCTGAACACGCTTGAGAACAGCGGCCCGCCTGCGCGAGCGCACGCAAAACGCCCCGGACCGCGAACGATATGGGGACGACCAGGTCCCCCTGGGGGACCTCGATGCGTGACAGCCGTTTGCGGACCGGAGACAGGCGCAGGAGCGCGGCGGCCAGCAGAGCGGCGCCCAGTATCGGCCACAGCCCCGTCCAGACATAGGTTGGCGTGAACTTGAGCCAGTCCTTTGAAACAATACCGGCGGGCTGCGCCCAAATCCAGTTTATGCCCGCTCCGGCGGTGAGGATGCCCCAGGTGGCCAGCATACTGAAGGGGAGGCGATCGGGCGAATCCGAGTTTTTCGGGCGAGCCAGGTAGAGGAAACGCGCCATCAAGAGCGTCGTGGTAATGCCGGTGAGGGGCAGGAGGGTGTCGAAAATACTCCCCCAGGCGGACTGGCCGAGCGCGGACTTCAGCCCTTGCTTAGCGACGAAGCCTGTCGTCAAGGGCAGGCCGGCAATGGACAGCGCGGCCAGGCCCAGGCCCGCGGTAATTGCGATGCGGCGCGCCGCCGAGCCAGCGGGAAAACCGACCACACCGCATCCCATGAACAGGGCCACCTTCGCTACCGCATGGTGCAGCACGAACCACAACAGGGCAGGCGCAAGTGCGATCCACAACCCCGGTTCCAGTAGCGCCGCGCCAGCGGCCGTCGTGACCAGCCCCATCTGGCTGACGCTGGAGTAGGCAAGAACCGCCTTTATGTTTGACTGCGTCGTCCCGAAGATCGCGGCCAGGAATGCCGTGCCGAGCCCCGCCACGATCATGGTTGGCCCGAGCAGTTCGAACCCGGCATCCCCGAAGGGCAGGACCCGAAGCATGCCGACGAGGCCCGTCTTAATCATCACACCGCTCAGCACGGCGCTTGCCGGCGTGGGCGCGGCCGGGTGGGCGAGGGGTAGCCAGAAATGCAGCGGCATAACACCGAGCTTGATGCCGAATCCGGTTAGGATGAGGAAGCCGACAAGCGTCTTATTGGGAGACTCGGCAACCCCGCGGCGAATATCTTCGAAGAGCAGCGACGCGCTATCGCGGACGGCAAACGCGATGCCCGCGAAAATAAGCATCTCGCCAAGAACGGTCAACGCCATATAAACGCGGCCTGCCCGGATGCTCGCCGGCTTCCGATCATGGATTATGAGCCCGTAGGCGGCAACGCTCATCATCGTGTACCAGGTGAGGTAGCTGCCCGCATCCAGCGCGGCAAGCAGGCCGAGATTACCGGCCATCGTGAGGCTGAAGAAGAACCAATAAAACCGTGAATCCGGCTGGCTTTTGAGATAGCCCCGACTGTAAATCCCGGCCGCAAACCAAATCGACGCGGTCAGCGCAAGGAGGGGGCGGCCGATGGCGTCCAATCCGAAATGGGCGCCCATGAGAAACCAGGGCGCCGGGGTGATCTCCCCCGGAGAAAGGAACGTCCAGCCAATACACGTCAACGGAATCGCGAGACTGACAAGCCAGGCGAACCGGCGCAGCGGCGAGATGGCCCAAACCAGCCCCACAAGAACCAGCAAAAACGACAGGACTTGCAGAAAAAGTAGGTCCATCATTCGTACTCCAGTTCCATCACGAAGTTGGCCCAGTCAAGCGGGCTCCACTCCATCCCCGCGAAAAGTCCCGCGGCGATCGCGAGCGCTGCGGTGATACACGGCGGGGCAAGCAGGCTCAGCGGACATTCGAAGCGGTGGGCGCCCCGATCTTCGTGCGAAGCATGCGCGAGCGGTTTCTCGAACCACGCGGTATAGAGTATCGGCAGAAAATAGGCCGCATTCAGGATGGCGCTGGTAATTAAGACGAGTATCACCCAATCCTGGCCAGCCGACAAGGCGCCTTGCGCCAGATACCACTTGGTGACAAACCCGGCGAAGGGCGGCATCCCGATCATCCCGAGGGCGGCGACCGTGAACGCCGTCATGGTCCAGGGCATGCGCCTGCCCACCCCGGCCATTTCCGAAACTTTGTGAATATGAAGGGTCTCGGCGAAATTGCCGGCCGCGAAAAACAGAGTGATCTTCATCAAGGCCTGATGAACGATGTGAACGATGCCGCCAACCGTCGCCACCGGGCCGAATATGGAGGCCCCGAGCGCGATATACGAGACCTGGCTCACGGTGGAAAACGCCAGCCGTCGCTTGAGGTCGTCTTGTGTCACGGCGCGCGCCGATCCGTAGATGATCGTAAAGCTCGCGATAATGGACAGCGGCGCAAGCAAGCCCAGCGTGTTCGCGGTCGATATGCCGTAAACATCGTATACGGTCCGGACGATACCGAAGCCTCCCGCCTTCACCACCGCAACGGCATGCAGCAGCGCGCTGACCGGGGCCGGCGCGACCATGGCCTGAGGCAACCAGCCATGGAGGGGAAACAGGGCGGCCTTGACGCCGAACCCGGCAATCAGCAACGCGAAAATCAGTTGAAGTTCCAGACGATGTGAATCAACATAGTCATTAAGAACGCCCCCTTCGTGGAATTCGACGGGCCCCACAATGCTTCGCAGCCATATGATTGCCAATAGAAGAACCGCGCCCGCGATGAAGGTGTACGCCAGATAGATTTTGCCCGCCTGTATCGCTTTTTCCGTACCACGATGGACGACAAGTGGATAGGTGGCCAGGGTCAACATTTCGTAGAAAACGAGAAACGTGAACAGATTGCCGGCAAAGGCCACCCCGGTCGTGGCGCAGACACACCAGGCGAAAAAGCCGAAAAACCGCGCTCGCCCCGGGGAGTGCTCCAGGTATCCAATAGCGTAGATGGTCGTAAGGAACCAGAGCACCGCGGACAAGGTCGCAAACAGGAATGCCAGCGCATCGGCCTCCAGCACGAAATCGAGTCCCGGCAACAAGCTCACGCGCAGCTCATAGGTTTCGCCCCGCGCGGCGCCAACGAGCATGACCAGGATAATTGCGACCTTGAAAACGGCCAGCGCCAGGTTGGTGAACGTTCGCGACCTGCCCCGGTGTTCTCCCAGGAGGAAAATCGCGGCCCCCCCCAGGAGGGAGCTCGCTATCGTCAAGACGAGTAACATGTGGAATGCCCTTGCCGGCTCGCCAGGCTAGATCGCGAGACCGGATTGCAGTAGTCGGAGAAAGTAACCGGGCGTGAAGCAAAGAAGGATCGAAACCGTCGAAAGCCCGAGCGGTACCCAGCGAAGCGCCGGGGAGAGTTCCGGTTCGGGCGCGCTATCCTCCGATTCACTTGTGAGCAACGTCGCGCCGACCATCTTGAAAACATAGATGGACGCCGCCAGACCGCCGGCCAACAGCACAATCGCGAAAATGATCTGGCCCTGCTCAAAACTGGCCGAAAGCAGCACAAACTTGCCGATAAAGCCGCCGCTGGGCGGCAGCCCCATCAAATTGACTCCGGCCAGCGCAAGGGCCAGGACAAGGACCGGCTCACGCCGGGCCAACCCTCCCCAGTCGCCGACGAGGTCGCTTCCGGCGCGTTTCATAAGGGCGCCCACCGCCAGGAATGCGCCCGCTTTGGCGAAGCCGTGAGACAGCAGTAGATACAGGCCCCCGAACAGCGCTTCGCCCGCCGGCCCCATCGCGTAGATGAAAAAGAAATACCCGACCTGCGCGACGCTGGAGTAGGCAAGTATCAGCTTGGCCCGGTTCTGGCGCAGGGCCTGCATCGAGCCCCAGATAACCGCAATTGCGCCCAGAGAGGCCAGGAGCAGAGCCGCCTTACCGTGCTCGTCCAGACCCGGGACGATAAGCGACCAGATGCGAAGCTGAATAAAGAAGGACGCCTTCAGCACCAGCCCCGAGAGCAGTGCGCTCACCGGGGCGGGGGCCGCGGAGTGCGCCTGTGGGAGCCAGAAATGAAGCGGGAATAGCGCCGTCTTGATCGCCAGAGCGGTCGTAATCAGCATCACCCCGGCCGTTGTGGGAACATCGTCCGCCGCCGCCGCCGCCGCCATGTCCCGCCAGTCCAGGACGCCATACTGCCCATAAAGAATCCCAATCCCGAGCAAATAAAGCATCGACGCAATCAGCGCCGCGAACAGGTAGCGCAGTGCGGCCCGGGTACCCGTGGCGTCGCCTGACAGGCCCACGAGCCCGACCGCGGAAAGCGTCAAGAGTTCAAGCGTAACATACCAATTGAACAAGTCCCCGGATACGAATACGGTATTAAGCGCGCTCCAGGTGATCAAGAAAAGGGGATAGAAATGGCCGCTTCCCCCCGGCGCGCCGTGACCGCCGCGAAAATAGGCGCCGGCATACAGCACGATTCCGAGCCCGACGGCCACGGACATCACCAGCATCAGCAGGCTCAGGCCGTCGACATAGAACTGAATTCCCAGGGGCGCCGGCCAGCCCGCTATCCGGTATTCAAAGGGGGCCGCGTCAATTTGTGACGCGATCAAGCACGCCAGCGCGAGAAGTTCGACAAGTCCCGTCCCCACGCCGAAGACCCTTGACCCTCGTTCGAACAGAATGCACCCCACGGCCGCCAGAAGCGGTGTGGCAAGAAGCGCGAGCAAAGAGACTTCAGTCATTGTTCCGGGCGCTTTCGTTCTCCATGGGCGCATGCGTCGGGCGCATGCGGCAGGTCGATCCCCTGCCTCCGCACAAGCGCCAGCGCGAGCGCGGTTGCGCTAACCGATACTACAATGCCGGTAAGCACCATGGCCTGCGGCACCGAATCCGTTTGCGCCGGCGGCTCCCGGAAGCCGAAGGCGACCAGGGTCAAGAATACTCCGACACTCATAACGTTCAGCCCGATTACCTTGCGGATAGGGTTTACCAGCGCGCTCACTCCCCAGAGCCCCAGGCCGAAAAGAATCACGCCCGTTACGGCATACAAGCCCGAATGGGTCATCCTTCCATTCCCTCCGATCGGCGGTTGCGCCGCCTTGTAACGGAGCGAAAGCCGCCACGATACATGCCGAACAGCATCACGCCAATGGACACGGTGCACGCCGCCTCAATCACCAGTATCAGCTCCTTCGCCCAGGCGCCGGGATATTCAAGGAAGTTTCGATCGCCCGCGGAAACCCACAGCCCCACTATCAGGAACGTCGCGATTCCCGCCGTAAGGAACACGCGCTCCGTGCGAGGAGAATACATATTCCAGACGTCGTGGCCGGAAAGCAACAACAGGACGAATACGGAAGCCAGCAAGGCCCCGGCCTGAAACGCCCCTCCCGGGGCGTGCCCGCCCACCCACAGCAGATAGCCGCCCACGGCGGCGATGGCGGACGCCAGCAGGCTCACGACGCCCCGTAATATCACGTCATCGAGCGGCAGCGCGCCCGGGCGCGGAGCGGCCGTTTCGCCCGTCACAACCGCGATCCCGAGCAGCGCGACCAGGAGAACAGCAACCTCCAGTAACGTGTCGAAGCTACGAAAGTTCAGCAAGACCGCGGTGACCGGATTGTCCACCCCGGCGCCGGATAGATGCTCGGCGATTTCCCGGGCGAGACCGCGGGGCGCGTGCGCGACTTCGGCCGCTGAAGCGATCAGCAATCCAAGCAATGGCAGTATGCAGATGAGCGCCAGCGCCGGCCATTTCGCATCTACTTCCTCATCGCGCATCCGTCAGTTCCCTCCGGCTTCGTTCCGCCGCGCGGGTCGATCAAGGAAGCTGATGGTGGAAAGCAGGAGGGCCCCGGTGAGCCCAGAGCCGATACAGACTTCGACCAGGGCGATGTCGGGCGCGTCCAGCCGGGCCCAGGAGAACGCCATCAGCAGCCCGAACGACATAAACAGCACGACACAGCGGGTGAGGTTCCTGCAAAGCATTGAGGCGCAGGCCAGCACGATTAATCCGCCTGCAAGCATAAGATCCGAAATCAACTGGAGTGTAGTCACTTCGGTCTTCTCCGTAGGTTGTTCTCTTCTATGGCCTTCTGCGCGATCAGATTGCACGAGGTCGCGCTCGAGACAATCAGCAAAACCCAGATCAGAAGCAGTTTCAGGCCGAGCGAAAGCGATCCGGCCTCCATCGCCACCCCCGCAAGCACAAACGCCAGACCGAGATTGTCCGCCTTGGCCGAGGCATGGATCCGCAGAAACACGTCGGGAAGGCGCATCATCCCGACGCTGCCGGCCAGGAAGAAGAAAGAGCCCACCGCGCACAGCGAAATGGAAACCCATTCAGCCGCGCTCACGTGCCGTCCCCGCCGTTGTGTCTTCTGTCGTACCGCAGGAAAGCGAGCGTCGCCGGGACCCCGAGAACCGCGAGAACCAACGCGATATCCACGAGGGCCGGAACACCCCACATGATTCCAATAAGCGGGAGTAACGCGATTCCAATAGTCGAAGTGAACTGTACCCCCAGGAGACTATCGGCGACCGTCGGGCCGAGCGCGATCCGGGTGAGACCAAGCCCCAGGCTTATCAGCAAAACCAATACAATTAACAGACTTGCCGATTGCACTACGCGGAGTACTCCCCATGTTGGCCCTCGTCGCGGAAAAGCGCCGCTACCTGCCGTTCAAGTTGGCGGAGGTTCGCCTGGTTCGGCTCCCGCACATCGATGGTATGGACATGTAGCCGGTCCCCCTCAAACATTACGCTGAGCGTGCCCGGTATCAGACTGACCGTGTTGGCAAAAAAAACGCGGGCTTCCGCCTGCTCCAAAGCAGTCTCATGGACAAAGAAACCAGGAGCCACACGAACTCGCGGCGACATTACGCGAACGGCAATGTCCACGCCGGAAAGCAGGGACTTCCACACAAAGTACGGCAGAAAGCGAGCCAGGGGGATTGGCGCGGGAAGCGCAACCCTGCCGGCTCGCGTACGGGCATAAAGATACCCCGCCAGGCCCGCCGTCGGGAGGCCAACCACTAGAGACCCCGCGTTCCACTCCGTGAGAACCATCCAGACCGTCCCCCAGACAAGAAACCCGAGGGCGAAGGATAGAAAGCTCACCGAGTTCCCGCCACCGGAAACCGGAGGGACGGCATTGCTATTCATGGCAACGATTCATTGGCGCTACCCATTCTTCTGACTCCGAAACGCCACGCTTCGTCGCGGCCGTCACAAGCGACCGCAACGGCGGGAACAACGTGCAACACCAAGAGGGGTCATATCGGATTGGCGTCTTGCCGCCCGGGCCATCAAGCGTTGGGGCCAGGATCCACAACGGGCCATCATCGTAAGGAGCACTGGAACCGAACAAGAGGCGCTAACATCGCCTAATGCGACCCTGTTCCCAACCCGAAAGTTTCAGGTATGACGGATGGGGACGCCAAACACGGCCTGTGGCGCAACCGGCCTCCCCCAGCGGCCCATGAGACGGCCATGCCGGCTCTCCAGAACAATTCACATGCGCCACAGCGGACGCTCTCGACGGTATCAGACCCTCGAATCCAGTGTCAAACTCTCGCTGCTTCACGGGCCTGCCGATTCGCAAGCGGATTGCGCAAAGCGGCGCGCGAATCTTGCACAGGTCCGCATCCCGCGTCCGGCAGGGAGCGCCCGGAGACATTCCACAGCTCCGCCGGCACACGCGCCGTGTTGGCGTTGATGAAGCAGAAAAGCCAATGGCTCGATAACGTAAGTCATTGGCTTAAGTTGACTCTAAATGGTCGGGGTGGTCAGATTCGAACTGACGGCCCCCTGCTCCCAAAGCAGGTGCGCTAACCGGACTGCGCTACACCCCGACCGGAACGCGAAGTATACCACAGGGCATTTCGCTATAACCAACGGCGCCATCCTCCTGCGGCGGATCTCCGGCGTTCAAGCTCCTCGGCTCCGCCGCGAAGGCTTGAGCGTGCGAGGCTGCCACGAAAACACACAGACGAGCGCGCAAAGAACGTGGCACAGCCGTCCCGGCTGTGTACCGGTTGCAAAGCAACCGGCTTTTCATCCGCAACAAGTGACGCCTCCCAGGGACTGCGGCGCCCCACCACCTCGGGTACGCGCAGCCCGAGCGGGTCAGAATGCGCGCTCAACGAAGCCGTAGTACGGACAACCGGCGCGGCTGTCCCGTCGCGGGCCAGGCAGCCGACGCACCAGCCGAAGAAGCGCCCCAGCCACCCCGTAATCCCGGGCGCCTGCTCCGAAAATACACAAACGGGACGCCTGTGCCACCTTCCTTCAAAGGTAATCTCTGGAACCAAGGTGAAGCGCGCAAAGAACGTGGCACAGCCGTCCCGGCTGTGTACCGGTTGCAAAGCAACCGGCTTTTCATCCTTAACGAGCGATGCGATGCATCATGAAAGACTGTACCGGGGAATTCGGGCGATTGTTGCGCGCCTGGGGAGCGCCCGCGTATGGTGTCGCGCGGGCGTTCGGCTGCGCGTCCAGCCTGAAAGGGGCATGGCGCGACGGTCGCAATGCGGTTCCGAGCGCGGCGCAGTCCGCATCGCCACTTCCGTTCGGCGGGGTGGCGCGGGATAGAATACTGGACACAAGGAGGTTCGGCCCCGATGCGGAATAACTCACCCAGGCGCGGCGATCGGGCGGCGCTTGCGGGCGCGCTGGCGCTGTTTTTTATTTTCCTGGAGCTGCTCAAGGCCCACCGGGCGTCGCAGTGGAGCGGGATCCTGCCGCATGACGTAGCCGGCATCACCGTGGTCTTTCTGGCCTATGCCGCCGCCCTGGTGATCCTGTCCGCCGTTGCGAGCGTGTTGCTCCGCCGCGTCGGTTTGAGCCCCGGCGCGCTTAGGGCCGCCGCGCCGTCCCTCGCGGGCGTGATTGTCTGGGCGCTGCTGAGCATACACCGGGAGCACACACCCACGGCGGACGACGCCCTGGTGATCGGCGTGCTCGCGGGTGCGGGCGGCGCGGCCTGGCTGGGACCGCGCTCCGGGTGGTGGAGGTCGCGCCAGTTCGCGGGCTTTATGGCCCTGTGCTGGCTCGCGGCCAACGCGGCGCTCATCGCGGCGGGCGAATACTTCCTGTACGCCCCCGATCGCGCGCGCTGGGTGACCCTGATGCCGGCGGGCATGTTGCTCTCCGCCGCCGGCGTGCTTTCCGCCGCCGCCTGGATTCGCGGCGCGGGCGCCGCGTTCGCGGCGGGCTTGCTTCTAATCATGACCCCGCCGCTCGCCGCGTCGATCCTGCCCTACGCCCCGCACCGGCCCGCGGACGAGGAACGCCCCAACCTGGTCTTCGTCATAGCGGATACGCTCCGGGCGGACTACTGCGGCGCCTATGGCGGTCCCGTGCCCACGCCCGCGCTCGAACGCCTGGCCGCCCGCGGCATGCGCTTCGACCAGCACTATGCCCTCGCGCCCTGGACCCTGCCGTCCATGACGGGCCTCTTCTCCTCGCAGTATCCAAAAACCCTCACGCCCAACGCGGGTCACGGTCAGTGGTCGCTGGAGATGAACCAGTACGAGGTGGATGCTTCGTTTCCGGCGCTGGCGGAACAGCTTTCCGCCGCCGGTTACGCGACCGGCGCCTTCACCGCCAATGCGTTCCTCCCGAGCATCCCCGGCATGATGGCGGGAATCCAGGCGCACGCCAGCTCCCACCCGATCCTGCTGGCGGAAGAGGGCTACCTGCGCCAGACCCCGCTGCTGGGCGCACTCGTTCGCGCCTGGCTGCCCGCCCTCGCCGATATTCGCCCGCACAACACCACCATCGCACTCGACCGCTACGCGCAGGCCTTCATCCGGCGCCACCGCGATCAGCCGTTCTACCTCTGGGTGCACTATATCGATCCCCACGCGCCCTACGATCCGCCTGCCTGCCTGCGCCGCGTGCCCGAAGGCCCCTGGCCCTTTTTCCATCCCTATGCCGGCGGCGAGGAATGGGGCATCCCCATCCTCGGGCAAAACTTCGCCGTGGACGAGGAACACCGTGATTACGTGCGGTCGCTCTACGAGGGCGAAGTGACCTACGTGGACGCCTTTGTTGGGCGTCTGATGGATGCGCTGGAACGCGCCGGCGTGGGGGGGGAGACCTATGTCTGCTTCACCTCCGACCACGGCGAGGAACTCTGGGATCACGGGGCGTGGGGGCATGGCCAATCGCTCTACGAGGAACAGATCCGCGTCCCGCTCATCGTCGCGGGCCCCGGCGTCGCTACCGGTGTGGAGACGGCGCCCGTCTCCGCGATCCACCTGCTGCCCACCCTCGCCGAGCTCATGGGCGCGGACCCGTCGGCGGCGTGGCGCGGAACGAGCCTGGCCCCGGCGCTGCGCGGGGAGGCCGCGCTCCCGACCGACATACCGATCTTCGCCCTGGGCACGACCAACCGCGCCGATAACCCGAAGATCATGGTGCGCCAGGGCGACTACAAGCTCATCCGCACGCTGGGCGGCGAGGCGCTTGAACTTTACAACCTCGCGGACGACCCCGGGGAGACGCGGAATATCGCCGGCGATCAGCCCGACGCCGCCGATCGCCTCAACGCCATGCTGGACGCCTGGCTCGACAGTTTCCCCGCCTTTTTCGGCGGGGAGGACGGCGCCGCGCCGGAGTTCAACCGCGACCTCGAACAGGGCCTCGAAGGCATGGGCTACCTGTAGCCGTCCCGCGCGCCGGTTTACTTCCCGGCCCCCGCCCGACTACAATACCGGTTCGCTGCCGCCGCCGGGAACGCCTGCCCAATTCGACCGATTGAGTTGCCCGGCGCGCGCCTGTTCAATTACTTCCTGGAAGGAGTCCTTTTGTGTCCAAACGTGTCAAAGTAGGAATTATCGGCTGCGGCGCCATCGCCGAACGCCTCCACATCCCCGACTACGCCACCTGCGGCCAGGCCGACCTGGTGGCCTTCTGCGATGCGAGCCGCCCGCGCGCCGCGGCCATGGCCGAGCGCTTCGCGCCCGAGGCCCAGATCTACACCGACTACCGGGAGCTGCTGAAAAATCCGGAGGTCGAAGCCGTCTCCGTCTGTATGCCCAACAAATACCACGGCGAGTGCAGCATCATGGCCGCCCGCGCCGGCAAGCACGTCATGGTGGAAAAGCCCATGGCCATGAGCCTGGCCGAGGCGAAGAAAATGGTCGCCGAATCGAAAAAGGCCGGTAAGCTCCTCGTCGTGAACCAGAGCATGCGCAACTACCCCGCCCACAAGAAGGCGCGCGAGATCATCCAGAGCGGTTTTCTCGGCGAGGTGCTGCACGTGACCGGCATGTGCGGGCACGAGGGCCCGGAACACTGGGCGCCCGACGCGAAATGGTTCTTCAAGAAGAAGGACGCGCGCTTCGGAGCCATGGCCGACCTGGGCGTGCACAAGGCCGACGCCATCCGCTTTATCACCGGAAAGGAAGTGGAGGAGATCCGCGCCTTCTACGGCACCCTGGAGAAGAAGCGCACCGACGTGGAGGACAACTTCGTCTCCTCCTTCACCTTCAAGGATGGCGGCATGGGCACGCTGGCCGCCTCGTGGACCCTGCAGGGCGGCATGATGAACTACACCATCATCCACTGCACGAAGGGCACGCTCGAAGTGCTGCTTCACGCCGACAAGCCGCTCGTGGCGCGCATGACCAATCCCCGCTGCGAGATCGTGTTCGATCTGCCCCCCGCACCCATCCGTTATGAGGACTCGTGGGGCCTCGACATCGGCGGTTCCTTCGTGCGCGCCATCCTTGGCCAGGAAGAGCCCTTCTGCTCCGGCGAAGAGGGTCTCAAGAGCCTCGCCGTGATCCTGGCCGCCGAAAAGGCCGCGGATACGAAGCGCACCGTGAAAGTGGCGTACTGATCCGATCGCGCCGCCGAATTCGTCAAGATAAAACGTAACACGTTAGCCGTCTGAAGTAAGGCGTTCGCCGATACGAGATGCCTTACTTACACTGGATGTATTCGTCATTCCCGCGAAAGCGGGAATCCAGAAGTATTCGTCAATTCCGCGAAGGCGGGAATCCAGATGTATTCGTCATTCCCGCGAAAGCGGGAATCCAGATGTATTCGTCATTTCCGCGAAGGCGGGAATCCAAATGTATTTGTCATTCCCGCGAAAGCGGGAATCCAGAGGGATTGCGAGGTTAACGTTGCATGGTCTCTGGATCCCCACTTTCGTGGGGATGACGGTGCTCGATCACGGTTAGCCGCCACCGTTGGCTGCGACGAGGGTGACTACTTCAGACGGCCAAACTGTTACGATAAAACAAATCCCGCGCCGGGAATCCGGAAGGGTGGAATAGTCCATGAGCAACGCCGATCCCGCCGTGCCCCTGCGCACGGTCAACGTAGAACTGGGCGAACGTGCCTACCCGATCCTGATCGGAAGCGATATCCTCGACCGCCTCCCGGAAATGGTCGCGCGCACCGGCGTGAAGGGCCGTCTGGGCATCGTGACCGACTCCAATGTCGGCCCGCTTTACGCCGATCGTGTCCGCACCCTGCTGGAGGACGCCGGTCACGGGGTGGACGTACACACGATGCCCGCCGGCGAACCGAACAAGCGCATGGCCGCCGTGGAAGCCATCTGCGGGACCTTCCTCGCCGGCGGTCTGGATCGCACCAGCCTCGTGCTCGCGCTCGGCGGCGGCGTCGTGGGCGATGTCGCCGGCTACGCGGCCGCCTCCTTCATGCGCGGCGTTCCGTTCATCCAAATCCCCACGACCATCGTGGCCCAGGTGGACTCGAGCGTTGGCGGCAAGACCGGCGTCAACCACCCGCTCGGCAAGAACACCATTGGCGCGTTCCACCAGCCGCTCGGCGTGCTCGTGGACATGGCGCTGCTGCAGACCCTGCCCGATCGCGAGCTACGCGCCGGCCTGGCGGAGGCCATCAAGCACGGCATCATTGCCGACGAAGACCTCTTCGCCTTCATGGAGCAAAATGCCGCCGCCATCCTCGCCATGGACCCCGAAGCCCTCGCCGTGCCGATTCTCCGCTCCTGCGAGATCAAGGCCGCGGTCGTCGCGGGGGACGAAAAGGAACACGGCGCCCGCGCAAACCTGAACTACGGCCATACCTTCGGCCACGCCATCGAGGCGGTGACCCGCTACGAGACCTTCCTTCACGGCGAGGCGATCGCCATCGGCATGGTGGCCGCCGGCGCCCTCTCCCGCGAGCTGGGGCTTGTGGACGACGCCTTTGTTGCGCGGCAGCGGGCGGTCTTCGAGGCCTACGGACTGCCGGTCGCCTGGCCGGAACTCCCGGCCGACGACGTCGTCCAGGCGATGCGCAAGGACAAGAAAGTCCGCGCGGGCACACTCAAGTTTATCGTGGCGGATCGCATCGGCCATGTGGTGCAGCGAACCGACATAACCGAGGCGCAGGTGCGCGCGGCGCTCGACGCCGTGAGCCGCGCGCCCGCATAAGGAAAACGGACCATGGTGTTTGGCGGCGAGACGGCGGAAAGCTACTACGACGAAGGCGTGACCGCCAGCATGCGCGGCGACGTGGCGCAGGCGGTGCAATATTTCGAGAAGGCGCTCCAGCTCGACCCCTACTACGTCGCCTGCTACCACCAGCTCGGGAGATGCAAGGTTCGCCAGGGCGCGCTCCAGGAGGCCGTGGAATGCTTCTACCGCGTGATCAAGGCGCGCCCCCACCTGATCCCGCCCCGCCTCGATCTCGCCTTCGCGCTCCTCGAAGGCGGCAACACGAAGCGCGCCGCGGAGGCCTTCGACGCCGTGGCGGCGGAGAAACCCGAGAATCCCCGCGCCATGCAGGGGCTCGCGGCCTGCGCCTTCGCCGAGGGCGACTGGGCGCGCGCCTGCGCCCTGGCCACCCAGGCGGTGAACCTCGGCGGCGCCAATTTCGCCACGCTCTACCTCCAGGCGCGCGCGGCCCGGCTCGCCGGGAATACCGTCCTGGCGGCGGAGGCCTTCGACGAGGCCGGCGCGTTGCTCGAAAAACTCGCCGAAAGTAATCCCGACCAGCCCGAGCCGTATTACCTGCGGGGCGAACTCCAGTTCGCCCGCCTCAATTTCGCCGCCGCGCTCGACGCCTACCAGGCCGCCGAAAACCGCATGGCCGACCGCACACACTACTACTCCTTCGGCGAACATTTCGACATCACGGACGTCCTGGAGAAGCGCGGAATGTGCCTGCTCCGCCTCGATCGCCTCGCCGACGCCCGGGCGCTCGGTCGGGAGATACGCGAGATCAAGCCCAGGAGCCGGATCGCCGCCGTACTCCTCGGCGAGGCGGGAGACGCGCCCGCGCCATGAGCGAGATCAACATCCAGCTCGTGCGGGAGTTTTTCGAGATCAACCGCTTCAGCGTGTTGACCCACTGGCCGCACCTGGACGTACGCGCGAGCGAAGCCGGATCCCTGCTCTTCGTCGAGCGCCTCGGCGAGGGGACCGGCGAAGCGCCGCCCTTCCTGCTCCACGGGCCCGACGCGCGCCTCATCGATCGCGCCGCCGTCGAAGTCCGCGCCTGGCACGCCGACAAGTTCTACCCCTCCGTAATAGAGTCCAGCCCGATCCTCGGCCACGTCGCCTCCGCCGAAGTCGCCGATCTTGCCCGGGGCGTCTTCGGAGCCGCCACCTTCGCCACCGTCCTGGTCATCTCCGAGCTACCCGCCTCCGCCGCCCCGCGCGCGCGCGCCCTGAGCCTGCTCGAAGCCCTCGGCATCGGCCACGTCATCGAATTCGGAACCCTGCTCGGCGCCCTCGCCTGGCAGCTCGGAAGCCACGGCAACTACGCCCCCTCCCAGACCTTGCAAACCCTCCGCTTGCTCAAGCGCTACGGCCTCCTCCGCCGCCAGCAACTCGAATTCGCCTTCCCCAGCGAGCCCCTCCTCCGAGAGCCCGCCCCACCCGTCGAGACCGATCTCCCCGCCCGGGAAAACGAAACCGACCCGCCCGACGACAGCGCGGAATAGCCTCGGATTCCACAGGGTAGCCTCTGGTCGCAACCGGTTGAATTTGAACCGCGAATGAACACAAATGAACGCGAATTGTGGCTCATCCGGTTTGAAGGTATATCGGCAACGATGACGGCAGATATGAGTCGATTGCCCGGTTCTCATTTCAGGGCGGCGATGCTATGAGCTGATAGAAGATTCCCTGGACCTTGTCTGTAGCGCAGACGGTACACTCGGCAGCAAAACTGGATGCCAGCGCATTCTTTCGGCCCGAAGGGCCAACGCAGTTTTCAGCCCCGGGCAACGCCCCATAAGCGTTAACTTAATTTGACCCGATTTTGGGCCGTCCGCTATACTCCCTCCAGGCCGATATCCTGGAAGGAGTGCTACGATGGAATCGCTTCCAAATGATGACCTTTCGAACTGGAAATTGCTCCTGGGCTTTCTGCCGGAGAACTGGGAGAGCTTGGGTCGTGAATCGGGAGCGTTGCTTCGTATGCGGGGCTTTCCCGATGCGGAGTGCCTGCTGCGCACGTTACTTGTCTACCTGGTGGAGGGCAGGTCTTTGAAGCATACCGCCCTTCGAGCCGAGAAGGCTGGCCTTACGTCGGTTTCCTCGGTGGCTATTTGGAAGCGATTGAAGCAATCTGGAGAGTGGTTTCGCCTTATGAATGAGGCCCTTCTTGGAGTGTGGTGCCGTCGCGAATGTCCGGAGGGACTTCTTGCCGGTCGCCGGATTCGGTTGGTGGATGGTACGACCGTCAGCGAGCCAGGCAAAACGGGAAGCTGCTGGCGCATACATTACTCGATAGATCTGGCCACGCTTCGGTGTGACTATGTGAGGATCTTTGAAAAGTCCAGCGGCGAAACATTCCGCCGCTTTGAGGTAACCCAGGGGGATGTGCTCATTGGAGATCGTGTCTATGCCAATCGCCCAGGGATCAGGCATGTGATTTCTCATGGGGGCGATGCGATCGTACGCCTCCCCTATTCGAATGTCCCACTGGCGAACGGCGCGGGTTCGCCCGTCGATATGTTGGCGCACTTGCGGACGCTGGATACGTGCGACATAGGCGAATGGCATTGGTGCATCCCGCCAGCGGATGACAACGACGAGGCCATTCCAGTGCGTGTATGCGCGGTCAAGAAGAGTGAGACAGCGGCGGAAATCGCGCGAAAGAAAATTCTCCGGACCGCCCAGAAAAGCAATTTCGAAGCCAGCCCCGAGGCGCTCGAAGCGGCAGGATACTTCATTGTCCTGACGACATTGCCGCAACGCGCCGCCCCCGCCGCGCAAGTTCTTGAGCTCTATAGGGGCCGATGGCAGATAGAGCTCGTGTTCAAGCGCCTCAAATCTATCCTCCATCTGGGCCACCTCCCCAAAAAAGAGCCCGATGGCGCGCGCGCCTGGCTTCAGGGAAAACTCTTCATCGCATCGCTTACCGAGACCCTCATCGCTGCCGGTGAGGATTTTTCCCCCTGGGGATACCTGCTTGGAATCGAGAAGAAGCCGCTGGCGGGAGACCGAATACATGTTTGAGCAGATTAAAGACGCCATACTGCCGCCCGCCGGGCTGCGGGATGCTCTTAGCAACTGGTACGCAATAACTGAGGCGCTTTCCGATACGCCCAGAAAGCGCAATCGCCAAACCGAAGCGCTGAAACCGCTCTTGGGGCAAGGAGCTTTTTAAGTTAACGCTTATGGGGCAACGCCCGGGGTTTGATCGGCGGGTTTCTTATACGCCCTGAAAGGGCAGCGCAGTTGAACTTCGGAAACCCTGGGCTGGCTCACCACTGCGCTGCCCTTTCAGGGCGGGGAAGGTGGTGTCCCCGTGTTCCCCGGGCGTTGCCCGGGGCTGGGAGCTGCACTGGCCCTTCGGGCCGAAAGACCAGTCGAAACGATTTCGCCAACAGAGGCTCCAACCGGCATACATTGGCGGTTCCGGATAATTCGGGCACGAAGAGACGCCTGTGAATAATCCCGTACGCTCAAACCGGATGAACGCGAATTGTATGGTGGTTCAAGGCGCGTCGATGATGAATGTAATGAACTCGGTATTCCCGTTCTTTCGGCCCGAAGGGCCAATGCAGCTTCGAGCCCTGGGCAACGCCCAGGGGAAGCGTGGTGCAGTTTTTATTCGCCCTGAAAGGGCAGCGCAGTTCAGCGCGGGAGCATAAACTCCGCCGCCCTTTCAGGGCTCACAGGAAGCCTATTCCGTTAACCCCGGGCGTTGCCCGGGGCTCGAAGCTGCCGTGCCCCTTCGGGGCAATTTCTAAAGCCATCGACGATAGATGGGGCCGAATTTCGAACCCGCATTTCGGCTGCATGATCGGTTTTGTATGAATGTATTACCGCTTTATTCTCCAATGAACTTGCTGAGAAAGAAAGAAAATGACGGATAGTAGTACAAATGGAAACGCCCCGCGTTCCGTCGCGGGGCGAATCCGGCTCTCAGGATAGGAAATCGTGACCTGGTTTACACGTGAATCTTCCGGCGCATCAGCATGGCGCTTCCCAGCGCGAGGAGGGTGACGCTGGCGGGCTCGGGTATCGGAATCAGCGGGTTGGACGTATCCGGCAGGCTATTCGACACGGCGTAACGCGGGGCGATGCCGAGTTCGATCGCGCCGCCCGCGCCAAGCGTCTTCGCGTGTGCACCCGCGGCGCTATGCTCCCCGTCGAGCCCGCGCAGGATTTCAAGCACACGCTCCGTCTCGTGGCCGGGACCCGGCGCGTGGGCGTGGGGCGGGCGCGTAAAAACGCCCGGCAGCTCCAGGGCGCGCGCGGGGTTGCCGGTCACGGAGTAGAGGGGAAACGCAAGCGCCGAATCGCTGGCCGCCGAAGACGGAAACAGGCGCTCCAGCGCCAATTGCGGGGCCGCGTGCGGCAAGGACGAAAGCGGCCCAAGATCCAGGTCCGTGTGATTCGCCGTGAGCGGATGGATGGGACTCGCCTCAGCGATCAGGGCCGGAACGGCAATCAGTAACAACGCCAATGGTAGTGCTCTGCGAAAACTTCCCCGTTTCATCCCATTTCCTCCTGCGTGGCCCGCGATCCGGGATCGCAGCCGTCAGGAGTGAATACGCATACATGGCGCCAGTTTTTTGACGATGCTGTAAATGTCTATTTCACAACGGTTTATTGGCCCACTTCGCCCAGGAAATGGGATAGAAAGGATCCAGTTTCTTCTATCTTGATAACTAAGATGTCAAAAATGAATAAAACTTGTTGCGCTCCACAGAGATCGATCAGGAGCTCAAACAGAGAAGACGGCTCCCGCACCCGGCGCGCGTCAGTCCGCCCGAAACCTGCCCTGCGGCGCGATGATCGCATCGCCCAGGGTGCTGTGGGTCACCCGCACGCGAAGCGGGGTGTGCGATTCCAGGCGGATCGTGTTCTCACCCGGTACGAGCACGGGTGTCGCGTCCAGCGGGTGGCGCGCGCGCAGTTCTCCCTGGACGTCGTAAATGGCCGCCTCCCCGCCGGGCGCCAGTTCCACGTAGTCGCCGCTGCGGAGCGCACCCGGGATCACGATCCGCGCCCCGTTCCGCTCCAGCGCGAGGTCATCGGCGGTCAGCTCCCGCACCGGCAGCGCCGCGATGGACCCGATCTCACAGCGCGCGCTGGCGCCCGGGGCGACGTTGTTGAGCCAGAGGTTCAATTGCGCGGTCTGGCCGTAGTTCATCCACACGATGTAATCCAGCAGCACGTCCATAAAGGGCACGCCATCCGTCCAGTCCGCGTGTCGCGCCGAAAACGGCCAGCCGAAGTCGCCCAGGCGCGCGGATTCCGGCTCGACGAGCTCGACGTAACGCCAGCCGGTGAAGTCGAGGTCCACGTAGTACTGCGCGCGCCCGTTCGCGGCGGCCTCCGACGCCTGCAATTGGAGGCAGAGCACCGCGCCGGATCCATCGCCGCGCACCCAGAGGCCGAAGCCGTGGTTGTGCAGGTTGCGCGGCGGATCGAAGCGCATCCCGACGCCGCCCCAGGAAGCGGCCCGCGGTGCGGTTTCGTTGCGCGCGGCCAGCGCAATGCCCGGCGCGGTTTCACCGGGCGCGGGTTCGCCCGCTTCCACCGTCACGGTGACGCCCTCGGCGGCCCGCGGCGCGCCGAACTGATCCAGCATGGCCCCGCTGGCCAGCACCTGCGCCCGCGCATCGTCGCGCGGGGCCAGGCCCGCGAGCATCTCCACGCGCACCCGCGGCGCTTGCGCGGCGTATGGATTGACCACGGTCCACGTGCTGGAGTCGGGGGACCAGGCGGTATGCGCCATCGTGTGGCGCGGCCGCGCGACCGTTGAATCCGGTTCGATAACAAAGGGAGCGCCCGACTCCCGCAATTGCGCCCGAATCGCGGCCGGAATCGCATTCGAAAGCCGAAGGTCCTCGTAGCGCCGGATGATTCCGCCCATTCGTCGAATGTTGGCGGAGGTCTCCCACGATTCCGGCGTAAAGCCCACGAGCAGCGAGAGGCTCGAATCCGCCGCCAGCGCGCGCGCGAGCAGGTGCTCGATATCCTCGGGGAAGGTGCGCTCCGGCTGGACGGGATGCCACGTGAAAACGCCGCTCCAGCCCAGATTCGACGGCATGAACACGCGGGCCGCCTCTTCATTCGCCCGCGCGTGGATGTCCGCAAGCCGCCGCATGCCGCGCGCCGGCACGTCCCAGGCGCCCATGCGCGACCGGAAACGCCACTGGTGGTGATCCATCATGCTCATCTCGAAAAGCGCGGGCCGGTCGAGCCGGGCGTTTAATTCCTCCACGAACTTGCCCGCGTAATGCCAGGCGTTCAGCCCGCCCGCCAGGAGATCCGCGCCGTCGAGCGCGTCGAGGTAGATCATCTCGAAACCGCAGTAGTTGTAGACCTCCGCCGTCCGCGCGGCGACCTCGGCAAGCAGCGTGCTGTCGCCGTCGGGCGCGAACAGGCCGAAGCATTCCTTCAGCCGCTCCACGCGCGCGCCGCGGGCGTGGGCCGTTGCCGTGGTCCCCAGCGCGCCCCGCTCGCATTGCGTGAAGCCGAAGGGCGCCGCCACGTTCGCGCCGGAAAAGACGATCAGCTCGTCCCCGATCCGCAGCGTCACGCTGTTGCGCACTTGGAAGCCGGTCACCGTCGATACCCCCGCCGTGGACTCCGCCACCGGGATGGTCCCGGCCATCGCGTCGATGTCGGCGTCGAGCGTGAACGCCTCCGCAACCGCCAGGCGCGGGTCCGGCGTCGGCGTCACCCAGCGCGCGTCCTTGGCGAAGTAGAACGCGTAGGTGTGCAGCCCCGCCGAGAGCCCCGCCGCGCGCATCTTATCCACCACGGCCTTCACGCCGTCCAGGCCATTCGGGTAGCGGTCCGGATTGGGCCGCAGATCGCCAAAGCGCATGGACTTGCCGGTGTGCAGATCGATCTGCTTCATGCCCAGTGCGCGGGCCAGCGCGATCCACGCCTCCACGTTGTCCTCCCCGATTTCGCCCTCGGTGTCAATCAGGTAGGAGCCGCGGGTGATCGGGGCGTCCAGCGCCCACGGCCCGCCGGCCTTGGAGTGGGGGAGGCCCTCCGCCTCGATGACGCGCTGCAGGGTCTCGCGCAGGGCCGCATGCGGCGCCGCAATCAACGCCGCGCGCGCGCCCGCAAACCCAAACTGCGGGAAACACGAAGCCAGCGGCGCCGCCATGGGCCCCGGCAGCTCGGGCACGCGGGTCTGCAGGTTCAACGCCAGCGCCGTCACGGCCACGTCCCCGACATCCCGCGCCGCCAGCGGCAGGTGGAGGAAGTTAAGCTGGTCGACCCCATCGCCCGCCACGGACACGACCTCCACCGACACATGGGTCGCGTGCGCCTCGGGACGAAGCACCACCGTAACCCCGGCATCGCCAAAGCCCACGCGCCACAGGCCGTCGCGCGCCGAAAGCGAAACAGACTCCCACGTCGCGCCGCCCTTCTGGACGGTGCACACCGGCGATCCCCCGCCCCCGGCCAGCAAATTGCGTCCGCTCGCCACGTCGATCAGCGCGGCGCTGCGCCCTGCCTCGGTGACTTCATAGCGAAGGAGCGGATTCTCCAGGACCGCGACCCCCGCGAACCCCACTTGGGAAAATATAGAAACGGTCAGGAGCAGGGAGAGAAAAACGAATCGGTTCCGCAAGGTATTCACGTCAGGCGCCTCATAGATCAATCAGGAACACGGGCCGGAGGAATAGGGCCATGCATTGAAGTCGCCATACAGTATCAAAACCGGGCTGCGTCACCCCATCCTCGCCACAACCACCTCACGCGTGCCACCACCCCACGCGTGCCACGCGATGGCGCCCCAGCGCCTTCGTGTGCCTGGAGCAACACGAACCCACCACCTCCATCAACACCACACACGAGCGGCTCACACCCCTATGAAGCCGGACATTCTGAGTGTCCCACCCCGTTTCGGCGCTCCGGACAGCACGATGCGCGCAAGTTTGCACATGGCGGCACTGTATCGCGGAAGCGTAAATTCAGGCTCATCTGGTGGAGCGTACGGGATTTTTCATAGCCGTTTCTCCGTGTCCCAATTATCCGGAACCGCCAATGTATGCCGGTAGAGGCCTCTGTTGGTGAAATCGTATCGACTGGTATTTCGGCCCGAAGGGCCAGTGCAGCTCCCAGCCCCGGGCAACGCCCGGGGAACACGGGGACACCACCTTCCCCACCCACAAAAGCCACCACGCGGGGGTACGTCCCGGCCCGAGTCACCCCGTCCACGCCCCCACCGCCCCACGCGTGCCACGGTCAAGCCCGCAAGGGCTTGCCCGTGCAATCCCACCGGGGCCGACATGCCAACACCACCACCAACACCACCACCACCACTACCACCCATCAACGGGTGTCTACCGAAATTTCCAGCGATTTGGTCTTTCCGCATTCAAGCTGGACCGCAACATGATGCGAGAAATTCTTCTCCCAAAAGAAAAACGCCGGGATAAAGACGTAAGTGGAGAGTCTCGCTTCCCCGGGTGGCAAATCCCGCACCAGGAATTCGCCCGTCGCGCGATTGGCGTCCGCGATATAGGTCACGTAAGGCTCGCCCTTCGATGTCAATACATCTATCCATACGACCGCGCTTTTTATACTTCCCCGAGATAACACCACCGTTCCCGCAAGGCTCGCGGAGCCACAAAGCCGGATCTCGTAGATCGTTGAAGGGTCGGGTTTATCGATATACATATACCCGCAGGCGTACGTAGGCGTATGCGTAGTTATCAGAAACGGCATATTCGCGGGATAGGTCTTTAGCACAAATTGCCCGGCGCCGTCTGTGAAGCAAACGGCCGCTCCGGCCGTGTCCCAGCCGCCGATTCCAATCGGGAGACGCCCAATCAGGATGGGGGCATCCGAAACACCCTCGCCATCCGGCCCAACAACGCGGCCCGTGATGCTTTCAACACGCTCAAGCGGTAAGACCGCCGGCCCTTCCTGTGCGGTTGCTCCAGGAACCACAAGAGATTTCAATTCGAATCCCTCGGATCGCACGAAAATCGTCTGCTCAATAGAATCATGCTTCACGTCTACAAAGTCAATGCCCTCGACTTTGTTCCACGCCGCGGGAGGCGCATAGTCAAAAGTAATTGTGCCGCTCCCCATAGGCTGTTCTGTACCCCACAACGTCCCATGCACGGGCCGACCCGGCTTCAGAGCGTACTCGAAGGGCGAGTCTACTGCGCTCTCGTCAACCGTGCGAACGTAAACCTGGACATATCCCGGCGGACCGTCACTACCAATATCGGCGCCGAGACTCAGCAGCAACGCAAAAGTAGTCGCGAAAATCATAGGAATACCTCACCAGAAAAAAAGAATGAGCCGCCTTTATCGCCTTTCCACAAGCCACTTCTCGCCCGAAGCGCACCACAAAACCCGCGTCCCGCCCCGACATTTCGAACGTCCCGACGCTGTCCATCGATACACCCTCTCTCACCACTCCGCCGCATTCCCGGAAACCGCCCTGCCCGCAACCTAACACAAGCGCGCCCGCCCGTCAATAGCCCGCCGCGCCTACCCCGGTGAGGCCATGCCGTGCTTCACCTCCCGCGTGTACTCCGAAAGGCTACAACCGGCCTGCTACCCCCCCCTTTTTGGCTTTTCGCGGTAGACTCATGGGCCGCGCTGGAACGGAATCTAATCGACGTATCGCATCACATTGCCATCCACTCTCGCCGTCGCCCCGGGGTCAACAAAGCCCTCCCCGCAGTCGATGCTCATGCTGGCTGGCCAAAACCTGCGGCGCTCCCGCTATCACGATACGAGCAAACCTGGGCGAGTAACTTTCATTAACAGTGGGCTCTCCCTATTTCTAGACATCTTCTCTATAGAAACGCTTCACGAAGTTCAGCATTCGGAAATCCATCGGTAACATCAACCAGCCGCACACCGTCCATAACAATTCCGTCAGGCTTGTAGCCTTGTAGACGTATACAGAAGAAAATCGCTGTCTCATCATCGCCAAGCAAGATATCCTTTTGTGGAATGTCGCTATCGCTCGCTCCGGTCTGACTCAAGATCCAATCGCCGGTGGAAACCGTACTCTGGTCATGTTTCCAGACCGCAATCTGCGATCCCTTTGAATTCAGTTCTTGCCAGTAGTCGCCTGCAAGAACACGTGATGCATAGTCATATTCATACGCAAGGCTCGGATCCAACGTACCGACCATGACTTCGAATGACCATTGCCCATCAAGATCGATTCCCTCATCCATTATCCGGTAACGTAGCGCGGGGCGATAGACTCGCCCTGGTGTTTGGGCAATAAAAAAACGGTACATTCCGCCCGCGGCTCCCCCCGAAGTAGAGCGAATCCGTTGAACACACCGTCCATACGTCTCCCATCCGACTCCGGACAACGAGCGTACTGTACGGGCTTCTTTCTCAATATCTGGATAGTCGAATTCCTCAAGCACAACCGATTCGCTCTGGGCCACCTCCCAGGCAGTCCAATTCGGGGCAATCCCGTTCGTAAACGGCCTATAGAAGTATTCAATCTGTTCCGACTTGTTAGCATAAATGTGCGACGCATTTGAGGGTACGTCTTCTTTTAGTCCGACCACGTAAACCGATCTGTACGAGCCATTTCCGGGCGGCTCGGCTGGAAGTGTGTGGAACGGCATGCCGGTAGAAACAACGCGAGGGCCCGAAACGACCTTCCCGTAGCCAATGTGGCTGGAAAACGCGACTTTCGTATATTCGCCTTCCTTTTCATGCCAGCGGAACGTATGCCGTTGCGACTCCGAATCAAACCCTGCGCTCAGGCTCCCAATCGGCGGTGGGATTCCGAGGCCGTTCTCCGTTCCGCCTAGAGCGTACTCGCCGGGGATTCCTCTCAACTCCAGACGAGGTTCTCTGAGCCAGTGCATGACGTAATTTTCCGGATCCCCTATATGGAGAGAGACCATGAACTTCGATATGGGATACTCTGCAACAAGTTCCCCAAGCCATCGCCCAATCTCTTGGGGCGATTGATCCGCTTTCGTCTCCATGGACACGGAGCATTGGTTCCCCGACGCCTTATTCACCAAAGTTAATGTCCCGCCGCTTGGGGGAGCCACGAATTCCAGAGTAGCCGAGACCGGAGCACGAATTATGTGTGACCGGCGGGCGCCCTCGGAAGCTTGCGAATGCGCTCCCGTTGTCAAAATCACAGTTGTGAACGCAACAACGGTTATGAGGGCGCTCGAAAACCTATATCGCCAGATAGTACCCACTATTAATATCCGCCATTCGTTTCAAGCAAAACCGCGCCAGGACCTATCGTCCGCATCTCAATATCCAAGCTGCCTGAATTGACTGACCCGACGCCATCATTGCGACCACGATGCTCACCACATGCGCGCCCATGTGCAAATTCATCTGGAGCACCTGCGCCGATCCGTATTCCCACGAAGAGTACACAAAAGCACCCGGAAGCGCCATTCCGCCGCATTCCCGAGAACTACCCTACCCGCAACCTAACACAAGCGCGCCCGCCCGTCAATACCCCGCCGCGGCATCGCCGCAGGACAGGCCGGCGCCCCAGAGTCACCCCGTCCGCCCCTCATCACCTCAGGTGTGCCACGGTCAAGCCCCCAGGGGCTTGCCCGTGCAATCCCGTCAGCGCGCACAAGGGACGTACCGCCGCACAAACGCTACACCCAGCCCACAACACCCAACGTCCAGACAAACACCCAACCCCACCCACAAAAGCCACCACGCGGGGGTATGTCCCGGCCGGGGTCACCGAAGTCCTCCACCACAACCACCCCAACCGGCGGGTCTGTCCCGTCGCCTCTTGGTTAAACGTGCTGCAACGTGTCTTATATAAAGTAGGTAAGGCGGTATTCGAGCGTGTATATTCGAACCAGTCTCCCGGCTACTGCGGAATAAAGCTCGCGTTTGCCTTGAGCGACAGGATCCACTCGGCGATGAGCTTTGCCGCGTTTTCCACGTCCTTGAGGGAAACCAGTTCCACAGGCGTGTGCATGTAGCGGTTGGGAATGCCGATCAGGCCCGTGGCCGTGCCGCCGCGGCTCAGCTGCATCGCGTTGGCGTCGGTGCCCGTGCCGCGCGGCATCGCCAGGTGCTGGATCGGGATCTTCGCCTTCTTCGCGGCCGCGAGGATGCCCTTGTGGACCACCGGGTTGATGTTCGGGCCGCGGCTGATGATCGGGCCCTCGCCGATGGCCGTCTCGCCGTAGCGATCACCCTCGCCCTTGGGGTGGTCCGTCGCCCACGCCACGTCCACCGCCAGGCCCGCATGCGGATCGCAGCCGTAGGCGCTGGTGATGGCCCCGCGCAGCCCGATCTCCTCCTGGACCGTGGTCACCGCGTACACCGCCACGTTGATCTTCTTCTTCGCCAGCAGCCGGACGGCTTCGAGGATCACAAACGCGCCCACGCGATCGTCCAGCGCGCGCGCGACCACCATGTCGTTGAGGAGTTCCTGGTAGCCGACCGAAATCGTGATCGGGTCGCCAATACCCACGTGTTTCTCGGCGTCCTTCTTGTCCTTCGCGCCGATATCGACCCACATCTGGTGCATTTCCAGCGGCTTGTTCCGGTCGGCTTCCGGCGTCAGGTGGATCGCCTTGCGCCCGATCACGCCCTCCACCGCGCCCTTCGCGCCATGCACCGTGACCCGCTGTCCGCCCAGCACCGTACCGTCGACCCCGCCAATCGGCACGAAGCCGATGAAGCCCTTGGAATCGATGGTGTTCACCATCAGGCCGATCTCGTCCACGTGCCCCGCCAGCATGATGCGGATGTCCGCCTTCTTGTTCAGCACGTGGTACTGGTTGCCGTGGACGTCCTTGTAGATTTCGTCCGTAAACGGCTCCATGTAGCTTTTGCAGACCCGCTGGATCTTCTCTTCAAAGCCCGAGGGGCTCGGCGTGGCCAGCAACTTCTTCAGAAAATCCAGCGATTCCTTGCGCATGCGTACATCTCCCGGGTTGAAAAACAAGCCGCTATGGTACCGATCCCGCCCGGGAGGATTCCACGTCTTGGGGTGACGGCGCGGCGCGTCCGCCGCAGGCGGAAAGGGTGAAGGGTGAAGGCCTACGAGCCACGCCCCGCCGATCTCCGCGGCCCCTGCCGCCCCTGCTGTCCCTGCCCCTTCCAAGTGCGCCACGGCCAAGCGGCGCGTCCGCCGCGGGCGGAAAGGGTGAGGGGGGGGCGGCTCCGGAGATGGTGGCTGGGTATTCAGCTGTTCGGCGGCGGCTGGAATTCCGGATAGTTGCGCAATTCCCATCGGTTGTAGCTCTTGTCGAGCCACTTGAAGAAGCGCGTTTCGAGCAGGTACGGCCGCATAAGCAGGAAGAGAAGACCACACCCCGCCAGAACGGCGCCGGCCACGGCGAGTTTACGCATCCACAACTCGATTGGCCACGGATCCCGCTCCACCGCCGCGGCGACCTCCTTCGGCAGTTTCACCGGCTTCCCCGCGCGCGCCTGGTCGCGGGCCGCCTCCAACAGGCCGCGCACGCGCGTGATCGTTTCCTGCACCGCCTGCCAGTCCCGGAGGAGGGGGCCATTGCCCGCGCGCGCGTCCCGGGCGAAGGCCGCCATGCTGCCCGCGCGGGCCACCAGGTTGTTGATGCCCGAGGCCAGCCCGAAATTGGCCTTGCGCCAGTGCGCGAGCACGGGATAGTCGCACGACAGGCGGCCCTGCAGTTGAATAAGCGCCAACTCGCGTTCAGCCGCGCTGCCGTCGGACGCCGCCGCCGCGATTTGATACAGGCGCTCCCAGTCCGCCTGCAACGCCGCACACTGACGCCGGATGTCATCCAGCTCCTCGACCGTGATCGTTTGCCTGCCCATACGCTACACTCTCCACTCCGTGCTGCACACAACAGCGTACCCCGAAAGGCGCGCCGCTGTAAAGCGAAAAAGGCTTACCCCGTATCAGCCCAAAGCCTGTCACCCCTTCCCCCTTCCCCCTTCGCCCTTCGCCCTTCGCCCTTCGCCCTTCGCCCTTCACGCTTCACCCTTCACCCTTCACCCTTCACCCTTCACCCTTCACCCTTCACCCTTCACCCTTCACCCTTCACCTCCAGCCTAAAGCCTCCAGCCTAAAGCCTCCAGCCTAAAGCCTCCAGCCTAAAAAAAACGGGCCGCCGAAGCGGCCCGTTTTTTCTACTATCGTTGCCGGCTCAGTGGAACTGCTCGGCTTCCGTCGAACCGCTCAGCGCGGTGACGGAGGACTCGCCATCGCTCACGGCGTTCGTGATCGCGTCGAAGAAGCCCGTGCCCACGAAGGCCTGGTGCTTCACCGCGCCGAAGCCCTTCTTCTCCTCCGCGAACTCCTCCTGCTGCATCTCCACGAAGGCCGACATCTGGCGCTCGCGGTAGCCGTTCGCCAGCTTCCACATGCCCAGGTTCAGGTTGTGGAAGCCCGCCAGCGTGATGAACTGGAACTTGTAGCCCATCGCGCCGATCTCGTTCTGGAAGCGCGCGATGTCCGCGTCGCTCAGCTTCGCCCGCCAGTTGAACGACGGCGAGCAGTTGTACGCCAGGAGCTTCCCGGGATACTGCGCGTGGATGGCCTCGGCGAACTGCTTCGCGGCGGCCAGGTCCGGCGTGCTGGTCTCGCACCAGATCAGGTCGGCATAGGGCGCGTAGTTCAGGCCGCGCGCGATCGCCTGCTCGATGCCCGGCCGCGTCACGTAGAAGCCTTCCACCGTGCGCTCGCCGGTGCAGAACGGCTGGTCGCGATCATCGATGTCGCTGGTCAGCAGGCCGGCCGCGTCCGCGTCGGTGCGGGCCACCAGCACCGTCGGCACGCCCGCGACATCCGCCGCCAGGCGCGCGGCGTTGAGTTTGCCGATGAACTCGCGGCTCGGCACAAGCACCTTGCCGCCCAGGTGGCCGCACTTCTTCGCGGAAGCCAGCTGGTCCTCAAAGTGGACGCCCGCCGCGCCGGCCTGGATCATCTGCAGCATCAGCTCGTACGCGTTCAGCGGGCCGCCGAAACCGGCTTCCGCGTCCGCCACGATGGGCTGGAAGTAATCGTGCTTCTTCACGCCGCTGATCGTCTGCACCTGGTCGCGCCGCATGAGGGCGTTGTTGATGCGCTCCACGATCGCCGGGACGCTGTTCGACGGGTACAGGCTCTGGTCGGGGTACATCGTGCAGGACAGGTTCGCGTCGCCCGCCACCTGCCAGCCGGACAGGTAGATCGCGCGGAGCCCCGCCTCCACCTGCTGGATCGCCTGGTTGCCCGTCAGGGCGCCCAGCGCGTTCACGTAGCCGTCGCCGGGCTCGTTCACGTAGCCCCAGAGCTTCTCGGCCATCTTCGTGGCGATCGTGTATTCGATCTTCATCGAGCCGCGCAGCTCGAGCACCTTCTCGGCGGTGTACGGGCGGGTGACGCCCTTAAAGCGGTCGGACTCCCAGAGGGCCTTAATGGCCTGGACTTCATCCTGATCGATCAGGGGGTTCTGGTTCTTGCCGTTGTCACTGCTCATGTCGTTGTCGTCCTTGTTGTCCTTGCGATACGCCAGGGGTTAGTCCAGTTGCTCGTAGGCCGCCAGCGTAAGAAACTCCGCCAGCTCCCCGTTTGCCGTAAACTCGTCAAAAAGCCGGGCCGCCTCGTGGTACTTGCCCGATTCAAAGCGATCCGCGCCCACTTCGGCCTGGATCGCGTCCATTTCTTCTCCCGCGATCTGGCGCACCAGCTCGAGGGTCACCGGGCGGCCGTCGTCCAGCACCGCCTTCGGGTTGTGCACCCACTGCCAAAGCTGTGTGCGCGAGATCTCCGCCGTCGCCGCGTCTTCCATCAGGTTGTACAGCGGCACGCACCCCACGCCGCGCAGCCACGCCTCCAGGTACTGCACGCCCACCTTGATGTTCTCGCGAATGCCGTGCTCCGTGATCGCGCCCGCCGGGATCTCCAGCAGCGCCGCCTGCGACACCCGCACATCGTCCCGCTGCTTGTCGATCTGGTTCGGCTTGTCGCCCAGCACCTTGTCGAATTCTTCCATCGCAATGGCGACCAGCGCCGGGTGCGCCACCCACGTGCCGTCGTGGCCATCCTCGGCCTCGCGCTTCTTGTCCGCGTGCACCTTCGCCATCGCCTTGTCGTTCGCTTCCGGATCGTTCTTGATCGGGATCTGCGCCGCCATGCCGCCCATCGCGAACGCGCCGCGCTTGTGGCAGGTTTTGATGCAGGCCAGCGAGTAGGCGCGCATGAACGGCGTGGTCATGCCGACCAGCGCACGATCCGGCACCAGGTACTCCTCTTTCCGGGCGAATTTCTTGATGTAGCTGAAAATGTAGTCCCAGCGGCCACAGTTCAGCCCGCCGCTGTGGTGGCGAAGCTCGTACAGGATCTCGTCCATCTGGAACGCCGCGAGAATGTGCTCGATAAGCACCGTCCCCTTCACCGTGCCCCGCGGCAGGCCGAGCAGCTCCTGCGCCTTCTCGAACACGTCGTTCCACAGGCGCGCCTCGAGGTAGTGCTCCATCTTCGGCAGGTACAGGTACACGCCGGACCCCTGTTCGGCGCGGTACTTCGCGTTGTGGAAGAAATACAGCGCGAAATCGAAGAGGCTCCCCGACGCCCGCTCGCCGTCCACCAGCACGTGCTTCTCGGAAAGGTGCCAGCCGCGCGGGCGCACAATCAGCGTCGCCACCTGCGCGTTGAGCTTGTATTCCTTGCCGTTCGGCGCCGTGAAATCGATCTGGCGGCGGATCGCGTCGTACAGGTTTACCTGACCGTCCAGCGTCGCTTCCCAGGTCGGGCCGTGCGAGTCCTCAAAATCCGCCATGTAGGTCTTCGCGCCGGAATTAAGTGCGTTGATCACCATCTTGCGATCCACCGGGCCGGTGATTTCGACGCGGCGATCCTGAAAATCGGCCGGTACGGGATCCACCCGCCAGTCGCCGTCGCGCACGGACTGGGTTTCGGGGTGGAAATCGGGCAGGGCGCCCAAGTCCAGCTCCGCCTGGCGCGCCTTGCGCTTCTCCAGGAGCTCCAGACGCCGGGGATTAAAGGCGCGGTGCAGGGTGGCGTAGAAGGTAAGCGCGTCCCGGGTCAGGATCGTCGCATGCGTGTCCGATACGGGTCCCAGGATTTCCAGGCCCTCGGGCACATCGATGGATGCCATGGATGCATGTCCTTTCAAGATAAGGGATTAAAATGGAATGAGCGCTTTGCGCTCCGTGTCAAAAACACTGCCTTGAAACCATGCACGACCAGACCCAGCTGCTCTCGGCCCGGTCTAAGTTAAGGCTACCACTCGATCTACGTGTATGACAAATCAGTTGTTTCAATGTTTAATATTGGCTGCGTATATGCTATTGCCGCTGAGATTAAAAAATTGCAATAATGGTATACCGATCAGTATACGACCGGGCGGTAGGTTTTTCCCAAGCACCGCCCCCGCCGGGAGGCGCCATGCCCAAGAACGAATTCCGCTACAAGCAAAACCGCCTGCAGCAACTCCGGGGCTTCTGCTACGCCGCCGCCGATGGCAGCATCTCCAAGGCGGCCGAGCGCATGTTTCTCAGCCAGCCCTCCGTCTCGCTCCAGATCCAGGCCCTCGAAAGGGAACTGGACGTCACACTCTTTGAGCGCCGCGGCCCCCGGATCAAGCTCACCCCGGACGGCGAGCTGCTTTTCGAGCTGTCCATGCCGCTCGTGGAACGTATCGACAACCTTTCGAACGAGTTCTCCGCGCGCCGCGGCAACGTCGAGCAGGGCCGGATCGATCTGGCGGCGGGCTGGTCCACGATTCTGTACGTCCTGCCCGAGTATGTCGAGCGCTTCCGGAAGGCCCACCCGAGTATCGAACTCAAGCTCCACAACGTCACCGGGGCCGAGGGGCTCGCGCAGTTGCGCGCGGGGCACGTGGATTTCGCCGTGGGCCCGATGCTCCAGGCGCCGGAGGATATCGACTTCCATCCCATCGTGAGCTACGAGCCACTGCTGATCACCGCGCCGGACCACCCGCTCGCCGGGAAAAAGCATCTGACCCTGAAAGAGATCAGCAAGTACCCGCTCATCCTGCCGCCGCGCCACCTCAGCACCTGGAGCACCGTGGATTCCGTCTTCAAGTCCCACGGCCTCCCCTACGAAGTCGCCATGGAAGTGGGCGGGTGGGAGGTGATCAAGAAATACGTCGAGCTCGGCCTCGGCATCTCCGTCGTCATGAGCATCTGCATCACCGGCGAAGAAAAGCTCGCCGTAATACCCGCCGGCGAATTCTTCCCCAACCGCACCTACGGCGTCGTCATCCGCAAAGGAAAATTCCTCAGCCCCCAGGCCCGCCGCTTCATCGAGCTCATGCTCCCGGAAGCCGAACTCTGACGGCGGCCCGCCGGCAACTTGCGCCACTGGCGCAAAAAACTATGGAGCGCCGGCGGCCCGCCGGCAACTTGCGCCACCGGCGCAAGACAACTATTGAACGCCGGCTCCATTAGTAAAAACATATACTGGTCCGCACTTCAGACCGCTAAAGTGTTACTCGCATTTGAACTTCCAACTCGAGCCGGGCGCCACATGAACCACCTTCAATGTTCAAAAGGGCGCGTGTTGGAGCGCTGGCATCCTTGCCGGCACTGATGCCGGCGCTCCAAAACGCTCACTATCGTTGATTCAAGGTCCCAAATCGATTCAAGTTTACGCCCATATACCGAGATCGAGTTCAAATGCGATTGCCCTGGCCTGCACGTTGGCGCGGCGTGGCGTACATCGGGTAGTATGCGCGGGTGAAAGGAACCCCTGTGATGCGATTTCTCATGCTGTGCCTGATGCTCTGTTTCCTGCCCCTTACCCCGATCACGGCGGCCGCGGACGCCATTTCGATGCCCGCAAACCTGCTCCTCTCCCCGAGCGACGACAACCCCCGCAATTCGGAGGGGGATTTCATTGAACTGAAGGACGGGCGCGTGCTGTTTGTCTACACGCACTTCACCGGGGGCGCGGGCGACCACGCCACCGCGCATCTGGCCGGCCGTTTCTCGTCGGACGGCGGCGCAACGTGGGACACCGAGGATACGGTCATCATCCCGTATTCCGGCGGGCGCAACATTATGTCCGTGTCGCTCCTGCGCCTCCAGGATGGCTCCATCGCGCTGCTGTACCTGAACAAGGTCGAGGTGGACGAATGCATCCCGATGTTCCTGCGCTCCACCGACGAGGCGAAGACCTGGTCCGCGCCGGTGGCCTGTATCACGGACCCGCTGGGTTATTACGTGGTGAACAACGACCGGCTCGTCCAGCTGGCGAGCGGGCGGTTGCTCATTCCGGCGGCGCGCCACGTATTGAAAGGTCAGGAGGGGTTCCATCCCGGCCAGGCGCTCTGCGCCATCTCCGACGACAACGGCCAGACCTGGCGCCTGAGCGACAGCCTGCTGTCGCTCCCGGAATCGGTGCGATCGGGCCTGCAGGAGCCGCTCGTCCTCGAACTACAGGACGGGCGCGTGCTGATGCTGTGCCGCACGAGCGACGGCGCGCAATACCGTTCCATCTCGACCGACGGCGGCGTGACCTGGAGCGAACCCGCGCGCACGAACCTCCTGTCGCCCACGTCGCCCGCCACCGTGGAGCGGATCCCGGGCCGCGACGACCTTCTGCTGGTGTGGAACGACCATACCGATGTGGACGAGTCCCGCCGCGGCAAGCGCACGCCGTTGCGCGCCGCACTCTCGAAGGACGACGGCCGCACGTGGCATGTCGTGAAGACGCTCGAAGACCTGGCGGACGGCTGGTACTGCTATATCGCCATGGATTTCATCGGGGATCAGGTATTGCTTGGGTATTGTGCCGGCGACCGGCGGGTGGAGAATGGTCTCCAGACCACCAAGGTCACCCGTGTGCCGCTGGAAGAACTGTACGCCGGCTGTGATGCCGGTCGCGTAATCGAGGAGGAGTTTTGAGATGAAACGCACACTCGTTGTCGGAATGGCCCTGGTCGCCCTGGGCCTGTCGGTGGCCGCGGTCCGCGTAAACGCCGTGGAGAAGGAAGAAGACGTGAAGGTATTGCGCCACATTGTGATGTTCAAGTATGCGGACGAAGCGAGCGCCAAGGCGATCTCGGAGGCCTTTGTCGCCCTCAAACAGGAAATCGACCTGATCAAGGACTTCGAATGGGGCACGAACGTCAGCAAGGAAGGCCTCGACAAGGGATTGACCCACGCTTACACCCTGACCTTCCACAGCCAGGAAGACCTCGACGCATACATCGTCCACGAGGCGCACAAGGCCTTCGTCGCGAAGCTCGACGGCAAGGTGACGGACGTCTGCGTATTCGACTACTGGGCGCAGTAGCCGCGGACAAGGGACGCACCCGCGCACATACGCCCGATCCTGGAACGCACACCCCCGCGTAAACCCGACACCCGTTTTCCCGGCGGCAAGCGCCCCAAACGCGGGGGTATGTCCCGGCGGGGGTCACGAAGTGCACCCTCGCTGAATAAATCTCCGGCGCCAGCGGTATTGGCGCCGGAGGAACACCCCATGGACCGCGAATACTATCCCGCCGCACGTTGGTGTGGCCTGCTTCACCTGGCGACCTGGCTTTGCATGGCCCTTATGGTCGGCCTGCTCGCCGTCGGACTCTGGACCGGCCCGCGCGACATGCTGGCCTGGACGTTGTCCATGGTCGGCATGCCGCTGGCCCTCCTGGTGACCAGCCCGCTCTTCGCCATTCGCGGCTACGCTATGGAAGACGGAAACCTCCGCGTGCGGCGGCTGGGCTGGTCATCCCACCTGGAGCTTGGCCGGGTGGCGGAGGTCTACGCCGACCCGGACGCCATGAAGCGCTCAATACGGCTCTTCGGCAATGGTGGCCTCTTCTGCTTCGCCGGGCTGTTTCGGAACAAGGCCCTGGGCAACTACCGGGCCTTCGTCACCCATCCCGCGCACGCGGTCGTCATCCGCGCGGAGAACCGCGTCATCGTGGTCTCCCCCCGCGACCCCGCCGCCCTGGTGGCGGCGGTGCGGGAGCAGTCTGGCATGCCGGCGGTCGCTTCACCGGCCTAATTCATCGGGATCGGCGCGAAATCCTCCATCAGCCACAGGGCCGACAGGTCGGCGAGTTTCGAGGGCGGGCAATTGCCGGCGCGGAGCAGTTCCTTCTTCTGGGTGAAAAGAGTCTTCGTGCCGCTGGCCAGTTCAAAGCCCAGGATGCCCAGGTCGTAGCCAACCGCGCCGATAAACTGGGCGTCGGCCGTCTGGCACGCCGGCGTGAACGTGTAGGACCCGCCAATCAGGAACGCCGTCTGCGCCCAGGGCACCAGCGTTCCCCCCGCGATGTCGAGCGACACCCGCGGGAACCCGATGCCGAAATTGGCGGAAATCGCGCTGGACGCCCCGGTCATGTGAAGCGGGTCGCCAAACGTGGTGTCGCCCGCGCGACCGCCCGCCTGGACCGTGACCCCGTCGAAATCCAGCCCGAGATCGCTGTCGTAGGTGAAGGTCGTGCCCACCTGCGCGCTGCCGTCGAGCGGCACCGCGGCGTTCACCACGAACTGCGCGCCGATCTTCAGCTTCACCGGTACGAGGCCCACCACGAAGGGGATATTCATAATCGGCACCGGCAGCTTATAATCGATGGCGTCGTTCCCGGAGGCCGTTACGACGAGTTTAAGCTCCGCGGTTCCGCGCATGCCGTTTAATTCATGCCCGAATTCCGTCAGCTCGCCCCCGTCAAAACGCGTTTGATTCCGGCTCCGGAACCGGACAATCTGGCCCTTGGCGGTGAGACGCCCCTTCGTCGCCGGGCCAACGCCCTTGGTGACGGTGAAGTCGTAATCGGCCGTCGCGCCATCCAGCGTGACCTTCAGCTCGTACTTGAACCCGCCCTGTTCAAAGGTGATATTGATGGGCGTGCCCGCCTTGACCGGAAACACCCCAACACCCGGGATTTCAATGCTCTTCACGGTCTCTTCCGTGAACTCCACCCCGTAATCCCAGCTGATTTCCCCGTCCGGAAAGACCTCATTGAGCGGGATCATCTCGGTTTCGACGTAGACTTCCGTGCCGTCCACATCGACCACCGTGATCCGTCCAATTTCGATTCCGTCCAATAAGAGAGGATCGCCCACGTCCAGCGTCAGGCCAAGCCGGTCGGTTTCCGTCTTGTCCAGCAGGTAGGCGTGCTCGTCGGGGTTCCACTGCAGAATCACGTTCTCAAGCTCCGCCTTCGGAACCCGGAGCACCTCGGGCGCTATCGAGACGTTGAAGGTTTCCGTGTTCGGGGCCCACGCCGCGTCCTCCGTAACCGTAATCATCCCACCCTTCGTCTCGGTGTCGCTCCCGTTGGCGGTGGTTACGGTCAGGGTGACGGTATAACTACCGGCGGCCCCGTAAACGTGGGTTGGGTTCTTCTGGCTACTCGTCCCACCGTCGCCGAAGTTCCACGCCCAGGCCGTGATGGGACTGCCGCCCGAAGCGGAGCTATCCGTGAACTGGACCGTAAGTGGTGCGGTCCCGGAGGTGGGCGTCGCGGTGAACGCGGCATTGGGTTTGGCCGGCGGCGTTGGGCAGCCGATCAGGGAGAGGGAAAAAAGCAGGCAGGCCAGGAATGGGAGCGCGCGATACGGTGTTGATCGCATAGGAGGAGCCTCCAGGACGCAAGAACGGGCTCCAGCTAGTGACCCGCGGATTGGGCCACAGGCCCGTCCAAAAGCGCGCAAGTCTATGAGTTTCATTATAGCGAAAACAAGCTCCAGAGGATAGAAATCTTCCAGAATCCGGCCCCCGGGTTCATTCCGGCTTGCGCCTGCGGTGGTGAATGGCGGTTCATCCGGGATTGGCGTTGGGTTTTGGGAATACGATAGAATACGCTTCCGCACGTGGGTTGGGCGTCAATTCAGGGCGCCTGCACCCGGACCGTCTCCCGAGGCGGCCCTACCGCGGAGCCTCACCCGGGCAGTGGCGGCCATCGCGCCCTCGACGCTGTATTCCGCATGAGTTCGTTTCCACACCGGAACGGGCATTGAGAGAAAGGCACCAACTTCATGTCGACACCGAAGTATCCCGGCATACGCATTACGACCAACGGGAACCAGCTCGTTTCCTACCATACCGAAACCCGGGTGACCGACGGCGGCATCTTCTACCCGATCACCGCCTCCACGGAAATGGGCGAGCTCTACCAGCAGTCGTATGCGGAAGGCAAGCTGAACGTCTTCGGGCGCCAGAAGATCGCCATCGAATGCGAGGGCGAGCACGCGGCCCAGGGCGGCGCCATCGCCTACTCGGTGACCGGCCGCCGCACGGTGAACTTCACCAGCGGGCAGGGCATTGTCTACGCGCTGGAGCAGTACTACCACGCCCCCGGCAAACTCTCGACCATGGTGGTGCAGGTGGCCGCCCGCGCCCTGACCAAGCACGCGCTCAACGTGCACTGCGGCCACGACGACATCTACGCGGCCCTCGACACGGGCTGGATCATGCTGTTCGGCAAGGACGCCCAGCAGGCGGCGGATCAGGCCCTGATCATACGCAAGGTCACCGAGCTGTCTCTCACGCCGGGCATTAACATTCAGGACGGTTTCCTGACCTCCCACCTGGAGCGCACCTTCCTCAAGCACGAGTCCGACCTGATTCGCGAGTTCCTGGGGTCCCCGGATGATCTGATCAACTGCCCGACCGAGGCGCAGCGCGTGCTCTTCGGGCCGAAACGCCTGCGCGTGCCCAAGGTGATCGACCTGCAGCACCCGGCGATGATCGGCCCCGTGCAGAATCAGGAACACTACATGAACGGCGTGGCGGCGCGCCGGAACAACTTCATCGAGCCGATCCTCGGCTTCCTGGAAGACGCCTACGCCGAATTCGGGAAGCTTACCGGGCGGCACTATGGCCTCGTCTCGAAATACAAGACGGACGACGCGGACACGGTCTATGTGTCCCTGGGTTCGGCGGCGGAGAATATCGAGGCCGCCTGCGACTACCTGCGCGCCACGCGTGACGCCAAGGTCGGCTCCATCCACCTGAACGTGATCCGGCCCTTCCCCGAGGCGGCGATTGTCGAGGCCCTGAAGGGCAAGAAGCAGGTCATCATTCTGGAGCGCACGGACGAGCCGCTCGCGGGCGACAACCCCATGGCGCGCGACATCCGCACCGCCCTCAGCAAGGCCCTCCAGAACTACGACGGGCTGGCCTACGCCGGCATTCCCGCAATCGCGCCCTCCGAAATGCCGCACATCGCCACCGGCATCTACGGGCTTGGCTCCCGCGATTTTCGGCCCGAGGATATCATCGGCGCCTACGAATACACCCAGGGGCTCGTGAACCGGCAGGACGGCAAGCGCCTGGCCGATGGCGCCTCCTTCTTCACCCTCGGCATCGACCACCCCTACAACGTCCGCTCCGCCGAAACCCCCTCGCTGCTCCCGGAGAACGCCGTCGCGGTGCGCCTCCACTCGATTGGCGGCTGGGGCATGATCACCACGGGCAAGAACCTCGCCGAGATCGTCGGTGAAATCGGCACGCACGTCGCCGATCGCGACGGCGTGAAGGACGAACTGGGACAGCCCGGCGAGGTAATCCACATCAGCGCCAACCCGAAATACGGGTCGGAAAAGAAGGGCTCGCCCACCTCGTACTTCCTCGTGGCCGCACCGGAGCGCGTCCGCGTAAACTGCGACCTGCGCCACGTGAACGTGGTGCTGTGCTGCGACCCGCGCGCCTTTACCCACATCAACCCCATCGACGGCATCGCCGAGGGCGGCACGCTGGTGTGGGAATCGGATGAGACCCCGGAAAAGGCCTGGACGCGCATCCCGAAGAAGTACCGGCAGGAGATCATCGACAAGCGCATCAAGGTCTACATTCTCCCCGGCTTCGATATCGCCAAGGAAGCGACGGACCGGCACGACCTCCAGCTCCGCATGCAGGGCAACGCCTTCCTGGGCGCCTTCTTCAAGGTGTCCCCGCTGTTGAGCCAGTTCGGCATCTCCGAGGAGCTTTTCCAGGAACTCGTGCTCGCGCAGTACCAGAAGAAATTTGGGCGCTTCGGCGAAGCCGTCGTCCAGTCGAACATGCAGGTCATGATCCAGGGCGGCTTGCGCCTTCAGCAGGTGCACTACGGCGATGTGGCCGCGATGGACGCTTCCTCGATGCGTGGCGTGGCCCTGGAAGCGGTGGGCGGCTGTGGCGCGCGTTGCGGCTGCGGAACGCCCGAGGCGCAGCCCGAGCGCGTGCCGATGTACAAGCTCAAGACTTTCGATGACGAATTCCGCGCCGGGCTGGGCTACGATCAGCCGGCCTCGCCGCTCGCGGCGGTGGGCATTATGGCGGCGGGCACCGGCGCTACCTCGTCGAAGTACGGATCCCGGCGGGAAACGCCGAAGTGGATCCCCGAGAACTGCACGCAGTGCATGGAGTGCATCGCGGCCTGCCCCGATACCGCGCTGCCGAATACGGCGCAGGATCTGGAGACGATACTGCGAACGGCGATTACGAATTATGTGTCCGAACCGGCGGGCCGCGAGAAGCTGCTGGCGGCCGTGCCCGATCTCGACAAGACGGTGCGCGCGAAGATGCTGGAGCAGTCCAAGAGCGACACCGCGCCGAGTTATGTCGAGTTGATCATGGACGAAGTGGATCTGCAGGGCTACGCAACCGGGCAGGCGCGCACCGAGCTGGAAACCGTGCTGAATAAGGTGCCGGTGGCCTATTCGAAGGTAAACGCGGTGTTCGCCAGCCGCGAGAAGAAGGAAGCCGGCGCGGGCGGCGTCTTCTCGATCTTCGTGTCTGACCTCTGCAAGGGCTGCGGCGAGTGCGTCACCGAATGCGGCGACCACAACGCGCTCGTGATGGTGCCGGACAACGAGGAAGTGAACTCGGGCATCACGTCCGCACAGAACTTCTTCGACCTGCTGCCCGAGACGCCGAACAAGTACCTGGGCCTGTACGACGCGGAGACACCCGAACAGTCCCGCCAGGCCGCCCTCCGCAACCACCTGATGGTGCGGAAAAACTACGAAGCGCTGGTTTCCGGCGACGGCGCCTGCGCGGGGTGCGGCGAGAAATCGGTCCTGCACGCGCTGGCGTCTATCACCGAAGCCTACATGCGGCCGCTCTACCACAACAAGGCCCGCCGCCTGCGCAAAAAGGCCGATGAACTGGAGAAGAACGGCGTCGCCCTGCTGGCGGCCTGGAAGAAGGACGATCCCGAGGCGCACGAAACGTTCAAGCGCTCCGTGGCGCACGTCCTGATGGGCCTCGGCGGCGAAACCGACGAGGACACGCTGGCGCGCCTGGAAGCGCATGGCGCGATCAGCGATGCGCAGGCCGTTGAGGCCGTTGTCGCCGTGCTCCGTCAGACCGCCTTCAACCACGACAGCCTCCAGGCCCTCGACGGGCGGCTCTCCAATGGCATGTCGGTCATGGCGATGGGCGCGCACACGGGCTGCAACACCGTGTACGGCTCGACCCCGCCGAACAACCCGCATCCGTACCCCTGGATGAATTCCCTCTTCCAGGACGGCGCCACCATCAGCTGGCTGATGGGCGAGAGCTTCATGATCGAAAACGCGCGCTTCTCGATCGTGCCGGAGCGCCTCGCGGATCAACTGCTGGCCGGCGAGAAAACCTCCGAGCAGGACTACTTCAATTTCACGCACTTCACCGACGCCATCATGACGGACCAGGAGGTGGCCGAACTGCCGAAGGTCTGGTGCGTCGGTGGCGACGGCGGCATGGGCGACATCGGGTACCAGAACGTCTCGAAGGTGATCGTGCAGAACCGGCCCAACGTGAAGTGCCTCATGCTCGACACGCAGGTGTACTCCAACACCGGCGGCCAGAACTCCGACGCCTCCCCCATGACCGGCGGCTTCGATATGAATCAGTTCGGCAAGGCCTCGCAGGGCAAGCTCGTGGAAATGAAGAACATCGCCGAGTCCTTCACCGCCGGCCACGGCTCCCCGTATGTGGGCCAGGTATCCATGGCCGACGAGCCCAAGTTCTACAAGAGCCTGCTCGACGGCCTCACCTACCGCGGCACGGCTTTCTTCCACTGCTACACCACCTGCCAGCCGGAGCACGGCGTGGCGGACGACATGGCCACCCAGCAGGCGAAGTCCGTGCGCGACTCGCGCGGCCTGCCGGAATTCACCTTCAACCCGGCCCTGGGCGAAACCTACGCCGACGCCCTCAGCATCAAGGGCAACCGCAACCCCGACCGCGACTGGATGGAAGTCACCATCAAGGGAACGAAGGAAAAGTACAACTACACCGTGGCCCACTGGGCGGCCACCGAGGCGCGCTTCCGCCAGCACATCAAAAAGGCCACCGGCGAGGAAATTCAGGGCATGATCCTGCTGGACAACCTCCTGCTCTGCATCGAGCAGAACGACGTGGTCAACCGCCGCTACCTCGATCCGGCTTCGCGGAGCTATGTGCCCGATTTCGGATCCTACGTGATTGTCGAAGGCAACAACGGCAAGCGCATCCCCATGAAGCTGTCCCGCCAGATGGTGCTCTTCAACGTCGAGCGCCGCAAGGCCTGGCGCATGCTCCAGAGCAAGGCCGGCCAGGAGAACAAGGACTACATCGCCCAGCGCGAAATCATCAAGCGCCTGGACGCGGGTAAAATCACCCGCGACGACGTCTGGACACGGGGCATGGCCGTGCTCGAAGAAGAAGCCGCCGCGAAATAGCGTCCACACGGCGAATCCGCTAACAATCACCCGCGCATCGGGAAGATGCGCGGGTGTTTCTCTTCGGGCCGCGCGAAGATCAATGTAGGCAATCCATCGCGTCGGCATGCCCGATCGGCATATCTTGAACCCACTACCTTGCGACGCCTTGGGCCCGATTGACAGGCGGCCGGGTGAATGCTCTAATGGTGGGCAGCCCAACGACTAAAATTGAGGGTATTCACCATATGACCATCGAACAACTGAAAAATGAAATAGGAAAGCTTGATCTCGCCGATAAGTTGCTGCTCGTCGAGGACGTCTGGGATTCAATCGCTGCCGACAACCACGCTCTTCCGATGCCGGAGTGGCATCGAAGTGAACTGGAGCGCCGATTGCACGCGCATCGGACGGGAGAGGCCGATCTACACGACTGGAAGCAGGTTCACCAGACGATCCGCGAGCAATACAAGTGAACCTTCGGTACACGGCGCGAGCCGGTGGCGAGTTGGAGCTTGCCGTCGCCTGGTACGAATTGCAGCGAGCGGGCTTGGGATTGGAATTCCTGGACTGCGTTGAGATTTCGCTTGACCGGATTCGGAAAGCCCCGGAAATCTATCCGCTCGTTCAGGGTAATCTGAGGCGGTGTGTGGTCGAGCGCTTTCCATTCTCAATTTACTTCGAAGTCGAGCTTGAGCGGATCGTGGTTCACGCCATATTCGACAACCGCCGGGATCCGCGTAATCGCCCCTGAAGCCTCCACGCCATGTTTTCGTCAACGTGCCGTTGTCTGGAGACTTCGTTGGTGTCAGCCGCATCCATCACGGCGCGATGCCTACGGAGCAACACATCCCGGAGAGTTACCGATATGGCGGGGTGCGGCAATTGATATTGCCGATGAATTGCCGGCGCTATGGAGCGGGCCTTTCGCCGTCAATGCCTATAGGCTCCCTTTACCGGGGCTGCGGGCCCGGTCTGCTCGGAAACTGACCTTCGACCCTGAAAATCGTTTCTTCAGCGCCGAAGGCGCCGATCATACCAGCCTGGGCCGCAGGCCCAGGAAGAATGACGACGATTTCGGCCAGGGCTGAAAGCCCGTATCATAGTGGGTTTCCGGCGAACTGCAAAAATCGGGACTATTCTTACTTCCAAATAATCCGGGCGCGGTAATGTCAGAACGGCGCCCAAAAAAAATGCGGAGGAGGCCGCTGACGCGGCGGTATGTCCCGACTGGAGCATCTCGCAACCACCGGCCGTAAAAGTGCGCACCCTCGCGAAAGGCGGCCCGGCCCGAGAGGCCTTTGACCTGTGTGATATAGGTGAGACGCCCGTCCTTCTTTACAGCCGGGGCGCAGCTCGAAGACACGCCACAGGAGGGCGTCCCCGCCTGCAATGCACCGAAAGCGCATCCAAGGTTTCATTGTGGATACCCCTTCCGTCTATCGTGCCCGAAGGGTATGATGGTGTCGAGGAGCCGCCGTCATGGAATTGCCAACGCATACCTTCACGTACAAGCGCGCGGGTGACCTGGAAATCCAGCTTGATGTCTATCCGGCCGAGCGTTCCGTGTCCGCGCCGGTGATCGTGTGGCTCCACGGCGGCGCGCTGATGATGGGCACGCGCCGGTGGATGCAGCCGGTGCAGCGGCGCTTGCTGCATGACGCCGGGTATGCCCAGGTCTCCATCGATTATCGCCTGGCGCCGGAGACGAGGCTGCCCGACATCACGGGCGACGTGCGGGACGCGTTTCACTGGCTTGAGAAGGAGGCGGGCGCGCTCCATATCGATGTGGCGCGTCTGGGCGTCATCGGCCACTCGGCGGGCGGTTACCTGGCGCTCATGACCGGCTGTTGTCTCGGGCTGCGCCCCAAAGCCATTGTCTCGTTCTACGGCTATGGCGACATCATCGGCGACTGGTACGCGAAGCCGGACCCCTTCTACCGCCGGCAGCCGATCATCTCGGAAGCGGAGGCGCGGGCCGCCGTGGGGGAGACGCCCATTGCCGAGGCGACGGGCGGGGAGCGGGGGACCTATTACCGGTACTGCCGCCAGCACGGGCTGTGGCCAAAGGCCGTGCTCGATGTCGATCCGCACACCAATCCCGAAGCATTCAGGCCCTATTGTCCAGTGCGGAACGTAACGCGCGATTTTCCACCCACGCTCTTGCTCCACGGCGACGCCGATACCGACGTGCCTTACGCGCAGTCGGTGATGATGGCCGAGGCGCTCAAGCAGGCCGGCGTCGCGCACGAGCTGGTCACCATCCCGGAAGGCGCGCATTCGTTTGATAACCGCGTGAAAACGGAGCACCTGAGCAACGGAGAAGAACCGCGGGAGGTCGCGGCGTTGCGACGGGTCGTGCAGTGGTTCGGGAAGCATGTATAATGACGTTGTTGGCATTCCGATGGGCGTGGGATGCGCACTTGAGTAAGCAGGAGGAACGGTCATGGCGGTAGAACACTTGGATTTGCCCGAGCACGAAAGGGAATATGTCCGCCGTTGCGTATCGGAAGGCCGCTACGGCAACGAGCGGGAGGTGGTGCTGGCGGGCCTGCATCTGCTCGAACGACAGGAGGCGACCGAGCGCGCGAAGCTGGAACGTTTCCGCGCGGAGGTGCAGAAGGGCATGGACGACCTGGAGAACGGGAGGTACACCGAGGTCAACAGTGATGAGGAACTGGACGCGTTCTTGGATGGGATCGACCGGGAAGCCGAGGAAATCGTAGAGAACGAGCGTCAACGTGTATCGGCGACTGAAATTCAGTAGCGCGGCCAGACAGGACTTGGTCGCCATACAGGCCACTTCGCGCAGACTATTTGGCCCGGAACAAGCGGTTCGCTACAAATTATTGATTGCACAAGCACTAAGAGATATCGACGACGAACCCGAGCGACCGGATAGCCAAGCGCGGCCCGTGCTTGGTGAGAGGTTTCGATCATATCGCGTAGAACTGAGCCGAAAGCGCAGTGGGACTGGGGTTAAGCGTTCACACCATATTATCGTATACGTTTCGCTGTCTGGAGACTTCGTTGGTGTCAGCCGCATCCTTCACGACGCAATGCTTATGGAGCAACACATCCCGGAGAGTCACCTATACGGCGATGAGGCATTTCTTTCAGACGAGGAGGAATGAATCTTGAGGTCGCAGCTTGACGATGAGCGCACGAAGCTGGAACGCCTCCGCGCGGACGTCCAGAAGGGCATAGAGGACCTCGAAAACGGGCGGCACACCGAAATAATCAGCGAGGAGGGCCTGGACGCCCTCTTTGTTGCCCTCCGGCGCCGTTCGGTGGCGCTTCGGAAGCGAGAGGCCGATCTACACGACTGGAAGCAGGTTCACGAGACGATCCGCGGGCAATACAAGTGAACCCTCGGTACACGGCCCGGGCCGGAGGCGAGTTGGCGAGCGTGCGGTCGTGTGTTTTGAGCGGCAGCGACACCGGCTGTCACACGGAAGGCGATCGTCCCTATGAAACACGCGGTTGAAGGGGGACTCAGGCCAACGCTGGTTGCCGGAGTTCTATCGTTTTCGGGCGCCGTTGCCTGGGCCGTTCACGCGTTACTTACCGCAGCGCTGCCGCCATTCGACGGACCGCCGGATTGGGCCATTCACGCGGCTATGGGCGTGCTCAAGCTGGCCGCCATCGTTCTCTTCCCTTTTGCAATACGTCCCCTGTACGAACAGCTTCAAGGGAATGTTCGGAAAGCCGGGGCTTTTGCCCTGTTCTTCGTGCTGGGATACCTGAGCCTGTTTGCACTTTATATCCTGTTTGGAAGAGAGGCTCTGGCCGCCCATACGAGCGATGGCGTTGTTCGCTTCTATTACCTGCACTCGCCCGCCCTCGACGAATTTCACTATATTGGGCTGGAGGAATGGCGTGCGCAGTGGGCCAGGTGGATACCTCAGGCGAAGGAATTGGTCCTGATGGTGGTCTTTCTCGCGGCGCTCGTCGGGCCCGGGTACTTTTTCGGCCCTCGTTTGTGGGCTCGAGTGCTTTCCTCGGTCGTTCTCCTTGCCGTGTGCGTCCTTTTGCCACCCGCTATTGGCCTGGTGCTATGGGACTACGATACATTTCTGGGCGGCGTCTTTTTTGACTTGCTCTCGCTCGACCTTATTCCCATGCTTTGGTGGTTTGTCGGCGGCTCCAGCGTCGTATTCTTTGTGCTTGCAGCCACTTTTTATTGCTATGTATTCATCTTCTGTTACATCGTGCCACAGCGTAGAATCGATGATGGCGGCATGCAATCGGGCGAACTTGTGGACGGGGAATGAGCGCAGGGGTGCGCAATTGCGCTTTCGCAACGCATGGAGCACGGCAGGCCGAAATGCTGCCGGGGACAAACCCGCAGGTCCGCCGCAAGCGGACCGCCCGCATTGCCTCCAGCACGACGCAACGACCGCCTGTCGCAGGACGGTTGATGGACCAATCGGCACGCCCTGACTTCAGGATGGCGCGACCGTTCCTGTGTTTCCGCGCCCTGCGGCGCGGAGAGACAGGCGAGACGCCTGACTTACATTCTGTGGCTTTCCTTGGTATGCCCAAACAACTCAGAACATCCCGGCCACGCCTTGCGTCAGATCCAAGGGCTAACTCACAGTGTCGCAGCTCGCAGGCTGCATTTGCGCCTCGCCTACTCCCCGCCCAACGCCTGCTCCAGCAAATTCTCCATCATCCGCGCACCGCCACCGACTCCGTAGCAGGGCAGGACGAGGATCGTCATCAGCGCGCGCGCGGCCATGACGTTCGCACACGCCACGCGAAGGGAAGAGCCGCCCGGACCAGGACCCCCGCCACCAGCATGAGGCACTGGAGCACGATGATAACCTGGTTTGTAGGAAGATCTGTAATATAGGACACGTAGATACCTGCTATCGTGGCCAGCAACGCCACGGCGACGCTGACGGCCATGACTGAGGAAAGCCGGGAGGCGTGCATGAGGCCAATCATGGCGGGTACGGTGAGGTAGCTGAACACGAGCAGCGCGCCGCCCACCTTCGAGGCGCCGGAGGTCGCAAGGCCGAGCAGGCAGAAAAAGAGTAACTCCCATACGCCCGCGCGAAGACCGAGAACTACCGCCTGGTCGCGGTCGAGGAAGACGCAATAGATCGGTCGCAAGAAGGCGAGGAACACAACGAGCACCGGCGCCAGGAACCACATGACATTGCGGAAATCGCGCGCGCTGGTCACGATGAGGTCCCCGTAAAGTAGCGCCTGTACCTCCGCCAAACCGAATCCGCTCTTAGACACGATGAGAATGCTGAGCGCCGATGAAAACAGGAAAGCGGCCCCCAGCGCGGCGTCCCGTGGTACGCGTCGCGATTCGTAGGGAATAGCAAGCATAACAACGGTCAGCATGGTGAGCACGCCTGCGCCCAACATAGAAGGCAGGCCCAGCAGGAAGGCAAGGGCTATGCCCGCGGCGGCTGTTTGCGACAACGTAATTCCGATGAAGACGACCCGCTTCAGCACCACGAAGACCCCCAGGAGCGCGCAGACCGTTGAGATGATCAGTCCGGCGGCGATGGCGTAGGGAAAGACCTCAAAGAGCACAAGCAAGTCGTCAGGCATGGTCGGCCCCCTGCACCCTCGGTTCGGCGGGGGGCATTTCGAAGTGGAGATTGGCTGCCGTAAAATGGCAGGCTACGGCCGTCGGCACGATCTGGGCCTGCGAGCGCTCGACGAGGCAGACGCGATCAGCCACGCTAAGGGCCATCTGGATCCCGTGGCAGGCGATCAGCACAGTCTTCCCCTGCTCCCTGCAGAGCCGGAGGAGTTGATGGATGATGTCCCGCTCGGACGGCGTATCCAGTTCTGACGTCGGCTCGTCGAGGATGAGCACATCCGCCCCGGAAACCAGGGCGCGGGCAATCAGCGCTTTTTGCTTCATGCCGCCGGAAAGTTCGCGGTAGTTTTTGTGCTCGTGTTCCGCCAGGCCCATTTCCTCCAACTGCGCCGATACAAACGCCCTGTGGGTCTTGTCGGGGCGGCGCCAATAGCCGAGTTCACGATACAGGCCCATAGTGACAATCTGTCGCAATGACACCGGAAAGAGCGGATCGATAGACTTTTGCTGAGGCACGTACCCGAGCTTGATCTCGGGCCTACCGAAGCCGATTTCGCCGTGCTCGGGCTTGACGAAACCGAGAATGCTCCGGAGGAGCGTAGTCTTCCCGCCACCGTTGGGGCCCACGAAGGGCAGGAACGCCCCTTCCGGTATGTCCAGGTCAATATTATCCAACACCCGGGCGCCTCCGTAGCCCAGACAGAGCCGCCGAAAGTACACAGCGACGTTGTCTGTCACGGGCGCCCCGGCCGGTCCATGGCCGGCCGAGACATGGGGGACGGTTTGTTCTGGGTGCGCCTTGGGCGAGAAAACCACACGCTGTTCCTTAATATACTTCCGAAAATGCCTGCGACAGTTGCTTGACGATGTTATCTATCATCGCGATGTAGCCGGACGCCGCGGGTTCCGATCCCACCATGTTGCCAACCGCGACCACCTCCGCGCCAGTACGGGCGGCAACAAGTTGGGGAGCCTTCTGGCTATAATACGGTTCCATGAGAACGACTTTGCAACCGAGCGCCTGCATGCGTTCTACCAGTTGCGCCAGGTGCCGCGCCGTGGGGGGGATTCCGGGCTTCGGCTCGAGTTCGCCGATGACCTCCAGCCCGAAGCGGTCCGCAAAATAGCCCCAGCTTCGGTGGTAGGTCACCAGCCGCGCCCCCCGGTGGGGCGCCATATGCGCCAACCACCCGCCGGCTTCGCGGCCACGTTCCTTCAGGAAGGCGTCCAAGGCGCCGCCTTGCTGCTGCGCCCACAGTACTTCGCCGGAGAATTCCCGAACCAATGCCTCGCCAAACATCGCCGTGTCGAGTTGCGCATAGAACTCGGCGAGGTTGGCGGTGTACGTGTCCGCGTTCGCGGGATCCAGGTCGGCCAGCCGATCGCGGATGTTCTTCGCCATGATCCGCCCGTTGAGAGGGTCCGATTGCACATGGGGATCGCCCATCGGATGGACATCGCCGAGGGAGCGGTCCACGGGCACGGTCGGAACGTCCCGCACCCGCACGCCAATAGACGCTTCCAAATGTCCCCGGCGCCCGATTTGGATATCCGGGTTTCGCGCGCCCTCCAGTATTAACGGTTCGAAGCCGATTTCGAGTTCGAGGCCCTGGCGGATCCAAAGATCCGCCTTGTTTGCCGCAACCATATAGCTCGGCTTCGCCGCCAATTGGTGAATGTCCTCCTTGCCCGTCCCCAGCGAGGTTACGGTGACGAGTTCCCCGCCGACGGCTTCCGCAAGGGACTTGAGGTCGGTGGTGGTGGTAACGATGCGGAGCTGCGCCGAGGCGTTCAGCGCCAACGCCAGAATCGAAAATGCCAGCAGCCAAGAATGGACCGCAGACGGCTTAGTAAGTCGCATACCCAAAACTCCTTGCAATTCGCATGTTCGGACTTCTAATCAGTACTTATGCGCGCCGTGCGCCCCGAGAGAGACATTCAACTGGAGGAAGATCTCATTGTCGTCGTATTTGCTTCCGAAGTTCGGGTCGCGGTGCCGGTACCCGAGCCGCCAGTAGGCGAACTCGCTCTGCCGGAACGTGGTGTAGATTTGGTAGTTGTGCTCGCGAAAGCGGTCGTCGTCGGGCCATTGCGCGAAATCATAGCGCAGGCCCGCCGACCAGCGCCGCGCGAACTGGTACTCCATGCCCGTGAACCAACCGTAGGTGTCCATGCTCTCATTGTCCGGCACATCCTTTTGCACGAAGAACGCCTCCGTCTGCCAGAGGAATGAGCGATAGAGGGATTCATCCAAGGGACGCCAGCGGTAGGTCAAATCCACGGCCTGCAGCCAGGTCGCGTTTCCTCCGTGCCGGTGGTCGTTCGGCCCCCACGCGGCACTTAACCCGAGCTCAAGCGTGGACTCGTCGCCGATACTCCAGAAGTTTTTGAGGTTCACCAGGTGGGTCAAGTCGGTGGCGTCGCTACCGGCGAAAACACCTGGATTATCGTTCTTGAACGCCTCATAGGTAAGCAACGCATAGTGGTCCCAGGGATTGGGTATCATCCAACTCAGCGACGCGCCTATACCCGCCAGGCCCTCGGGGCCGAAATTGTATTGCAGCGCAAGCGGGTAGTCGGTCCACGGCAGGGAGTGCAGGTGATCCTGGTTGGCTTTGCCGAGATTGGCCTTGAACTTGCCCACCTTAAGCTGAAGGTTGTAGCGCAGCTTGTCGAAGGTAAAGTAGGCCTCCTCGACATCCAGTTCCCAGTCGTCGTGCCCGTGCTCGCGCGGGTGCCAGTACCTGTTCTCCCAAAACCAGCCAAACAGATTGTCTATACTCTCGGCCAGCGCGTTGACGGTCGGGCTTCTGAAACGCGGAAAACTGCCGGAAACGGGCCCGTGATCGTGGCCGTGGTCGTGGCCGTGCCCGGGATGCATGCCGAGGTACATCACAAACTTGCCGTAGGGGTCCACCGCGCCCGAGAGCCCCAGTTCGACGTGGCGCACATCCAGGTATTCGCGGTTCCGCCGCAGGCTGTTCGAGTGCAGCCGCCCGACCATGTCCACGTTCGCCGAGATGTCCATGTAATTGCTGAGTGAAATTCGCCCGCCCGTCCGAATGTTGTCCATAAGCGTCGGTTGCGGCGCGGACTTGGATTCCTCTTCCAAGGCGTCGGCGAAATCACGCTCGATCGCGGGATCCGGCGGCGCCGGACGCTGCCGTAGAACTTCAACCTCCTGACGGAGCTGGCGCAATTCTTCCTGATGCGCCTCCTGCATCTGTTGCATTTGTTGTTGAAGCAAATGGACGTTTTCTTTGAGTGTATCGAGGTCAGAATCCTGGGCGCCCGCCCATGCCGCCGGACCAAAGGCCAACGCGGCGCATAGGGTGATGCGCCTCAATGCTGGTTTTGTCATTTTCACATTCCTTATCGAAGTTGCCACAGGTCCCGCAGAGCCGCATATACATGCTCAAGCTCCGGGAAACGCAGCTCGGCGAGGGCAAGATCCCGGCTGGATACGTGCGGCAAGACTTGGTTCAGTGCGTGTGGCCGTGATCGTGATCGTGATCATCGTCATGGTTGTGGCCACCGTCAAAGGGCTCCTTGCGGAGGGCAGCCATTGTAGAGTGCACAATGTCGAGAAAAAGCAGGGTCAACTCGAAAGTCGATCGAAGGCTCGCGGATTCCGGACGGCTTACTGGCTTAATGTGCATGATGTAATTCCTTATATCGCCATGTGACATGGCATGTTGTCATTGCTTAAACGACGTACAATTGTCGGGGCCAGCCACGCCACATCGGAAGTGGCTGGCCCGCTCAATACCCGATTCAGACCGCAACTATGCCGCTAGTGGTCGTGATCGTGCCCGTGATCATCGCCGTGCCCGTGTTCCTCGTCGGGTTCGTGCACGATCACCCGCAGCGCGGGGGTGCTCCATTCGATGTTCCCGTCGTGCAGGAAGTGGATGACGATGCGCGTCTCGCCCGCAGCCAGCCCTTCCACATCGAAGTGATCGCCGTGGGCTACGACGCCCGCGATGCCCGTAGGCCGTTCGGGCGCGATCTCGACCGCCAGGCTATGCTCGCCGCCCAGGGCAATCATGCCGCCCGCCGCGTTCACGAATACGGCATCCAACTCGACGCTCTCGCCCACTTGCAGCTCGATGCGGCCGTGCCAGTGGTCGCCGTGCATGTCGGCGAGGCGGTCCTCCGTGCCCCGGAGGTAGACGTCCGCCGACACGGGCATGTGCTCGTGCTCGTGCTCGTCGGCTTCGTGGACGATCACCCGCAGCGCGGGCGTGCTCCACTCGATATGCCCGTCGTGCAGGAAGTGGATGACGATGCGCGTCTCGCCCGCAGCCAGCCCTTCCACATCGAAGTGATCGCCGTGGGCTACTATCTGGGCAATGTCCGTCGGGTAGCCCGGTGCAATTTCGGCGCTCATTGTGAAGTTCGCGTCGAGCAGAATTTCGTCCCCCTCGTCGTTGAGAAAACGAACATCGAACTCGAGCGAGGCGCCCAGTTCAAGCTCGATGCGGCCATGCCAGTGGTCACCATGAACATCCGCCAGGCGCTCCGTACCGCCCTGAAGATACACCTCCGCGGTGGTCGGCAGGTGGTCGTCGTGATCTCCATGCGCAATCCGCTCGAACTTGATTTCACCATGCCAGTTGGTTGGCCGGGTAACCGAATCGCCGAAGTTAATGTACAGCAACTCGTGACTGTGGTCGCCGTGGCCGTCCAGAATGGTATCCAATATGGCGACCTGCGTAAATGGCTCGAAACTGGCATCTTGCCCACCCTCGGCGCTGGGCCAGTAATCGGTCCAAGTGAAATCGATGGCAATCGGCTCGGCCGTCTCGTCCACCACATAGGTGCCGCGGAAGGCGGGATAGACAGGAAAGTCTCCGCCCTGCTTGGTGTCCACAAAGCTGTTTGGGCCGCCGAAGCTCCCGAAGTAGTAGACTTCAGTTCCGGATGCAAAATGTATTTGCTCCGCCTCCCATTGATGGGCGTCTACGGGACTTCGCCGCTGCCATTCGCCGAGCAAATCGGGATGCTCAGGGGGTGGAGGCAGCGGGCACCCGACTAGCTGCACGGCAATGCAAAAGAGAGCGAATAGTTGTATTGGTTGTAGAATTGTTTTCATTGAATCTAACTCCATTCGTGTCATGGGTAAGCTCGCGGCAACGGTGCGCCCGCAACACCACGTTTGGGTGCGTGCGACCTTCGACAAGCGAATGCTTCTGAACTTCGGACGGTTTCACGCCGCAGAACAGGGCGCGACCGAGCAGACTTCTCCCTGGAGGGACAACTCGAGTGTCAAAGGGATTCAGGAAACGACGGGAGGGGCGCGGCCCAGCCACGGGCCGTAGGAAGCTAGCGACACGTAGCGGAACGCCGGGTGGGTCAGCATGCTGCCCAGGCGCGTGAAAGGAAGGGGTAGGGTGAATGAGGCCGTCGCCTTCAAACCAGAGGCGACGATGCAAAGTTCACAGCCGGACTGAGCTTACCCCCATCCTTCGACAGGTACCGGGGTGAATTAAGATGTCCTAGTACGGTGGCAGATACGGTCTACCTCCGGACATCGTAGCAGTCCCCCCGGGGTTGGGGCAATGCCTCCGAGCTGGGGACGCTTATTTGGGCCGCGGAGCGGAGGCCGTTTCCGCCGAAGGCGGAATGCCCGAAGGGCAAGGCCGGAGCGGAGCGGCCCAAATAAGCGCGCGATTTTTCCGTGGGGTCAGCCATTCTGGTAGACATAGGCCGGTGTCCGCTTGCCCAGCCCGTCGTGAGGGCGTTCGTGGTTGTAGAATTGGAAGTACGCCGACAGTCCTTCGTGCAGCGCGCGGCCGTCGGCATATTCGCGCAGGTAGATGTCCTCGTACTTTACGCTTCGCCAGAGCCGCTCGATGAACACATTGTCCAGCGCCCGTCCGCGTCCGTCCATGCTGATGCGTATGTCCCGCCCCAGCAGCGCGCCGGTGAATTCCGCGCTCGTGAACTGGCTGCCCTGGTCCGTGTTGAAGATGGCCGGACAGGCGCCCTCCAGGGCCCGCTCCAGCGCGTGCGTGCAGAAGCTGGCCTCCAGTGTGTTGGAGAGCTCCCACGTCAGCACGTAGCGGCTGAACCAGTCCATGACCGCCACGAGGTACATGAAGCCTCTGTACATCGGAATGTACGTGATGTCGGCGCACCACACCGCGTCGGGCACGGATATGACGAGATTCCGCAGTAAATATGGGTAGATCGTGTGCTCCGGGTGCGGCTTGCTCGTGTGCGGGCCGGGCAGTGTGGCCTGCAGCCCCATGAGCCGCATGAGCCGCGCCACGCGCTTGTGGTTAACTTCCCAGCCCTGGCTGTTGAGCCAGTGTGTTATGCGCGGGACGCCGTAGAAGGGGCGCCGGAGATATTCCTCGTCGATGAGCCGCATCAGGGCCAGATTCTCTTCGGATTCGCTTCTATTGGGGGTGTAGTACACGCTCGAACGTGATACGCCAAGCAATGCGCACTGCCGCGAAATCGACAAGCCGGGGTGCGTGTGGTTGACCCAGCCGCGACGCTCAGATGCGGGTGCGCTCAGTATTTTTTTTGGAGGAAGTCGACCTCCATCTTCAAACGGCCAATTTCCTGATACAAAGGCGCGGTCAGCGCCTCCGCGTCCACAACACCCCCCGAACGCCCGCGCTCGAAGCAATGCGGAGCGTTCTCAAGCAGTTGCTTCTTCCACTGCGCTATCTGTGTAGAATGCACCTTGTATCGCGACGCCAGCTCGCTCAACGTGTGCACCCCCTTCACCGCCTCCAGCGCCACCTTCGCCTTGAACTCCTGGGAGTGATTCTTGCGCTTCTGAGCCATTTCTCGAACTCCTTCCGGACATTGTCCGGGGTGCTGATCCGCCGGGTCAACCCGGCAAATCTTTACTTAGCACCTGTCCAAAAAATGGGGGTAACTTCAGACTCTGCAGGGTCGTTGTGGTTATGCCCATCGGATGACTCGCCGAATGCGGCGCCGGACATGGGCACAGGGCCAGGGGCGTGTCCATGACTGCGGTGCGCCATTAACTGGAGCAATGCCGCCACCAGCAATACGTGCATCAAGATGACCGGACCAGAAGATCCTCTATGTCTGACACGATTCCGTTTCACGCTGTTACGAATCTCGGTAAACTTCATGGCCCGATTTACGTGTAGTATTGCGGCTTTTCCGTACGCGGCGTATGGAATTCAGGGCTCTCCGGAGCACGCCGAGCCTGAATCTCAAACGGGAGAATTGGGGTTTCGAGTTTTCCCGAATCGCGCAGGCGCCCACGCACAAGAAGCCAGTAAAATCACACCGCAATCATGGATAAAACGTCTGCGGACAACGATCTCCACAAATGGACCGCCCGCAGGATGCAATGAGCCATTGCGCCTGTCAACGTTGCGGGGATTTGGTCACGTTCCGCTTGGTATGCATTGTGACGGGGCGCTCAGTTAAGCGTCGGTACGCAACCGTACAAAACGTGCAAGCCTGGAAAATGGAGGATTAAAACGTTGTCGCTTGGGAGTTAAGCGACGGGAGGGGCTCGGCCTGGAGCCGAGAAAAGGGGCAGGCTTGCGGTCCGCTCGGCGAATTCCGCATACCCCACCGCTAATGCAGCGGGGAAGAAGGCCGTCGTATTGGTCCAAATAGCCTGGGTACGCCCTTTGGCACAATAAGACGCGCAGATCGGACAATGATGGGCCGCCGAAAAGCCTTCATTTTCGTCAGAACAGTTGACGGCCCGCCAGTTTGCTTCCCCCGCACTGCCTTTGTGGTGATGGCTGTGCTGATCCGCACCATGCGAAACCAGAAGGTGAATCGGCAAGAGAAATGGCTGGACAAGAATAACCGCCACGAGCAGCGCCGTTAGGCTGCCCGCAATGCGGTTCATGTCCAGTCTTCCGTGCATTTTCCAGACTCCAATTGAAAATACAATCTCATAATCAACGGAATCCGAACATACCACGTATCGCCGACACGTGTCAATACTCCTGAGGTATCGACATTTACAGGATCGACTCAAATCCTACCCTGTTCGTTTAGGTTTTTTGGTTCGACCAAGTATCGAGAATTGCATCTTGGGGACTCCGGTCGCCTCAGCGGGGAATCAGGAAAATGCGGGGCGAGTTCATGTTTCCTACCCTGCTTGGAGTCGCTCAGATGAGCGTTGCAGCTGCGCTCTGACACCCCGCCTCGCCTACTCCCCGCCCAATGCCCGCTCCAGCAAATTCTCCATCATCCGCTGCACGCGTTCATCCGGGCCGTGGGGGCGGCTCCAGTGCGACCACGGCAGCACGTGCCCGGGGGGCGAGCTCAGGCCCTGCACCCAGAAGATGGACGAGGCGTTGAAGACGAAGTTGCCCTTGGGGCCGGGGTAGATCGTGGCGGTCCACTGCTGGGGCGTTTCGCCGCCGACCCACGCCGTCCCGCTGGCGACGATCTCCAGACCGGGGATGTCGGCGGGCATCCCGTGGTATTCCCAGCCGATGAGCCCGGGGATGCGATCGCCCTGTTCCACGCCCGTGCCCTCGAACATCCAGTGCGCCGGCATCCGGATGATCCAGTCGCCGCCGCCGTTGACCGGCTCCACGTTGCGCGCGCCCATGAGCAGGCCCTCGTCGGGGCCGTGCTCCGGGAAGGGGCCATGATCGCGCTGGCGGTCGACGGCGTAATAGTTGTCCGCGCCGTAGGGGCCGCCGCGGAAGATAATGCGGTTCGGGCGCCCGTCGCTGCTCTCCCGGAACGGCGACACCCAGCACACGGAATTCCCGGAGAGAAAGAGCAGATCAACGCCCTCGTCGCGCATCCGGGTGACGCTGTCGAACTGGCGGATATCCCAGTACTCATCGTGCCCCACGCTGATGAACGCCTTGCACTTGAGCCCGCGATCCGGGGAAAGCATGTCGCTGTTGCTCGCGTAGGTGACGTCGAAGCCTTCCTTTTCGAGCCAGTAGGCGAGCGGGAACTCGAAAGGGAGGAACTCGCCCGAGCCAATCGTCAGCGGCGCATAGACCACGCTCGTGTTCTGCGCCTCGAAGCCGTAGGGGCGATCAAAACTCACATCCGCCCAGGGGCCCTGCCCGCCCTTCGGGTGCGTGTACACCGAGTACTTGTTCGGCCAGCGGTTATACGCCTGCCACGTGTTGTCCGAACACTGAAAGAGAATATCGGCCGGCCGGTCGTCCGTCACGATAAAGATCACATAGCTCTGCCAATAAGGGAGCTCCTCGCTACCCGGCAGCGTTGTGAGCCGGCCCAGATACACCCCGCTCAGCCAGTCCTCCGGAATCGTGAGGGAGGCCGAAGGCGTCCACTGGCACTCGTGCAGGTCCTTATCGCCCTTCTCCGGGTCGGGTTGCGTGACGCCATCGAACGGCCCCTGCTTTGTCATGAGGCGCGCGCCCTTCCCGCCGTAATAGCCCATGCGAAAAACCTCGATCTCAAAGCGGACCGGCGGATTCGTCGACACCATGATATCGATCGTTTCGCCCGCCTTCACGCTCTGCTTCGAGCAATAGCCCTCAATCCAGGGAGACCGGAAACCGCCGCTATCCACGCGCGCGCGCGTCAGCTGCCAATCGTTGGCGCCGGGCTTCCGGTTTTCCTCGACGATGGGGTTGGAGGCCCCCTGCGCCAGGGCGCCGTGCGGAAGGGCAAGTAACATGCCGAGAACGAGTGGGAACAAGTAAGTGGCGAGGCGCATGGGTATACCTTCCATTCGGCCGGGTCCGGGTGGTGTCAAACGCGGGCAGTATAACAGGGCCAGCTCCGACGCCAAAAACCGCGAATTCACCAATCCGTGCCACGCGATCGGGCAACGCCCGTTCGTGTGCCTGGAGCAGCGCCGCCTCACGTCCCGAGACACAGCCGCCGCCGAGCGAATTGACGACCGCCAAAGCGGAGACGGCATTTGCGCCAAGCCAGCCGATGGCTTCTGTGAAAACTTTCGATCCAGCATATCCATATTTGCCTCATGGCAACCAGGTTACAATATGTGCGAACACGGAAGTGTCTCAAGTTGGGAGTGCAGGTGGAACTTCGCTTTACTTTGTCCCGAATTTATGCTATAATTCGGGACAAAGAAGAAAGCCAAAACCCCATGCAAACGACAGAAAACAAGATACTTGCGCGGGTGCGTCGGGCCGGTCCGGGCAGCGCGTTTACGCCGAAAGACTTCCTCGATCTCGCGGGCTATGAAGCGGCGAAGAAAGGGCTGCTTCGCTTGGCCAATGCCGGCACGCTCCGTCGACCGCTCCGCGGGGTCTATGATTTCCCCGCCTACAGCGCGGTGCGCCGAGGCCCGGCGAGCCCCGATCCGGATGCTATCGCCCACGCGATTGCCCGCGCCCACGGCTGGACTCTCGTGCCCACGGGCGTCACGGCCCTGAATCTGCTGGGCCTTTCGACCCAGGTGCCCGCGCAATGGGAGTACTTCAGCGACGGTCCAACCAAGCAGTACGAATGGGATGGTGGTCGCATTCACTTGAAACGCCGCGCCAACAAAGAAACCACCGGCCTTTCTCCAAGGACCGCACTCCTGGTTCACGCGCTCAAGGCCCTGGGCGAAGAGCGCGTCGAGGAGCAGACGTTGGACTCCCTGCGCAAGCGGCTCACCCGGCGGGAACTCATCAACGCTCTCCGCGAAACACGCTACGTCACCACGTGGGTTCACGAGATAATCAGGCGTCTCGCCGCCGGGGAAGATACGTCCGATGCGTGAGGTGGCGCGGTGGTCACGTGAAGACCGGCGCGACCTTTTTCGCGAAACCGCCGTAGAGATGGGCGCGCATCCCGCAATCGTCGAGAAGGACTTCTGGGTTTGCCTGGTGCTGGATTACCTCTTCGCGGACAGCCCCTGGAAGGAGCGGCTATCCTTCAAAGGCGGGACAAGTCTTTCCAAAGCCTTCGCCGCGATCGAACGCTTCTCCGAAGATATTGACCTGGTTCTCGATTGGCGCATTTTGGGTTATACCGATACCGAACCGCTCGCCGCGCGCAGCGCCACCCAGCAGGCTCGCTTTGGGAAGCTGGCCAATCAGCGGGCGGCGGATTTTCTCATGCATACCGTCGCTCCAACCCTGGGCGCCGAACTGTCAGAACGCGTCGCGGAACCCATGCGGGTATATGCGGAAGGAGAGAATGTTCGAATTCGTTATCCCCGCGCGTTCGCGCTGGATGCCATCCAACCCGAAATCCAGCTGGAAATCGGCCCCATTGCGGCATGGTTGCCACATTCCCAACGCCCGATTCGGCCCTACGCGGCGGAGCACTTTCCAAACGCCTTCAAGCAACAGTACACCTCCGTGCGAACGATCGACGCCGAGCGCACCTTCTGGGAAAAGGCCACCATTCTTCATCAGGAAGCCCACCGCACGGCGGAAAAGCGGCTGCCCCCACGCTATTCTCGCCACTACTACGACCTGTATAGAATGACGCTGCTGCCGTTGTGTGACGCGGCGCTGGAGCGCACAGATCTACTGCGGGATGTGGTGGAATTCAAGAAACACTTCTATCGCGCGCCGTGGGCCAACTACGACTCAGCTCGCCCCGGGAGTCTGCGGTTGTTGCCCCAGCCACATCATCGCAAGGCGCTTCTGGAAGACTACCTCAAGATGCGCGCCATGCTCTTCGGAGCAATCCCCAGCTTCGAGATGATCGAACAGGGGCTCACCGCCCTGGAAAACCGGATCAATCGTCATTAATATTGTGCGCATGCCCGCAGCCCGCCACGCACACCAATCCGTGCCACGCGATCGGGCAACGCCCGTTCGTGTGCCTGGAGAAGCGCCGCCTCACGTCCCGAGACACAGCCCCCGCCGATCGGTTTTCTGCCCACCAGGACAGTGACGCCACGCGCACCAACCTCCCCCGCGCGCCCAGACCCCCCCTACGCAAGAATCCCCATAACCGGGTGCTGCTCTTCCACGCCCGTGAGGCGGACGTCCAGGCCCTGGTGTTTGACGGTCAGGCGGCGGTGGTCGAGACCGAGGCAATGCAGTATGGTCGCGTTGAGATCATTCACCGGAACCGGGTTCTCGACGATGTTGTAGCCAAAGTCGTCGGTCTGCCCCCAGGTGAGCCCGCCGCGAATGCCGCCGCCCGCGAGCCAGACGCTGAAGCAGCGGGGATGGTGATCGCGGCCATAATTATCTGCGGTGAGAGGGCCCTGGCAGTACGTGGTGCGCCCGAACTCGCCGCCCCACACGATGAGCGTGTCGTCGAGCAATCCGCGCTGCTTGAGGTCGCTGACCAGCGCGGCGGAAGGCTGGTCCGTGTCCTGGCATTGCCGGGGCAGGTGGCTCGGCAGGTTGTCGTGCTGGTCCCAGCCCATGTGGTACAGCTGGATGAAGCGCACATCGCGCTCCGCCATCCGGCGCGCCAGGAGACAATTCCGCGCGTACGTGCCGGGTTTATGTATATCCGGCCCGTACATCTCCAGCACGTGCCGGGGTTCGTCCGAGATATCGGTGAGATCGGGTACCGCGCTCTGCATGCGGAATGCGAGTTCGTATTGCTCGATTCGCGTCAGAATCTCGGGATCGCCCACGGCGGCGTGCCGTTCCATATTGAGCGCGCGGAGATGCCCCAGGGTCTCCCGCTCGCTGTCGCGGCTGCAACCGGCCGGATTGCTCAGGTAGAGCACGGGATCTTCCGCGCTGCGCAATTTCACCCCCTGATACTGGCCGGGCAGCGCCCCGCTTGCCCACAGTTTGTCGTACAGCGGCTGATCGGCCAGGCGTCCCGTGCCATGGCTGATAAGCACCATGAATGTCGGGAGATCCTGGTTCGCGCTGCCGAGTCCATACGCCACCCACGTGCCCATGCTGGGCCGCCCCGGAAGCTGGGAGCCCGTCTGACAATAGGTGATGGCCGGGTCATGGTTGATCGCGTCCGTATGCACGCTCCGTATGATGCAAAGGTCATCGGCGATGCCTGCGGTGTGGGGAAGCAACTCGCTGATGACTTGGCCGCTCTCGCCATGGCGGCTGAACTGAAAGATCGATTGCGCCACGGGAAACGCGCTCTGATCCGCGGTCATCCCCGTGAGGCGCTGCCCCATCCGGATTTCAGCGGGCAGTTCCGTCTTGTGATATCTTGCGAGCGCCGGCTTGTGGTCAAAGAGCTCGAACTGTGAGGGGCCGCCGGATTGAAACAGATAGATCACGCGCTTCGCGCGGGGCGCGAAGTGGGGCGCGGGCGCGGCCTGCACTGGACCCGCGCCGGCGATCAGGCCGGTCAGCGCGCCGAAGCCGAGTCCCGCGCGTTTGAGAAACACGCGGCGGTTCATTTCCTGCGCCACAGCCATTCGGGCCATGATGGACTCCTTTCAGGGCGCTTTTCTTCGGGCGCCCCACCGTCTGTCTCATTCCAGGGTAATCGTTTCGTCCAGGTTCAGCAGCACGCGGGCGAACCCCATGTACGACGCCAGCTCCACGGGGTCCAGCGTCTCATCCACGGGCGATTCTCCATGCTGTAAGAATGCCTTCGCGTCTTCGGGGGAGCCCTGGAAGCGGGCGCTGTAGCTGTTCAAGGCGTCGCCCAGGATCGCCTCCTCCCGCGCGTTCGGCCAGCGGCCCGTGGTCAGGCGAAAGCCATAGCGTAGGCGTTCGGCGGGCGCCTCGCCCCCCTCCCGGAGGATGCGGCCCGCCAGGCGCCGGGCGGCTTCCACATACGTCACATCGTTCATCAGCGCCAGCGCCTGCAACGGGGTGTTGGTTCGCGCCCGTTTCACCGCGCACTGTTCAAACGTGGGCGCGTCGAAACTCGCCAGGGTGGGGTGCGGCACGGTGCGCTTGCGGAACGTATACAGGCTGCGCCGGTACAGGTCGGGCCCTGTGGCCTGCTTGTACAGGCCCTTCAGGAGGCTGGCCAGGTCGTCCCACAGGCCTTCCGGCTGATAGGTCATAATCGAGGGACCGCCGATCGTCGGGGTCAGCAGGCCGCTGACCGCCAGGGCGTTGTCGCGGATGAATTCGGCCGGCATGCGGTAGCGTGGACCGCGCGCGAGCAGCCGGTTCTCCGGGTCGCGCTGGAGAAGCTCCGCCGATACCGCCGAATCCTGCCGGTACGTTGCGCTCATCACGATCCGCTTCTGGAGCGCCTTAACATCCCAGCCGCTCTCGACGAATTCCGACGCGAGCCAGTCCAGCAATTCGGGGTGGGAGGGAGGCTCGGACTGCTTGCCAAAGTCGCCCGGCGTATTGACCAGCGCGCCGCCGAAGAAACCCTGCCAGAGCCGGTTGACGGTCACGCGCGCCGTAAGCGGATTCTCCGGGGCCACGAGCCATTGGGCGAGGCCCAGGCGGTTTGCCGGCGCGCCCTCCGGAAACGGATGAAGAAACGCCGGAGTCGCCGGCTGAAGCGCCTCGCTGGTGTCCGGATTGTCATACGCGCCGCGCCGAAGGAGGTAGGTCGGGCGCGGCGCCGCCAGTTCCTCCAGCACCATCACCGAGGGGACTTCCGTTTCGAGGTAGGCGAGTTTGTTGTACTCCGCGGCCTCCAGCTGGCGCTGCTCCAGGTCCGTCCAGAAGACATTGCGGTGCGTGTAGTATTCCGCCAATGCGGTGCGCTGCGCTTCGACCATCGGAGCCTGCGCCGCGCCGGCGAGCGCCTGCTCCATTTCGCCGCGGACCTCGTCCCAGCCCAGGGCCGTGTTGTACACGCGAAAATCAGCCATCGCCCCGGGCAGCGCGGCCCCATCGGCATGCCGGCCCAGCAACAGCGGCGCATCGGTCGCGATTTCGTCCTTAAGCGTGTCGTATTGCATCACCCAGTGCGCCGGCTTGCCGTTGACGTAGATCCCGACGCCGGAAGCGCGACCGGAACCGTCGTAGGTGACCGCGATGTGGGCCCACGCCCCCCAGGCCAGAGAGGGATGAGAGAGCATACGCAGGCCGTTGTCCGCTCCCGCGCTCGCCAGATGCGCCACGACGCGCAGGTCATCCGTGATGATGCTGTCGAAGCCGCGCTGGCCCGGCGTCCCTTCCATCTGGCTCCAGAGCGCCCCTTCGCCATCCGGTCGCACCCAGGCCGACACGCTGAACGCCTGATCCTTCGTGAAACGGTGGCCCTGGCCCAGGCTGGGCGCACTCGCGAGCGCGGTGGCCGGCCCGATGGGGGATAGCTCCGGGCCGTGGAGCCGTGCGCGCAGCGACAGGTGGTCGTGTTCCGCCCCGCGCGGCGTTTCCGCAAGCCGCGCCAGCCAGTCGTCGAAGGGGATTTCCTTTTCCTCAGTCGCTTTTCGCAGGGCCTCGCGGCTCGCTTCCACTTGCTGCTCCAGCGCCGCGATCTTCTCCTCGTGCTCCGGTTCCGGAAACAGCACGAGGGGGCCGGTGTTGCCGCGGCGTTCGAGGTACACGCCCTTTTCCGCGGTGCTGTTGAGGAACGCATAGAACTGAAAGAACTCGCGCTGGCTGAACGGGTCGTATTTGTGATCATGGCAGCGCGCGCAACCGGTGGTCAGCCCGAGAAAAACCGCCCCGACCGTTTCCACGCGCTCCACAATACTCTCGACGCGCCACTCTTCTTCTATCGATCCCCCTTCCGTCACCGATCGGCCATTTCGAAGGAAGCCCGTGGCCACGCGCTGCATCTTGGTCGCGTCCGGAAGCAGATCGCCCGCGATTTGCTCCACAAGGAACTCGTCGAAGCGGCGGTTCTGATTAAACTGGTCAATGACCCAGTCGCGCCAGGGCCACATGAACCGCTGAAAGTCGCCCTGGAAGCCGTTCGTGTCGGCAAACCGCGCCGCGTCCAGCCAATGCATGGCCATGCGCTCGCCATAGCGGGGAGACGCGAGCATTCGGCCAACAGCCCGTTCATAGGCCTCCGGTGACGTGTCCGCGAGGAACGCATCGATCTCGCCGGGGGACGGCGGGAGCCCCGTAAGGTCGAAGCTGAGCCGGCGCAGGAGCTTCTCCCGCGGGGCTTCCGGCGCGGGCCGCAACCCTTCGCGCTCAAGCCGCCGCAGGATAAACGCATCAATCTCGTTGCGGGCCCACGCGCCCGCCGGCGGCGCCTCGGGTCGCGCGACCGCCTCGAAGGCCCAGTGCGAGGCCCAGGGCGCGCCCTCCGCCACCCACCGCTCCAGGAGGCGCACCTGCTCCGACGAAAGCGGATGGCGCGCGGGACCCGGCGGCGGCATTTGAACATCCGGATCGGTGGAAAGGATCCGGCGGAGAAACTCTGAAGGCGCCCCGGTGAGCGCAGCCCGCGCCCCGTCCTCCGTATCGAGCCGCAGCCCGGCCTTTCGAGATGCCGCATCGGGGCCATGGCACTCGAAGCAATGCGCCGCCAGGACAGGTTGAACCTCGCGGCGGAAGTCCACCCCAACCTCGGCCCACCCCGGCCCGGCCAGAAGCAATCCGGCGACAACAATACGGCAACGCATCATGGAGACTACCCGTGTTCGAAAACTGTATCGACTCAGTGAATAGTATCGTAACTGTTTTCCCGGGACGTGTCAATCCCCTCAGCCCCGCCAGCGACGCGCTTATTCCCTTCCGCGCAAAAAGTAGGACAGCCGTCCCGGCTGTCCACGGCGGCAAAGCCGCCCGCGCCGCCAGGCGCAAGGATCGCAGACATTCCTGTCTGCGAAGCGCCCCAAGGCGCGCCAGGGACGCAGACATTCCTGTCTGCGAAGCGCCGCAAGGCGCAACGATCGCGGACAGTAATGATCCACAATCCTTGGACGCGCTTCCTCGTAACTTGCCCGAACGCTTGCTGATATTCCGGCGGCTCATGCCCCAGGCAGCTGAAATACCCCTATACCCCATCAGACCTATTATCATCAACCGGACATCACGCCACCCGCCACCCACATCTCCGCCTCGCCGTCTCTTCAGCCATGTAGTGGCGTCGGAGCTTAGTCCGCCACGGCGGATGAAACGAGATCGCGCGACAGCGCGAACGAGTGGAACCCTGGGTCAAGGGGACTTCCCTCCCCAAACAGCCCCGGAGGGGCGTCGGAAACGACTGGATTCTGAGGATGAACGTGGGCTTCATTCCACGCTGTGCGGTGCTCGGCCGGGAAATAGCTGCTTAGTCTATCGCACTTGGATCCAAGATGACCGAAATGGAAACTTCGTCATATCTAATCTTTTTCGAATCGATCTGGAGAGACTCGGACGCCTTCCAGGGTAAATTGACCCAGAACCGCGCAGCCGAATCCTTCGCGTCGAAGGCCAGCTTCGAAGACGAGCGAGGTCCATTAAGTTCGCGCCAGCCGGCCAGCGCCCCCTGAATCGACTGTTTGTCGAGTTCGTTCACTTGGACCCGCTTCCCATGTTGATCGAGCCAGTACACAACCGGCCAATCATCGTGCCAGAAGACAAACTTGCGCCCCGTAGCGTACTTTTTCGCGGAGCCGGAACGAATCGGTATGAATCCGATAAACGCCATTCCGATCAGCTTGGATCGCGTCGCTTCACCCTCTGCGAGAAGCGTCTTCTTTGGGGTCAATTGGACTTCGGCAACGTCGGAGTTCGTGATGCTTCGGGTTTCTTCGGGCTGAAGATCATTCAGCACAACATCGTATTTTGGAAGGTGGTTTCCCCATTCCCTCGACATCGTGAGAAGCTTGAATGGAATTGCTGTACTGTTCTCCCTCGGGGGAGCTTCCGCGGACGCTCCGTAGATGCTGAAAGCAGGTATCTCGTAGCTCGTGTCGCCGACACCGATACAGCCCTGAACAAGGACTACAGCAAGAGCGGATATCAGAAGCGAGTGTCCGTGGCGTTTAGCAACAGGCGGAGCAGGTTTCATCGGAGACCTCCTGTCTGAGAGTATGCAGGTTATTGGTTATCAATTCTTCATGAACTGTATTTTTCTCCACCGCCATGCAGCTCGCGAGTTTCGTTTCGATGAGAACGCCGGCAGCACGTTCGCGCTGCCGGCGCTTCACTATCTCCTGATCGCGATACCCCGAATTACAACTTCCACGGCGCCCGGTAAACCGGGTACATCATCGCACTGGCTTCCCGGTTGCCGACGACCCGCTCGGTCACCGGGTTCCAGTTCACCTTCCGGCCGGTATAGATCGCGGCGTTGCAGAGGTGGCCGATGGTGGCGGAACGGTGGGCGGTTTCGGCGGGGGTGATGGTCTCCTGCCGGGTCCGGATGCACTCCAGGAAATTGGCGATGTGATTGCGGCTCTTGTAGAGGCGGATTTCATGGTCGCCGATGGTGTGTTCGAGGAGATTGGGATTACTCGCCTCGGTTTCGCTCCGGTCCACGTGGATCCAGCCGTCCTCGCCGATCCATTTGGTCCCACTGCGGTTGCCGCTGCTGACATTCATCACCATGCCGTCCGCGTAGACGCAATCCACATCGTAGTGCGTCGGCGCGTCCCAGAGCGGGTGCGGGTCCTTGAATTCGCCCGTGCCCTCCGCGCTGATCGGGCCCGTGTGGTCAAAGCCCAGGCCCCAGTGCGCGATGTCGCAGTGGTGGCCGCACCAGTCAAGGATACGCCCGCCGCCGTAGGCCATGATCCAGCGCCAGTTCTTGTGCGTGCGCGCGGGGCAGTAGGGCGCGACCTGCGCCGGACCGAGCCAGCGGTTGTAGTCGAGGTGCGGGGGCGGCGGCGTGAACTCGGTCAGTTCGCGGGTCTTTGCGTAGTCGCTGTACCCGTCGTGCAGGCCGATCTCGACGCGGTTGACCTTGCCGATGTAGCCGTTGCGGACCAGTTCACACGCGTGGTGGAAGTTCTCCACGGAACGCTGCCAGCTTCCGGTCTGCCAGATGCACTTGTTCTTCTCCACCGCGTCGACAATCGCGCGGCCCTCGGCCCAGGAGTGCGCCAGCGGCTTCTCGCCGTAGATGTCGAAGCCCCGTTCCGCCGCCGCAATCGCGGGGATAGCGTGCCAGTGGTCCGGCAGCGCAATGCTGACCGCGTCGATGTCTTCGCGCGCGTACATCTCCTCGAAAAAGCGGTAGGCCTGGCAGTCTTGATTCTCGTAGGTGCGATTGACGATATCGCGGGCGCCGCGGAGGTGGTGCGCATCGATATCGCAAACGGCGATGACGCGGCAATCCTTGTTCTGGAGGAAGCCCTCCATGTTGCTCGTGCCCTGCCATCCAGCGCCCACAACGGCCACGTTAATGCGGTCGTTCGGGCCGGGATAGCGGCGGCCATGGCGCGTGGTGGCGCACGCGGGAAGCAACAGCGGAGCGGTGGTAGCGGCGGCGGCGCCCTTCAGAAATCCGCGCCGGGTAACGGTCTTCTTGATCATACGTCAAGCCTCGGAGGGTTGGTTTTTTTGCGAGAAAGGAGTATTCCGGCAAGTGTAGCCGTCAAACCGAGGCTTTTCAAGCACGCGCCAACAGCACACTCGGCCTACAGCCCACAGCCTAAAGCCTAAAGCCTAAAGCCGCCAACCGCCAACGGCCAACGGCCAACCGACAACCGACAACCGACAACCGCCAACCGACAACCGACAACCGCCAACCGACAACCGCCAACCGCCAACCGCCAACCGACAACCGTCAACCGTCAACCGTCAACCGTCAACCGACAACCGCCAACCGCCAACCGCCAACCGACAACCGCCAACCGACAACCGACAACCGTCAACCGTCAACCGACAACCGTCAACCGTCAACCGTCAACCGTCAACCGTCAACTGTCAACTGTCAACTGTCAACTGTCAACTCAAAGATAGCCTTGGGCCTCCAGCATGCGGAGGTCTTCGTCGGAGAGGTCCTCGGCGGTGGACTGGTTGCGCGGGGTTTCCCGATGCCACGTCTCCAGCGTCGCTTCGAGGTCCGCGGCGCGTTCGGGGTCGTCCTCAACGCGGTTGTGCTCTTCCTCGGGATCGTCGCGCAGGTTGTAGAGTTCCCGCGCGCCGCCTTCATTCCGGATCAGCTTCCAGCCGTCAATCACGATGGCCTGCCGATCCGGAGGGCGCGTGGCCAGGGCCTCGCGAACATCCTCCCCGTCCGGCACGCCGCCGCCGTAGGTCTCGACTTCGCGCGGGGTCCCGGATTGTGGAAGCGCGGCCTGCAGGTTCTGCCCCTGCATGCTCTCCGGCGCGGCCAGCCCGGCGAGCCCGAGGAGCGTCGGCCCGATATCGATCCCGCGCACGGGCGCGTCGCTCCGGCCGGGCGCAACGCCCGGGCCGTGGATGAACAGCGGGATGTGCATGGTGGTCTGGTACAGGTAGCGGGAATGGCCCCACTCATTGTGCTCGCCAAGGCCCTCGCCGTGGTCGGCGGTGAACACGATGAAGGTGTTCTCGCGGGGCAGCGCGTCCAGCAGGCGCCCGATCTGCTGGTCGGCAAAGGCTACCTCGGTCTGGTAGCGATCTTCCGGCGGATCGATGCGGCGGCCGCGCGTATTGTCCGTCATGCCGAGCTGCTCCTCGAATCCGCGCTTCTTCTTGTACGGTGCATGCGGGTCCATGTAGTGAACCCAGAAGAACATCGGGCGCGCGGTATCCCGTTGCGCGAGCCAGGCCAGGGCGCGATCCGTGACCTCGTCCGCCGCTATCTCATCCTTTTCCCGGCCCAGGAAGCCCCGCCCGAAATCCGCGTCGTAATGCTGGAAACCCCGGTCGAGCCCGGAGAGTTTCGGCTTGAGATTCCAGTTGCTGACGATTGCGGCGGTCTGATAGCCGGCGCTCTCGAAGATCATCGGCGCCGTGGGCGTGCCGGGCGGCAGGGGGACGCCGTTGCGGATCGCGCCGGTCACGCGCGGGACCCGGGACGCCAGCATCGCGATCATGGAAGGGCCGGTCTGGGGCTGTTCGCAAAGCGCGTCCTCAAAGAGCAGCGACTGTTCCGCAAGCCGGTCGAGGTGGGGCGTCGTGTTGCGGTGGAAACCGTAGGCGCCCAGATGGTCCGCGCGCAGGGTGTCGACCGAGATAAACACAACATTCGGCGCCGCGAGGGCGGCGAAGAGAACGGGGAGGAGGATAGTGCTCATACGTGACGGGCCCAACCAATGGTTCAGCCACAAAAGAACGCAGAGACCGCGGAGAAGAAGGCTCTCTGTGCTCTCTGCGCTTCTTTGTGGCAATAAATGGATTTGTACGACTCTAGCTATCTGAAGCCGCGAGCAGGTATCATTTCAAGCGCTCCGGGACATTGCGAGGACGCCCGGCTATCGGATCGCGGGCATTCCTGCCTGCGGCAACGCCCGCTTCGGCATTCGACGGGCATGGCTGGCCTGGAATAGACTCCCGGCGTCCCCGAAACCGGAATGCAATGGGGACCGGGGCCATTTCACAAGCGCATCGATCACTTGAAGTATTGCGCTCCTCCTGCCGCGGACAGGAATGTCCGCGATCCTTCGATTCACGCTGTCTTGACCGAGACATCCTCATCCACCGGGGGGACTTCACTCCGCCAAAGTGTTACACGAATTTCAACATCTCGTTCACAGCCAGAAAGAAGTGAACGACGGAATTCCGCTACTCCCACTCGATCGTGCCCGGCGGCTTCGAGGTGACATCGTACAGCACGCGGTTAATGTGCTTCACCTCGTTGCAGATGCGGTTGCTCGCGCGCTGGAGCACCTCCGGGGGAAAGCGGAACCAGTCGGCGGTCATCGCATCTTCCGACGTCACCGCGCGCAGGCTGCACACCTCCTCGTACGTCCGCTCGTCGCCCTGCACGCCCACGCTGCGCACGGGCAGCAGGCAGACCAGGGCCTGCCAGATGGCGTCGTACAGGCCCGCCTTCCGGATCTCCTCGATGAAGATGGCGTCGGCCTCGCGCAGGGTCTTCAGGCGCTCGCGCGTCACCTCGCCGATGCAGCGGACCCCGAGGCCCGGACCGGGGAAGGGGTGCCGGTATACAATTTCCTTCGGAAGCCCCAGTTCCAGGCCGAGTGCGCGCACTTCGTCCTTGAAAAGCTCGCGGAGGGGCTCCAGCAACTCCATGTTCATCTTCTCGGGGAGGCCGCCCACATTGTGGTGGCTCTTGATCGTGACCGAAGGCCCGCCCGTCGCGGAGACGGACTCGATGACATCGGGGTACAGCGTGCCCTGGGCGAGGAAGTCCATGTGCCCCAGGCGCGTGGCCTCTTTTTCGAATACGTCCACGAAAAGATTGCCGATTATCTTGCGCTTGCGCTCCGGATCGGTGACGCCCGCCAGCGCATCGAGAAACAGATCCTCGGCGTCCACGTAGTCGAGATTGATGTGGAAGTTGTCGCGGAACACATGCTGGACCAGATCGGCCTCGCCCTTGCGGAGCAGGCCGTTGTTCACAAACACGCACGTGAGGTTGTCGCCGATGGCCTTATGAATGAGCGCCGCCGCCACGCTGGAATCGACGCCGCCGCTGAGCCCGCAGAGCACCTGGCGATTGCCCACGCGGTCTCGGATCTCCTGAACCGCCACATCGACAAAAGACCCCATATTCCAGCCCGCGCCGCAACCGCAAACCGTGTGCACGAAATTGGAGATCATCTCGGCGCCCTGCGGCGTGTGAACAACTTCGGGATGGAACTGCACGCCGTAGCGCTTGCGGGACGGATCCGCGATCGCCGCATAGGGCGAGTTCTCGGTGCGCCCAATGGCCTGGAAGCCATCCGGCAGCCGCGTGATGCGATCGCCGTGGCTCATCCATACCTGCGCATGTTCATTGATGTTGGCCAGGAACCCGGTCGGATCGTTGTGAGTGAGGTGGGCGATGCCGTACTCGCGCTCGTCCGCCGCTTCGACCTTGCCCCCGAGCATATGCGCCAGGAGTTGCACCCCGTAGCAGATGCCCAGGATGGGAACCCCCAGGTCGAACACGCCCGGATCCGGCAACGGGGCACCGTCCACATGCACGCTCGCGGGGCCGCCGCTGAATATGAGGCCCGCGGGGTCCAGCGCGCGGATTTCGTCCAGCGGCGCGTTAAACGGGAGTATCAGGCTGTAGACTTCCGCTTCGCGCACGCGCCGCGCAATGAGCTTGCTGTACTGGGCGCCAAAATCCAGAACGACAATGGGGCGTCCGATTCCCTGCATGGCAATTCCTTCCAACGCGGGCGCTCCCGGGCGGGGCCCCGCGCGACCCCCGGTCAGCGGGGTATCTGGTAGTTGGGCGCGTCCTCGGTGATGGTGACGTCGTGGGGATGGCTTTCCCGGAGGCCCGCCGCCGTTATCTGGACGAACTCGGTGTCGCGCTGCATCGAGGGGATATCCTGGCAGCCGCAGTACCCCATGGAGGCGCGCAGGCCGCCGACGAGCTGGTGGACATAGTCGGCCAGAGAGCCGCGGTAGGGGACCCGCGCCTCGATGCCTTCGGGAACGAGCTTGCGCGGCTCGTCGTCAAACTGCATGTACCGCGTCTTGCTGCCCTTCTGCATCGCCTTGATCGAGCCCATGCCGCGCACCACCTTGAAGGTGCGCCCCTCGTAGAGCACGGTTTCGCCCGGGCTCTCCTCGGTGCCCGCGAAAAGGCTGCCAATCATCGTCGTGTCCGCGCCGCCCGCAATCGCCTTGGCGATATCCCCGCTGTACTTGATGCCGCCGTCGGCGATGACCGGCACGCCCGCTTCCCTGCAGACCTCGGAAACATCCAGGATCGCGGTCAGCTGCGGCACGCCCACACCGGCGACCACGCGGGTGGTGCAGATGGAGCCGGGGCCCACGCCCACCTTGACCGCGTCGGCGCCGGCTTCAATCAGGTCGCGCGCGCCATCCGCGGTCACAATATTCCCAGCGATGAAGTCGGTGTCCGGGAAGGCTTCCTTCAACAGGCGGACCGTGTCGAGCACCATCTCGGAGTGGCCGTGGGCGCTGTCCACCACAAGCACATCCACGCCCGCGTCGATCAGCGCCCGGGCGCGATCCTTCTCCTCCGGCCCGACGCCCAGCGCCGCGCCCACGCGCAGGCGGCTGGTGTGGTCGGTGCAGCGGTTCGGGAAGTCCCGCGCCTTCTTGATGTCCTTAATCGTAAGCAGGCCCTTGAGCTTGCCTTCGGCGTCCACGATCGGAAGTTTCTCGATGCGGTGCTTGTGCAGCAGCTTGATCGCCTCGTCGTGGGGCGCGCCGGGGGCCAGGGTCACCAGGCGCTCGCGCGGCGTCATCGATGTGGAAATCGGCTGGGAAAAGTCCTCCTCGAAGCGCAGGTCGCGGTTCGTAAGAATGCCCAGCAACGTTCCGTGACCGTCCGTGATGGGCACGCCCGAGATGTGGTAGCGCGCCATCAGGTTCTCGGCGTCCTGAAGCTTGTCGTCCGGCTTCAGCGTGAACGGGTCCGTAATCGTGCCGGACTGGGAGCGCTTGACCTTGTCGACTTCCTCGGCCTGATCCTCGATCGTGAGGTTCTTGTGGATGACGCCGATACCGCCCTCCTGGGCGATGGCGATGGCCAGCCGCGCCTCGGTCACGGTATCCATCGCGGCGCTGATCAGCGGAATATTCAGCGTGATATTGCGCGTCAGGCGGGTCTGGAGGCGGACGTCGCGCGGCAGGATGCGGGAACGCGCCGGGCGGAGCAGCACGTCGTCGAAGGAGAGGCCTTTGGATATGCGTTGGTTGCTCATAGTGACTTTCACGGGGGGTGGGTTGGGCGCCACGATGCGCTGCCCGAAGCCACTGGCTGCTCCGGGGTGCATAGTATAAAGAGCGCCGCTCCGGCGTGCAACTTTTGCGCGGGCGATCCCGGCGGAAAAGCCGCCCCGCGAGCCCGTGTTTAACGGGCGGGGCCGCTTTTGGTATACTCCCGGCGTCTAAATGGGCCAGCACGCCGGCGCGGGGCGTCGCCCGTTTGCCGCGTGGCTTCAGGATTCAAGCAGTAGCCACGAAAACCCACGGAAACCTGTCATGGAAAAACTGTATATCTCGCGGGATGGCCTTGAGAAGCTCAAGCGCGAGCTCCAGGAAATGAACGAGCGGCGCATGCTGGTGGCGGCGGCGATCGAGCACGCACGCTCGCTCGGTGACCTCAAGGAAAACGCGGAATACCACTCGGCGAAAGAGGAGCAGGCCATGCTCCACGCCAAGATCAAGGACACCGAGGACAAAATCGCCCGCTCCGAGATCCTCGAAGAGCAGGATATCGACACCAGCAAGGCCTACATGGGCGCGACGGTCCGCGTACTGAACGTGAAAACGAAAAAAGAGATTAGCTACACCCTCGTCAGCCCCGTGGAAGCCGACATGGTGAACGGTAAAATTTCGACGAGTTCGCCGGTCGGGAAAGCCATGTTGGGAAAGGCCTCGGGTGAAGAAGTGGTGGCGAAGGTGCCTGCGGGCGACCTCAAGCTCAAGATTCTGGAAATTAGTTACTGATACCCGGGGCCCGCTTTCCGGCGGGCCCTTTCCCGGCGGGAATTTCCGGCCCCGCCCTGACGCCTCGCCGCGCAGAACCGGAGTGTGCTTCCCCACCGAGCAATCGGGACCTGGACCAGGTGTGCTATGCCGAAGAGAACTGACCTCAAGAAAATCATGTTGATTGGCTCCGGCCCGATCGTGATCGGGCAGGCCTGCGAATTCGACTACTCCGGTACGCAGGCGTGCAAGGCGCTGCGCGAGGAAGGCTACGAGGTCGTTCTGGTCAACAGCAACCCGGCCACCATCATGACCGACCCCGATACGGCCGATCGCGTCTACATCGAGCCACTGACGGTGGAGTTCCTCGAACGCGTCATCGAGCGCGAGCGCCCCGACGCGCTCCTGCCGACGGTCGGCGGCCAGACCGGTCTGAACCTGGCCGTGAACCTGGCGGAAGCCGGCATCCTGGAGAAGTACGGCTGCGAACTGATCGGCGCGAAGCTGCCCGCCATCCGAAAGGCCGAGGACCGGGGCGAGTTCAAGGAGGCCATGATCAAGATCGGCCTCGACGTGCCCCGCAGCCAGGTCGTGCACACGCTGGAAGAGGCCCGGGACTTCGGCGTGGAAGTGAACTACGCGGCCGTCATCCGTCCCGCCTTCACGCTCGGCGGTTCGGGCGCGGGGCTCGCCTTCAACAAGGACGAATACGAAAAGGCCGTCAAGTACGGGCTGGAAATGAGCCCCGTCACGGAAGTCCTGATCGAGGAATCGATCATCGGCTGGAAAGAATTCGAGCTCGAGGTCATGCGCGACCTCCACGACAACGTCGTGATCATCTGCTCGATCGAAAACGTGGACGCCATGGGCGTGCACACCGGCGACAGCATCACCGTGGCACCCGCGCAGACGCTGACGGACAAGGAATACCAGGTAATGCGCGACGCCGCCGTCGCCATCATCCGCGAAATCGGCGTGGATACCGGGGGCTCGAACGTGCAGTTCGCCGTGCATCCCGAAACAGGGCGCATGATCGTCATCGAGATGAACCCGCGCGTCTCCCGTAGCTCCGCGCTGGCCTCCAAGGCGACCGGCTTCCCGATCGCCAAGATCGCCGCGAAACTCGCGGTCGGCTACTCGCTCGACGAAATCCGAAACGACATCACGCGCGAGACGCCCGCCTCCTTCGAGCCCACCATCGACTACGTCGTGACCAAGATCCCCCGCTGGGCCTTCGAAAAGTTCCCCGGCTCCGAGCCGCACCTCGGCGTGCAGATGAAGAGCGTCGGCGAAACCATGGCCATCGGGCGCACCTTCAAGGAATCGTTGCAGAAAGGCATGCGCGGCCTCGAAATCGGGCGCAGCGGCCTGCTTGGCGACGGCAAGGCCAAGCCCCTCACCGACCAGCCCGGCAGCGAGAAGGAAAAAGAGGCCCTGCTCCACGCGATGCGGCTTCCCACGCCCGATCGCCTCAGCCAGATCGCCGAGGCCATGGCGCTGGGCGCGACCGTGGACCAGATCTACAAGGCCACCTGGATCGATCCCTGGTTCCTCCGGCAGATGAAGGAAATCGTGGACGAATACCGGGCGCTCGCCGCCGCGAACCCAGACGACGCCGCAACCCTCCGGCGCGCAAAGGAAATGGGCTTCTCGGATCAGCAGCTTGCCCGGCTCTGGAGCAAGTCCGACCAGTCCATCCGCACGCGGCGGAAGAAACTGGGCGTGCTCCCGTGCTACCGACTGGTGGATACCTGCGCGGCGGAATTCGAGGCCTACACCCCCTATTACTACTCGTCCTACGGCGATGAAGACGAATTCCGAGGCAGCGACAAGGAGCGTATCGTCATTCTGGGCGGCGGCCCCAACCGCATCGGGCAGGGCATTGAGTTCGACTACTGCTGTGTGCACGCGGCGTTCGCCCTGAAGGAAGACGGCTACGAGACCATCATGGTCAACTGCAACCCGGAGACCGTTTCAACCGACTACGACACCTCCGACAGCCTCTTCTTCGAGCCGGTGACCTTCGAAGACGTGATGAACATCATCGATCGTGTCCAGCCAAAGGGCGTGATCGTGCAGTATGGCGGCCAGACTCCCCTGAACCTGGCCGAGCGACTCGAGGCGGCGGGCGCCCCCATCATCGGCACCTCGCCGGACAGCATCGCCCGCGCCGAGGACCGCAAGCGCTTCCGTGAGGTCGTGGAGAAGTTGAACCTGCTGCAGCCGGCCAATGATACCGCTGTATCGTTTGACGAAGCCGCCGTGATTGCGGAGAAGATCGGCTATCCCGTGGTGGTCCGCCCTTCATTCGTGCTGGGCGGCCGCGCAATGGAAATCGTATATGATCGCGATTCCCTCAACCGCTATATGACCTACGCCGTGGAGGCTTCTCCCGATTCCCCCATCCTTATCGACAAGTTCCTGGAAGGGGCCATCGAGCTGGATGTGGACGCCATCTCCGACGGTGAGACGGTGGTGGTGGCGGGCATTATGCAGCACATCGAAGAGGCGGGCGTGCACTCCGGCGACAGCGCCTGTATCCTGCCGCCCTACGATCTGGATCCCGCGCTGATAGAGGAAGTGAAGGCGCAGACCCGCGCGCTTGCCCTGGAATTGAACGTCATCGGCCTCATGAACATCCAGTTCGCCATACGCGACGCCGATATCTTCCTGCTGGAGGTGAACCCCCGCGCCAGCCGCACCGTCCCCTTCGTCAGCAAGGCCATCGGCGTGCCGCTCGCCAAGCTCGCCGCGCGCGTCATGGCCGGCAAGACCCTAAAGGAGCTGGGCTTCACTGAGGATCCAACCCCGGAATACACCTCCGCCAAGGAAGTGGTGCTCCCCTTCATCAAGTTCCCCGGCGTGGATATCCTGCTTGGACCCGAGATGCGCAGCACCGGCGAGGTCATGGGCATCGACCAGAACATGGGCCTCGCCTTCGCCAAGAGCCAGATCGCCGCGGGCGCCAGCGTCCCCCTCGGCGGCACGGTATTCATCAGCCTCAACGCGCGGGACAAGGAGAAGATCGGCTCGCTCGGCAAGGACCTGGCCGAACTCGGCTTCAAGTTCCTGGCCACCGACGGCACCGCCGCCATTCTCCGGAAAGACGGCATCGAAGTCGAAGAGGTCTACAAGGTCGGCGAAGGACGCCCCAATATCGTCGACGCCATCATCAATGATCAGGTGGACTGGATCATCAACACCCCCATGGGCGCCGCCTCCAAGCACGACGAGGTGGCGATCCGCCGCACCGCCCTGGAAAACAGCATCCCCACCATGACCACCCTCGCCGCCGCCCGCGCCGCCGTGCAGGCCATACGCGCCCTCAAGGACGGCAAACTCTCCACAACCTCGCTGCAGGAATACCACGGCGCAATGCGGTCGAAGTAGGGCGGACTGCGGTAGCGCGCCTCGCTTCGATGTGCGCGCCTGCCGTCTCTATTGTCCCTGCCGTCCCTGCGGCCAGGCGCGGGCCACCCGTGGAGTAGCCGCGCCCTGCTCCCGATTCACGTTTCCCAATCCTCCAGCCGCAGCCCCGTGACGCGCGCAAACTCGCCCGTGTTGTGCGTCACCAGCACCGCGTCGTGTACACGCGCGGTGGCGGCGATAAGGATATCGTGCGGGCCGATGGGCCGGCCCTGCGCCGCGAGCTGGGCGCGAATCAGCGCCGCTTCCTCCGCGCAGCGATCATCGAAGGAAAGGCTCTGAAACGGAGCAAAGAAAACCTCCAGCAAGCGAAGGTTCTCTTCGACTCTGCTGCTCCGGCGCGCGCCGAAGAGCAATTCCGCTTTTACGACACTACATAACGTCAGCGTTCTGGGCGCGTGCAAGCGAAACTGCCTCGCGACCCCCGCGTGAGACCGATTCAGAATATGGATGCAGACATTCGTGTCGAGCAGGTACATCAGTCGAAGGGCTCGCGCTCTTCAAACTCGCCTTGATCGGGACGTTCAAGGGGTTCGCCCTGCCAACCTCCACACACGGTTTCAAAATACCCCTCCGGCCATTCGTTGCCCACGTCCTTCTCCACCAGGTTGGCGAGGTATTTCGAGACCGAGAGGTGCTGGTGTCGCGCTTTCTCCTGAAGCCGTTTGGCCAGGTCCTCGGGCACGTAGCAGTGTAACTGTGGCATGACACATACTCCAAATATAGTTGCTCTATGTGTATTGTATCCGATGTCGGGTTGTTGGGCAAGTGAGACATACCCCGGAGTGCGGCGGAGGTGCCGGTTTCGCGGAATTTGACGTACAACCTTTTCGAGGTTACACTGGCTTAATGTGATTTAGTCAAATTCGCTGTTGGGCCGCCCCCCAGGGCCCCGCCCACAACCCCGTCGGGACCTCGTCGTATCATGACCAGTCGAATCCGCATCTTTCTACCCCTCGCTCTTCTCTTCCTCCTGCCGGCGCTGCATGCCGTTTCGCAAGGTCCCCTCGACCTCCGGAACACCGTCCTCGTCGCCCCGACGGATGGCCCGCTGAGCAAGGCGGCGGATTTCCTGAGCGACGAGGTGTACGCGCGCACGGGAATTCGCTGGTACATTCGCGATCACTATCCCGGCGCGGCGCGGGTGGTCATTGCGACGGCGGACGCGTTGCCGGAAGGCGTGTCGCTTCCCAACGGGCTTGCCGTGCCGGCGGGGGAGGAGGGCTTCGCCCTGGGCGTGTCGGGTGACACGGTGGTGATCGCCGGACGCGATGCCCGCGGCGCCTTGTTCGGCGTGGGCCGGCTGCTCCGCGCCATGACCCTCCGCCCGGGCGCCATCACGCTGCCGCGTGACACGCGCATCGCCACGGCCCCCAAATACCCGATGCGCGTCCACCAGCTGGGCTACCGCAACACCGCCACCAGTTACGATCTCTGGGATGTGAACGCCTACGAGCAGTACCTGCGCGAGATGGCCATCTTCGGGACGAACGGCGCGGAGCTCATTCAGGACATGCCGCCGGGCGAGAAGGACAGCGTGCTGATGGCGGAGTCCCAGTGGTCGATGAACATGAAGCTGGCGGCGATGATGGATGAATACGACCTGGAGGTGTTTGTCTGGTATCCGGTCCCCATTTTGACGGACGATCAGGCACAGTATGACCGGGAAATTGGCTACCGGGAACAATTCTTCCAGGAGATTCCGCGCCTCGATCACGTCTTCGTCCCGGGCGGGGATCCGGGCAACAACCACCCGAAAGTGCTCATGCCGGCACTGGAAAAGATGGCGGCGTCGCTCCACCGCTACCACCCCGAAGCCGGCATCTTCGTCTCCAATCAGAAAATGACGCCGGAATGGTACAACTGGATGTTCGACTACATCCGCGAGGAACAGCCCAAGTGGCTTGGCGGGTATGTCTACGGCCCCGGGACCGCGCATACGCTGAAGCAGGCGCGCGAATGGCTGCCGGACCAGTATGAGATTCGCCACTACCCGGACATTACCCACAACGTGCGCGCGCAATACCAGGTGCACTGGCTGGACGGCCGCATCGCGCAGACCCTTGGGCGCGAGGGGATCAACCCGCGCCCCGGCCACCAGCACGCGATACACACCGCCTTCGCGCACTATACCGCCGGCTTCGGCTCCTACTCCGACGGCATCCACGACGACCTGAACAAGATGGTCTGGAGTGCGCTGGCGTGGGATCCGGACGCGGATATCCACGAGATTGTGGTGGACTATGGCCGGGTCTTCTTCGGGGAGGACCTGGGCGAAGCCGTCGCCGAAGGGCTCTGGATGCTGCAGGCGAACATCGAAGCCAACCTGGAGCGAAACGAGAACATCCCCAAGGCGCTGGCGCACTGGCGTGCGATAGGGGAGCAGGCCAGCCCCGCCGTGCGGGCCAGCTGGCGCTACCAGATGTACCTGATGCGCGCGATCTTCGATCAGTTCACCCGCGAGCGGGCCATCGCGGAGGCGGCATATGAGCGCGAAGCCTTCGCAGCGCTCGCCAAAGCCGGCGATACCGGCGCGGCGGACGCCATCGCGGCGGCGAAGGCCGCGTTCGCCCAGGCCGACACCGATGCAATCGCCCCCGGGCTCGTCGAGGAAATGCGCGCGCTGGCGGACCAGATGTTCCACAGCATCGGGTTCCAGTTCAGTGTGAAGCCGCCCTATTTCACGCGCAATCCGGAGCGCGGCGCCCTCCTCGACGCCCTGGAAATTCCCATGAATGACCGGCCTTGGCTGGAGAAGCAGTTCGGCGCGATCCTGGCCATGAACAACGAAGACGAACGCCTGGAAGCCATCGCCGCACTGGTCAACTGGGAAGATCCCGGCCCGGGCGGCTTCTACGACGATCTGGGCAATCCCGAGAAACAGCCGCGCCTCGTGATCCCGGCGAGTTTCGAAGAAAACCCGAGCCGCGTGGAGCAGGTGACGAGTTCACACTACCGCTGGCAGGACAACACGACCTTGGAAGTGAATCCCGACTTCAAATACTCCATGCTGAGCCAGGCGAAGACGCTCGCCGGCTTCCCATTGACCCTCCGCTACGACGGGCTCGACCCCAATGCGGAATACAAGGTCAAGGTGATCGAATTCGGCCGCTACCGCGCCGCCACCGCGCTCGTGGCCGACGGGACCCATGAAATTCACGGGCCCGTGCTCTCCGAGACGCCCCTCTGGCCGGTGGAATATGGTATTCCCAAAGCGGCGACCGCCGACGGCAAGCTCGAGCTCACCTGGGAAATCCCCGAAGGCCGTGGAACGCAGGTGGCCGAAGTCTGGCTGATAAAGAAATAGCCAGGGGACTGCATCCGGCTGGCGCCCCAGGGGACTGCCTCCGGCTGGCAAACAAGCCCGCATCCGGAGCAACCAGCCCCAAACCAGCCGGTGGCTGTACCCCCAAAAGCCAGGGGACTGCATCCGGCGGGCAAGCAAGCCCATGTCCGGAGCAAACAGCCCCAAACCAGCCGGTGGCTGTACCCCCAAAAACAAACCAGGGGACTGCATCCGGCGGGCAAGCAAGCCCATGTCCGGAGCAAACAGCCCCAAACCAGCCGGTGGCTGTACCCCCAAAACAAACCAGGGGACTGCATCCGGCTGGCAAACAAGCTCCCATCCGGAGCAACCAGCCCCAAACCAGCCGGTGGCTGTACCCCTAAAACAAACCAGGGGACTGCCTCCGGCTGGCAAACAAGCCCGCATCCGGAGCAACCAGCCCCAAACCAGCCGGTGGCTGTACCCCCAAAAACTAACCAGCCGGTAGCTGCTATAAGACTTCAAAAAGAGCCACGGGCGCCATCCTCCTGCGGCGGATCTACGACGTTCAAGCTCCGCGGCTCCGCCGCGAAGGCTTGAGCGTGCGAGCCCCCAGAAGAGCGCCGGACAGCCAGCGGCGCCCCAGGCGCTACCCCCGCACCCGACGCCACGTCAGCTTCAGCGCCACCCACACCGTCTTTCCCGGCAGCAACACAAACAGCCACGTCCGCTTCGTCCGCTCCCAGTCGTCCTGAAGGCTGAACGGATTGTCCAGCAAGCCGCCAAACCACCCCACGTTATCCCGATCATACGCGGGCGTAAAAAGCCCCGCCGCCGCAAGATACGCCCCCATCACGATCGGGTACCAGCCATTCAGCGCCGTCACGTACTTCGCATGCGCCGCCCCCGCGCCGCGCAGCCCAACGTCGAACAACGCCGGCAGCCCGAAGCGCAACGCGAAATACGGGCCAACCACAACAGCCACCGCAACCGCCCACAACAGCGCCACCTGCCAAAGCGGGGCCGCCCCGCCGCCCGCGGGGCGCTCCTCCCGCACATCGGCCCCGCCCGGGCCCGCGCCCCATCCACACGCCGCGCACCAGATACGCAACTCCCCATCCGGAGATTCCGCCTGGGTTACGGACCGGCTGCAAATCGGGCATTCCATGGACATACACTCCCGGCGCCGGGCGCGAGAACGCCAATCGTTCCACACACCGGCGACAACGCAATAACGTTACTCTACGAAACCGCGATCCCCCCGTCAAGAAGCCGCCCGAAACAAGGCCCTTCCCGCGCGAAGGCGCGAGAGTAGGATAGCCGTCCCGGCAGTCCCCCGCACCGAAGGCACAATACAACTATGGAGCGCCGGCGGCCCGCCGGCAGAGCCCGCCGAAGGCGCAATACAACTATGGAGCGCCGGCGGCCCGCCGGCAGAATGCGCCGCAAGGCGCAAAATCACGATAGCCCTCCCCGCTGTCCCCCGCGCCGACCAGCCACGCCCCATGACCCCGCGCCCATACCCCTCCAAAGCAATTTCCCACAAACCACAGCGAGCCGTTGCGCGACAGCGCAACGGCGAGCTGTGGTTTGTGGGGAATCTCCGATCAGGTATACTAAAGGGTGAAACAATGAACATGAAACTGATGCTGTGGTTTGTGGGGAATCTCCGATCAGGTATACTGCAATAGGCGCCCTGGATTCCGGCGACGCCGCTGTGGTTTGTGGGGAATCTCCGATCAGGTATACTCCGCGTCCGCGCGGGAGTTTGGATTCTTGCGCTGTGGTTTGTGGGGAATCTCCGATCAGGTATACTAATGTCCGCAAGCCTGAGTGCTATCGTCTCGCTGTGGTTTGTGGGGAATCTCCGATCAGGTATACTGGTTTTGCTGGATTTTTGCATTCTGGCCCGGCTGTGGTTTGTGGGGAATCTCCGATCAGGTATACTCTTCCGCCACCTGCCCAACGTGGGACCAGGGCTGTGGTTTGTGGGGAATCTCCGATCAGGTATACTCGGATCGGTGCGGGGAATCTGTAACAGTAGGCTGTGGTTTGTGGGGAATCTCCGATCAGGTATACTTTTCTCCCACCACTCGTGTATGGCCTCGTTGCTGTGGTTTGTGGGGAATCTCCGATCAGGTATACTTGGGAGCGGAAGCTATTCGCTACACCGGTCGCTGTGGTTTGTGGGGAATCTCCGATCAGGTATACTTGGATGACTTTAACCTCGTGTGCGAGTGCAGCTGTGGTTTGTGGGGAATCTCCGATCAGGTATACTTGAAGCTGGGCGCTGTAGACGCAGTGATTGGCTGTGGTTTGTGGGGAATCTCCGATCAGGTATACTGTCTTGCCATTGGTGTTGTGATGGGGGTGGGCTGTGGTTTGTGGGGAATCTCCGATCAGGTATACTTTTTGCAAGTGAGGCAGTGTCGCACCTCAGCTGTGGTTTGTGGGGAATCTCCGATCAGGTATACTACGGAACTTTTACGCGTCACGGATGTTGTAGCTGTGGTTTGTGGGGAATCTCCGATCAGGTATACTTCCTTCCCCTCGCGCGTGCGCGGGATACTGGCTGTGGTTTGTGGGGAATCTCCGATCAGGTATACTCCGCCCTCGAAACCCAAGGCGTGAAGTGCAGCTGTGGTTTGTGGGGAATCTCCGATCAGGTATACTCTAGCCAATCACGCTGATCACGGCCCTTGCGGCTGTGGTTTGTGGGGAATCTCCGATCAGGTATACTCTCTCGTTGGGATTTAAGGCGGGCCTGCCAGCTGTGGTTTGTGGGGAATCTCCGATCAGGTATACTGTAGCGCTTGAGGCCCCTGGCGATGCGCCGGCTGTGGTTTGTGGGGAATCTCCGATCAGGTATACTTTACAGAGCCAAAAAGCGACCCTCTGGCCAGCTGTGGTTTGTGGGGAATCTCCGATCAGGTATACTAGCAGGAACCGTGCCAAACACTAACCCCTTGCTGTGGTTTGTGGGGAATCTCCGATCAGGTATACTACCTGCGGGCTAAGACCTTCGTATAGGGAGGTTTAGTCTGGGTCGGGCGGCTAAAAAAGCTGCATTTGGTCGGGCGGCGCTTCAGCATCGGCTCGTTTTTTCCCGAAGTAAACTTCCATTTTGCCAAATTGCTTGTCGGTCACCAGCAGGAGCCGGACCTGTCCTGCCGGAGGCAGGCCCCTGCGGATGCGCTTGCGCAGGGTGTCCGCCGCTTCTTCCCGGGGAAAGTAGCGGGCGTACACGGAAAACTGCATCATTTCGAAGCCCAGCTTCAACAGCAGATTTCTGAACTCCGTGGCCCGCTTCCGGTCCTCCTTGAGGACCACGGGCAAATCGAACATGGCGAATACCCACACGCCGCGATACTCCGAGAGTTCCAGCCGTTGCTGTGCCATGGGTTGGCCTTTTCGCACACGCCGTTCTTGAGGATCGCGGACATTCCTGTCCGCGGCAGCGTAAGCGCAATGCCATCGCGGAAGCGCCACCCGCTGGCAAGACGCCCTTTTTTCAGCGTATTCGCGCCTGTTCACACCTGCGCGCCAATTGCCGCGGACAGGAATGTCCACGATCCTTCGTTTTATCCTGATTCAGCGCATTAGTATATCACATCGCCCAAGACCAGGCTCTTTCTTTCGCCCTGGTAGAGTTGCACGAGGGAGACGGCGGCGGCGTGGACCAGCTCAAAGAAGCTCCGGGTCTCGCCGCCGGCCGGGTAGCGCCCCATGAGGGGGCCGATGAGGGCGGCCTTGGCTTCCTTATCCACGGGGGCAAGCATGCCGTGCGCGGTTACCCAGCCGGCCACGGCGTGGTCCACCAGGGGGCGGTAAGGCTCCATGAGGTCGTCCGCCAGGGAAAAGGCGTCGTAGCGGTTGTGGTGGTGAATGCCGAGCGCCGGGTGCAGCCCCGCCGCCGCGATGGCGCGCCCCACGACGCCCCGGAGCACGCCATACCCATAGTTGAGCAGGGCGTTCGCCCCCTCGGCGTCCCGATCGCGCCGGAAGCCCTCGTCCGCAAAGAGCAGGGGCCAGTAGCGCCGCGCCGCCTGCGCCTCCACGTTCTTCGGGTCGCCTGACTGCACGCGCTCCGCGAGCGCGGCGAGCCCGCCGTCGTCCCCGCGGAGTTTTTCCAACAGGGCCGCCTGATTGCGAACCTTGGCCTGCACCACCTGCTGCCAGGCCCGTTTCTTCGTCGGGGCCGTGGCGGCCAGTTGCAATTGGAGCCGCTCCGCGTGGAGATGGTGGCCATCAAGGGGCAGCAGCACGCCATTGGGCATGCGCCGCGCATCGCAGCACACAAAGGCGCCGCCCGCCTCCATCAGGCCCGAGAGCACCGCCTGCGTGTAGGTGACCGCCGGGTGCGAAACCACCAGCACCGCCACCTCCTCCAGGGGCATGCTCCCGAGCTTCTCTTCGCCCCGCAATACAACGAGGTTCTCGTGACGCACCTGGAGGCGCGCGCCGGACTCGCTGATGTCGATAATGCGCTCAATCGCGGGCATAGCGCACCTCTCCGAGGGGGGAGACGGTGACTTTACGACATTCAGATTGCCGCATGATGTTGGGTACCTTGAGGCGACCTTTCACCGGGATCTTGGTCACATCTCGGGCGTCAGTGTGTTCGAGGAACAGTAGCTGAATCGCACCCTGATTGTTTTTTGACATTTTTCGAACTACATAGATCGAACGCTCGCCCACTTCGTTGAGCATTTCTACCATATCGCCTTTTGCCAACGAAAACACGAACTTCCCGCCATCCGGGTGGGTGCGGTCGACGACGGGCAGGCCCTTCGCCCGCCGCCGGCAGCACTCGTACATGCTGACAACGCGGCCCTCCCACTTGGGGTTTCCCTTCTTGTCGGCCACCTCGAATATCTCGATGTGGTGGTTGTTGCCGGGGCTGACGTAGCGCACGCGCTCGTCCTTGCCCACGGGGATGGTGGGATCCGTCTTGGCGACGCGGGCCTTGCGGATAATCTTGCCGTTCTTGTGGCGGGGGAGGTTGGCGTCGCTCTTGAAGGCCTCGGCCGGGTTGCTCTTGCCCAGTTCGGCCATTTTTTCGAGCACACAAGCCTTCACGGCGGGATCGACGATGTTCTGAACCTCGCCGCTGGTGAGATTGGCGAGGGCCTTGCGCACGTGAACCACACGCTTGCCGTCCGGATTTTCCTTGTCGGGGCTGTAGTTCGTTTCCTTGTGCAGGCCGCCGCGCACCACGCGATTGGGGGCGTGCGAAACGACAATGCGCTCGATGGCCGCGGTGGCGTCCCGCAGGAACCCGTCCCACGGCTCCTGGATGACCTTCCACCAGCGGCGGTGGCCCTCCTTTTCCGCCATTTGTGCGGCCTGGCTGACGACCTGAACCATATCCGGCGAGGCCAGGGCGATGGCGATCGCGTCGACCGCGTGGTGGCGGTGGTCCTCGCGGGATTTCTTCTCGCCGCCGTCGTTGAGGATGCCGTTGAGCTTCCAGGCGTTCCGCAGTTCGGCGGTGATCGTGCCCTTGCTGGCGAAGAGGTGCTTGCGCCAGTCGCCGGCGTAGAGAATGCGGAGGTACTCCATCGCCAGGCGCGAGGCGTAGCGGGTGTCATTGAGCTGCGAGGACTTGAAGTCCTCGATGAAGGTCTCCAGTTCCTTTCCCCGCATCTTGAAACGGCGCAGCTTTTCCTGGGCCGCGTCGCCCTTGAAATCCGCCACCCGGGCGAGCATGGCCGGCCAGTCTTCGTCGTCGGAGAAGGCCTCGTAGGGCGTCTTGTTACCCTTGGCGTAGTTGGTCTCGTGGTAGCAGAGGGTCTTGTTCAGAAAGGAGTTGTCCAGGCTCCGGCTGAAGGGGATGATGTGCTCGATCTGGAACTGCGGCGCGGCGCCGAGGAGCTGGCCCATGCTGATGGATCGCCCGGTGTAGGGGCATTTGCCGTTGCACTCTTTCCAGAGAAGCACGCGGGTCATATCGTCCCGGCTGGGCTGGTAATTGGAATCGACAGTGTCCTGAATCTCCTTCAGGAGGCCGGCCCGCTCCTTCTCGCGATCGCGCATTTTCTTGTTCATCGCCGCCCGCTCCTTCTTGCTGCGCTTGGCGTCGCGCGCCAGCTCGATGCGGATCTCGTCCGGCAGGCCGTAGGTGTCGATGACGTGATTGACCACCTTGCGCAGCTCGGTGAGGATGCGGGAGACCGTGGGATTGCGGATCTCGCCGAAGGGTGCGTCGCGGAGGGAGGGGAGGCGTTCCGCGTGCCAGTCGGCCGTCTGATCGCCGTATACTTCGATGACCGCGCTCATGTAGTGCGTGCCGCCCTCCATGAGCGGGAGCAGTTTCTCCATGGCCTGCCGCGACAGGCCTGCGTAGTCCGGTTCGAGCTGGATCTGGCTGAAGCGCTTGGCGGCCTCCGCGCTGAGCCCCCACCGCTCGCGGCCGCGCTTCGCGAGCGCGCCCTCCTTTTCGTAGCTCCGCAAGTCTTCCACGGCCTGGAGGCGTTCCTCGGGCGTGAATTCATCGAGGCGGTCGCCGAAAATCGAGTACAGCTTCTGGGCGGTGGAATTCCCCCGAATCCCGCGCCCGCCGTCGCGCTCCAGATTCAGGGTGACGCCCTTGCCAAGACCCTTCGGAGGCGCGAGAAGTTTTTTCGCTTCGGCATAGCTCAGGTAGCCGCCGTCGTTCAGGTGCTTCCCCGAGTTCAGGTGCGCCAGCATGCGCCCCCGCTGCTCGTCGGTGAGCCGGTGCGCGGTGCCGTCCGGGAGTTCGTATTCCAGGTTGGATACGGCCTGGGCGCAGCGGAAACGCTGGGACAGTTCCAGCGCCCAGGGCGCCCGGGGGCGGTCCCGCTCGGCGCCCCGATCTTCACATTCGTATTCGCAAAGTCCGCGGAGGTGCTTGGCGGATTTCAGCTTGCGCTGGAAGAAAATGCGCCGGTGGAGTCTTTTTCTGAATTCTTCGGTAAGCAGCTCCGGGTGGTGGGGTTGCTGCGCACGCCAGATGGCTTCGAATTCCGCCTCGAACATCCGCCGGTGTGTGTAGTGCTTGCGGATCCGTCGGCCGGTGGCGTCGGTGGGATCTAAATTGGCAAAGTACTGGCCCAGGGTCTCGCAGCGCGCCTCCGACATTTGCTCTTCGAGTTCCGAGATACCTTCATAGACGACGCTCTTCTCGTCATCGTCGCGGTCCGTCTTCCGGTTGCTCAGAAAGCCGCGGCGCTGCCCGAAATGGTAAAAGACCCGCCCCAATTCGTCGGCCTCAAGCCGCGTTTCCAGGGCGCGCGCGCGAAGCCAGTAGGGGAGCGTGTTGTGGAAGCGGTGGTGGTTCTCCTCGGGTATTTCGGCAAGGTGGCGCTGGGCGATTTCCCGGTCGAGCGCGACCAGGTACTCGTGGCGTTTCTGCGAACTGGACAGGTCGGCGCCGGGGAGCAGCCCCTCGTCGCTGAGGAGAAGCGCCAGGCCCCGAAGTTTACGCGCCCGCCGGTCGAGCTGGCGGCGGATGAGGCGCTTGTCGCGGCGGGCCTTGTTCCGCGATTCCTCCTTGCCCTGCGTGATCTCGCCCTTGTCGTTGGTCATCGCGCATTCAAAGATGCGGGAGCCCGCGTCTTCTATCGTGACGGGCCGTTTCCCGTCGAAGCGGACCAGCGCCCAGCCTACCGACGAAACGCCGAGATCCAGACCCAAGACATAACGTGCTTTTTCACTGTTGGACATGGGGGTGCCCCCTGCTTGGTTTGTTCCCATTTTTTCGATTGACAAAGTGGCTGGTACTGCCGTATACTCCGTTCAGTATACCTGATCGGTGGTTCCCTGACAATTCATAGTAAGGAGAACACTCCGAACCCACTGTCCCATGGGACATGTAGCGGCGCCTCCCTGCGGGGCGCTCTTTTTTTGTGGGATCCCCCCTGAAAAAAATCGCGGCCCCGGCATCCAAACCGCGCGGTTCCCGGGGATTGACCCCAGCAGGGTGAGCGACTAGACTGTCCGTGTCGCAAATTTGAGGACTGTCGAATGACAGAACTTCCATCCGTATATATCGAAACGAGCGTGATCAGTTATCTGGCGGCGCGCCCGTCGAACGATCTCGTCGTGGCGGGGCATCAGCAGTTGACGTGGCAGTGGTGGGACCAACGGCGCGACGACTATCGGCTTTTTGTCTCCCAACCGGTTGTCGACGAGGCAGCCCGAGGACATCCGGACGCCGCCCGCCGGCGGCTGGCGATCATGGCGGGGATGGGATTGCTCCAATTCGATGAGGAATCGATCCAGCTCTCCAAGCATATTTTGAAAAGTGGTATAATTCCGAAGAAGGCGGAAACCGATGCCGCCCATGTCGCAATCGCTACGCGGCATGGAATGGAATACTTGGCAACGTGGAACTGCCGGCATATCGCAAACGCGATAATCTTGCGCCGCCTGGCGGAATTGGTTTTGGAGGAAGGCTATGAACTCCCCATCATCTGCACACCCTATGAACTCTTCGGAGAGTATACCTCTCTTTGACGATCCGATTGTGGCGGATGTTCGCCGGGCACGCCAGGAAATCCTGGAATCATTTGGCGGCGATCTTGAGGCCATGCTTCGCGATGTCATGCAGAGGCAGGAGGAGCGTAAGCGGAAATACCCTGATGCGCCTAATGTCGTGCCTCCGCTGGAGCCGGAAGATTTCAAGCGATAGGCGAGGGGGGAGTTCCGGGTCGAATCTTCGATTAGAAAAAACGCGCCCGGGGTTGTAGCCTCGGGCGCGCGGTGTCTTGTGTGTCGTCTTCCCTACCGTATCTCTAGCATCCGATCAATGGGCTTCTTCGCCGCCTGGATGATGGCGCCGTCGAGCTCGACCTTGTACTGGATTTTCTGCAGCGCCGCCAGCGTGTCCTCCAGCGTGATCTGGTTCATGTGCTGGCAGCGGAGGTTGCAGCTGCGGATCATCTCGCGGTGGGGGAACTGGCCCGCCATGTTGTCGCCCATGCTGCATTCGGTGAGGAGGGCGTACTGCGGCGCGTCGACCTGTTCAATATAATCGACCATGGCCTTGGTGCTGCCGGAGACATCGGACTTGGCGATGACTTCGGGGCTGCACTCGGGGTGGGCCAGGATGGCGGCGTCGGGGAACTGGCGGCGGATGTTGTCCACATCCTGCGGCGTGAAGAGCTCGTGGACCTCGCAGCGGACGTTCCAGCCGAGGACGGCGGGCCGGTCCGTTGGCAGCGCGGCGACCTGGGCATCGTCCAGGGCGGGGGCATAGGCCAGGCCGGTTTCCGCGGCGGAATTCCGCGCGAGAAACTCGTCCGGCAGGAAGATGATCCGCTGGTGGCCCTTATCGGCCAGGTGGCGCAGCACCTGGGCGGCGTTGCCTGAGGTGCAGCAGTAGTCCGATTCGGCCTTCACGTCGGCGTACGTGTTCACATAGCTGACCACGGGCGCGCCGGGGTATTTGGCCTTGAGCGCGCGGACATCGCTGGCCTTGATGCCCGCGGCGAGGGAGCAGCCGGCCTTGTCGGAGGGGACGAGGACCGTTTTCTCGGGGTTGAGCACCTTGGCGGTCTCGCCCATGAACCAGACGCCGCAAAAGACGATGATATCCGCGCTGGTTTTCGCGGAGACGGCGGAAAGATGGAGCGAGTCGCCGACATAGTCCGGCACGGAGTGGTAGAGCGCCGGCTCCATGTAGTTGTGCCCGAGGATGACCGCGTTCATCTCCTTCTTGAGGAGATTGATCTGGTGGGCGATACCGGCCTTCAGGTCGATTTCGAACTCCGGCATCACCTTGTGCAGCTTTTCGTGCAGCCGCTTCCGGAGTTCGTCGAGGGAGGCGCCGTATTCGAGCGTGTTCGCGTGGGTCATGTCTGGTCGTACCTCGCTTCGGGCGCGCCCGGTGTAGGGTGCGCCCGGGATGGCTTCGGGGCGCCATCGATCAATGCTGGTGCTGGCCACAACCCCGGGCTGCCGGGTGTTTCTTCCCATTCAGGCCAGATAATCGAGGAGCCTCCCGAACAGGCCAGCCAACCGTTGGGGACCGGTTACAGGGCGGCCAATGTAGCTGTGGATGGTAGCACAAGCCCCCGGTGAAGTACAAACGCGCCCGTCAATTCTCTTCGGTGGTAACCGTTTCCGCGTCGCCGGCGATCGCCGAATGCACCGCGTGCCAGGCCAGCGTCGCACACTTAATCCGGACCGGGAATTCGCGCACGCCGGAGAAGACCTTCAGCTTGCCCAGGGCCGCCTCGTCTATCGGCGCGTCGGGATTGCCCGTGATCATGCTGTGAAAGTGGTTGAACAGGTCGTCCGCCTCCGCCCGCGTCTTCCCCTTCAGCACCGTCGTCATGACGGATGCGGAAGACTTCGAGATGGCGCAGCCCGAACCTTCGAACGTGATAGCGCTGATCACGTCGCCGTCCATTTTCACGTGCACGGTGAAATGATCGCCGCAGAGCGGGTTAAACCCCTCGACGCTCTTGCTGGCTTCGGGGAGCTTCCCGAAGTTGCGGGGGTTTCTATTGTGGTCCAGAATAACCTGTTCGTACAGCGCGCGGGAACTCGACATCAGGCGAAAACTCTCTTTACTTCGTCAATGGCGGCGGCCAGGGCGTCAATATCTTCGCGGGTATTGTACACCGCCAGGGAGGCCCGGGCGGTAGCCGCGACGCCGTACCGCTGCATGACGGGCTGCGCGCAATGGTGGCCCGCGCGGATGGCGACGCCGCGATCATCGAGGATCTGGCCGATATCGTGGGGGTGGGCGCAGTCCATCGTGAAGGAAAGCACGCCGGCCTTGTGTTGCGCCGTGCCGATGAGGTTGACGCCGTCTATCTCGCCGATGGTTCGCGTCGCGTACTCCAGCAGCGCCGCCTCGTACGCGGCGACGTTGTCCATGCCGATCGCGTTGAGATAATCCACCGCCGCGCCCATGGCGATTGCGCCCTCGATGTGGGGCGTGCCCGCCTCGAACTTGTAGGGCAGGTGGTTATAGGTCGTCTTGTCGAAGCTGACGGACAGGATCATGTCCCCGCCGCCGTGGAACGGGGGCATCGACTCCAGGAGCGCGGCCTTGGCGTACAGCACGCCCATGCCCGTCGGCCCGTACATTTTGTGCGCCGAGCAGGCGAAGAAATCGACATTGAGCTTCGCCACGTTGATCGCCATGTGCGGCGTGCTCTGCGCCCCGTCCAGCAGCACCGGAACCCCCATCGCGTGGGCCTTCTCGATGATCTCCTCCACCGGGTTGACCGTGCCGAGCGCATTGGAGACATGCACCACGGAGACCAGTTTCGTCTTTTCCGTGAGGAGCCGGTCGAACTCCTCCATGATCATCTCGCCGTCGTCGTTGATCGGGACCACGCGGAGCACCGCGCCGGTCTCCTGGCAGAGCATCTGCCACGGCACGATGTTCGAATGGTGCTCCATGTGCGTAATGAGAATTTCGTCGCCCGCGCCGATATGCCGCCGGCCGTAGGTGTGCGCCACCAGGTTAATGGCTTCCGTCGTCCCGCGCGTGAAAACCAGCTCGCAGGTGACGTGCGTCCCCAGGAAGCGCGCGATCTTCTTGCGCGCCAGCTCGTAGGCCTCCGTGGCCACCTGGCTGAGGTGGTGCACGCCCCGGTGCACGTTCGCATTCTTCGTGTAGTAGTAGTCCTCGATCGCCTCCACCACCTGGCGGGGCGTCTGCGACGTCGCGGCGTTGTCGAGATAGACCAGCGGGCGGCCGCCCCGCTCGATACCCAGGATCGGGAAATCGGCGCGGATCCTGTCCACATCGATGCGCCGCGCAAGTTCTTCCAGGCGGTCCGTGGTAATTTTTTCAGCGGGAGAAGCCATGGGCGCTCCTATTGTTTCGGGCTGTACTTCTTGAAAACGTACTCTTCCTGGCGCGCGCGGAGGGCCTCGGGCCCGATCTCGCTGATGATTTCGTCTGCAAAGCCGTAGGTCAGCATGCCGCGCGCCGTCGCCTCGTCAATACCGCGGCTGCGGAAGTAAAAGATGATCGGGTCGGGGTGCGCGCCCACCGTCGCGCCGTGCGTGCATTTCACGTCGTCGGCGTAAATTTCCAGCTGCGGCTTCGTGTCGATCGTGGCGCTGTCGGACAGGAGCAGGTTGTTGCTGAGCTGGTCGGAATCCGTCTGCTGCGCGATGCGGTCCACGTTCACCTTTCCCGTGAAAACGGACTTGCTCTTGCCGTCCAGAATGCCCTTGTAGGCGATGCGGCTGTTGCAGTTCGGCGCGGCATGGTGGATGTTGATCGCGTTGTCAATCAGGCGGTCGCCGTCATTCAGGTACAGGCCGTGCAGCGCGCACTCCGCGCCCGGCTCCGCAAGCTTGATGCACTGCTGGTTCCGCACGATGCGCCCTTCCTCGCTGAGCACGAGGGAGAGAAAGCGGCTGTCGCGCTCCTGGCTTACTTCGGTCGTGGCCAGGTGGTTGCCCGCCGCGCCTTCGCGCACCACCTTGTAGTACTTGAGCGACGCGTTGGGCGCCAGCGCGATTTCTTCGACGACATTGCCGAGGTAGTCCGCCGTGTCGTCGAGACTGGCGTAACTCGTGATGACCGTTACCTCGCTGCTCTGGCCCAGGGCGATCAGCGTGCGAATGTGTGCCGCCGCGCCGGCGCCGGCGCCCGTGCGAAGAAACAGCAGGTGGACGGGCGCCTCCAGCACAGCTTTCGCCGGCACGTACACCAGGGCGCCGTCCTGCAGAAACGCGGTGTTCAGCGCGGTGTAGGCGCTCCGGTTTTCCGCGTGCTGGTTCAGGTGCGCCCGGAGGACCTCGTTCTCCAGATGATCGCGAATGCCGCCGAGCACCATCCCCTCGGGAAGGGCGCCCGTATTCGAGAGCTCCGGGCGGTAGAATCCGTCCACAAACACGAGCTCGTGGTAGCCCTCCGCCGCGAAGCTGACACCGGAGATGTCGGCCGCGGACACCGGGGCCGCCGCACGCGGATCGGCCGGCGTATAGTGGGCGCCGGTAATGGCGCTGATGTTCGTGTGGCGCCATTCCTCCATTTTGGTATGGGGAAACACGCTCGACTCAAACGCTTCGCGACCGGCCTGGCGGATGGCCTTGAACCAGTCCGGCTGGCCATTCGGGCGCTCGCGCGCCATGTCGTCCAGATACTGATCGTGTGGTGTTTTCAGGGTTGCTTCTGACATGCGTGTGCTCCGTGCGCCCCGATCAGGCGGTGAGGGCTTCCTGCTCATCGCGGAGCCAGTCATAGCCTTTGTCTTCCAGCTCCAGTGCAAGTTCCTTGCCGCCGGATTTCACGATACGGCCCTTGTGCAGCACGTGAACGAAGTCGGGCACGATGTGCTGCAGGAGGCGCTGGTAGTGCGTCACCACAATAAACGCGCGGTTTGGGGTCCGGAGTCTGTTCACGCCCTCGGAGACCACGCGCAGCGCGTCGATATCCAGGCCGGAGTCGGTCTCGTCGAGGATCGCGAGGCGCGGTTCCATGACCGCCAGCTGCAGGATCTCGTTGCGCTTCTTTTCACCGCCAGAGAAGCCGAAATTGACAAAGCGCTCCGCAAAGCTCGGATCGACATTGATCAGCTCCATCTTCTCCTTGAGCAACTCGGCGAAATCCATCGCGTCCAGATCTTCGAGGCCGCGGCTGGTGCGGATCTCGTTTACGGCCGCGCGCAGGAAGTAACTGTTCGTGATGCCGGGGATCTCGACGGGGTACTGGAAGGCCAGGAACAGGCCCAGGCGCGCGCGCTCTTCGGCGGGCATTTCGAGCAGATCCTGCCCGAGGAAGCTGACGCTGCTATCCTCTTCATTCACATCGTACGCCTGGTGGCCGGCGAGGACCTGCGCGAAGGTGCTCTTGCCGGACCCGTTCGGGCCCATAATCGCGTGCACTTCGCCGGGATTCACGGTCAGGTCGATGCCGTTGAGGATCTGGTTGCCGTCCACGGACGCTTTCAGGTTCTTTACTTCGAGCATGTTATCCAACACTCCCTTCGAGGCTCAGGCTCAACAGGTTTGACGCTTCCACGGCGAATTCCATGGGCAGGTGATCGAAGACTTCCTTGCAGAAGCCGTTGACGACCATGGAGATGGCGTCCTCCGGGCCGATGCCCCGCGACTGACAATAGAACAACTGGTCTTCACTGATTTTCGACGTGGAGGCTTCGTGCTCCACGGAGGCGCTCTTGTTGCGAACGCTGATATACGGGAACGTGTGCGCACCGCACTGGTTGCCGATCAGCAGCGAATCGCACTGCGTATAGCTGCGGACATTGCTGGCCTTCGGCATCACCTGCACGAGCCCGCGGTAGCTGTTGTCGCTCTTCCCGCAGGATATCGTCTTCGAGATAATCGTGCTGCGCGTGTTCTTGCCCAGGTGGATCATCTTCGTGCCGGTGTCGGCCTGCTGGTGGTTGTTTGTCAGGGCCACCGAGTAGAACTCGCCGACCGAGTTGTCGCCTTTCAGGATGCAGCTTGGGTACTTCCACGTGATGGCGGAGCCGGTTTCGACCTGGGTCCACGAAATGCGCGCGTTTTCCTCGGCCCGGCCGCGCTTGGTCACGAAGTTGTAAATGCCGCCCTTGCCCTCCTCGTCGCCGGCGTACCAGTTTTGCACCGTGGAATAGCGCACAGTCGCGCCCGGCAGCGCCACAATCTCCACAACCGCGGCGTGGAGCTGGTTCTCGTCCCGCATCGGGGCCGTGCAGCCTTCGAGGTAATTGACCTGACTGCCTTCATCCGCCACGATGAGCGTGCGCTCGAACTGGCCGGTGTTTTCCTGGTTGATCCGGAAATACGTGGACAGGTCCATCGGGCACTTGGTGTTCGGCGGGATATAGACGAAGGAACCATCGCTGAAGACGGCGGAGTTCAGCGCGGCGTAGAAATTGTCGCCCTGGGGCACCACGGAGCCGATATACTTCCGCACCAACTCCGGGTGATCGCGCAGCGCCTCCGAAATGCTGCAGAAGATAATGCCGCGCTTGGCCAGAATATCCTTGTGCGTCGTGACGACGGAGACGCTGTCAAACACGGCGTCCACCGCCACGCCGCTGAGGCGCTTCTGCTCATGGAGGGGGATGCCGAGCTTGTCAAAGGTTGCCAGCAGCTCAGGATCCACCTCGTCAAGGCTGTTGAGCTTCTTTTTCTCTTTGGGCGCGGAATAATAGCTGATTGCCTGGAAATCCGGCTTCTGGTACCTGACCTTCGCCCAGGTGGGTTCCTCGTCGAATCGCTGCCAGGCCTGGTACGACTTCAGGCGCCACTCGAGCATCCAATCGGGCTCGTTCTTCTTGGCGGAAATAAGCCGGATGACGTCTTCATTCAGGCCAACCGGGATCGTTTCCGACTCGATGTCCGAGGTCCAGCCATACTTGTACTCGCGCTGCGCAGCCTCGGCCGCGCGCTTGTTGCTCTGTTCCACGCGGGTGCCCGTGTACTGGGCTGTTTCCAGGTTTCCTGCTTTGGAAGCCATGCTTGCGAACTCCTGTGTCACGGGGGCGGGCCGCTCCCACGAAATTCCGGGATAGGAGGGACCGTTTGCCCGCCGCTGGGGTAAACCGTGTGTTCTTACGACCGAATGGGGTGCGCGCCAGGCCGGACCCGCCCACGACGAACCGGCGGCGCCGCTGTTCCAGGCCGCGCGATCGCGGCGCCTTGAGCAAACGTGCTCACAACATAAGTAACAGCACGCACTTACAATTTATTCCCGCGCGCGGCGTCCCCCGGTGAATTCGGCGTGGGAAGGGATTCGGTGTTTGCGCCAATCCCCCATTTTAGCATACTCGCGGCGCACAACGGAAAGATCCCGAATGCAACGCGGCGGCGGGAGCTTCTTAAAGCCCCGCCGCCGCGTGCGCCGATCAAATAGAGCCCGCCCCGGCTCAGTGCGTATCCTCGAGCACCCGGATCTTGCAGGAAATCTCGATGTCCGCGTTGATATAGCCCTTCTTCGCGTCGAGCGTTTCGTTTTTCACGTTCGCCGACCAATCTTCCACCACGAGCCGATCAACCGTGCTGTTGCCGCGCTCGATGTTGTACTTCCACGCGCCCTTGCTGTGGACGTGGCCAGGATGGCCCCCCACATCCGGGAAAGTCAGGCCACGCACCCGCTTGATGCACTTTTTCTTGTCATCAATCTCCACATCCGCGCCCCACAGTTTGGCCTTCCCCAGATCGCCGGTGATTTCCTTCAGGCCCGCCGTATCCTTCTTGTACTTGCCGACGGAACTGTCCTCTTTGACCGAAACCTTGGTCACCGTCACTTTTGCGCCCAGTTTTGGCATCGTCCTCAACTCCTCTGCTTGGATCCCGTATTGAAATCAGCCCGCGCCAGCGAATCTGGCCGGCTCGGAGTCACAATACCCGAAAACCGCCAGTTAGACAAGCGTTTACTCGCCGAACAAGTCCGCCTGAAACCCCGCCTCCCCCGTGTTTCCGCGTAACGCCGCCTCAAGCGCCGCCGTGTCCAGCCGCCCGCGCGTCGCGAGCGGGCGGGCGCCGTGCCGGCCCCGGAAGATCCCTTCCCGGGCCGCCCCGCCCCAATGGAACACCGGCACGCCCATGGAAAGCGCCGCCTCGGCGGTGGCCCGGCTGCCGCCCGTCGCGCGGGGCTCCACCACACACACCGCGCCCGACATCGCGGCGATCGTCCGGTTGCGCATCATGGCGCGGTGCGCTTTCCACTCCAATCCAGGCATGAACTCGCTGATCAGCAGCGCCTGCCCCTGTTCGAGACCGGAGCGGATCGCCGGCGTCGGGTGGTGCGCATGAAGGCCCTCGGCAAGCACCACCACCGTCGCGCCATCCGCGTGCATGGCCGCCTCGTGCGCCGCCAGGTCCACCCCGGCGGCCCCGCCGCTGATCACGGGGATCGCGGAATCGGCCAGGAAGCGCGCGGCCTCGCGCGCGATACCGGCGCCGTCGCCCGTGGGCTTGCGGGTTCCGACGATCCCGGCCCCGCCCGCGCCGAGAAGCGCCTCGTTCCCCTGGTGGAACAGAATCGGCGGGGCCTGTTGGCCCAGGCGGGTATGCAAGAGCGCCGGATACGCCGGGTCCGCGCAGGTGACCCGCTGAATACCGGCCGCGGCGCACAGCGACACCGCAGCCTCCCCCCGCCACCGGCAATCGGCGTCGCATGCGTGCAGGGCGCGCGCGGCGTCCTCTTCGCCGGGCACGGCGCGCGCCAGCAGATCGCGGAGCGGCTGGCCGAACAGAGACGAAAGTGGGGCGCGAAGGCGCGCGGCGAACTGCATGGCGCGGTGAACCGTTTGGCGGGTTCCCCCGGGCGCGGCCAGCAGCGCCATGATTTCCGCGCCCTCCGGAGCGATGCGCCCGACGCGCTCATCGTCGTTGGCGTTTGTGTGCATGGCCGGTATGGTGGCGGCTCGCTCCGCGCGGATCAAGTCGGCTATACTTCCGGCTCTTTTGGCCGGCAGCTTCAACGGTAGTATCTGGAAAGGAATGTTCACGATGGCAGGAGTGTATATCGAGGGAGGCGCGCGGGGGCGCCACACCGCCAGGTTCAAGTCCTGGATAGTGGGATTCGTTTGCGTGATGGGCGCGGGCCTGGCCCCCGCCGCGGACGTCAGTTGGGTCGGGCCCGCGATCGGGCCGTGGAACAATGGCGCGAACTGGAGCGGCGGCGGTGTGCCCGCCCCCGATGACAACGTGACCATCGAGGGCGCGTTGGTCACCATCACCGACATCCGTGCGATCGATGGCTCGTTTACGCTCTCCGGCAACGCCCTGTTGCAGGTGACCGGCGCGGACGCCTCGTTTATCGCCCGCGGCGCGACGTCGCTTTCGGATGGGCGCGTCGCGGTGCGAAACGGCGCTTCGGCCGCTTTTCCGAACGCCACGGAGTATGAGTGCACGCTGGATTCAAACCAGATGCTGTTTCAGGTGGATGGCGAAGGCAGCACGCTGGATCTGTCCGCCATGGAATCCATCTTCATCAACGGCCCCGAGGGCGCGCCGATCCAGCAGAATATTCTGGTCGGCGTCGGGGGCGTGCTGGACCTCTCCGGACTGCAATGGATCGCGGCGGCGGATAGCCAGCAATTGTCGCTTGGCGCCGTGACGGGGGGCCACATACTCACGCCGAATCTCGCGGATGTCGAGCGCGGCTTCATCCTGGTAAACGACGCCACGATGTTCGATCTGCCCGCCCTCACCCGCTTCGTGAACAGCAGCATACTGGTCGCCGAGGGCGGGATGCTGGACGCCGACAACCTGGTCGAGGCCCACGGAAGCACCTTCTCCATCGGCGGGCTGGATGCGATCTCGCTGGATCGCCTGGAAACGTTGGTGGCGTGTTTCTTCTTTCTGAACAACACCGGCCGTGTCACGCTGCACGCGCTGGCGAACCTGCGCGACACCATCGTCCAAGTCGGGGACGGCGCCTTTCTGGACATGCCGGAACTCGTTACCCTGGAGGCGACCGCGCCGGGGGCCCTGGTATCCACAAACGGCTCAGGCGCGCTGTCCGCGCCGAAACTTCGTGCGATCCGTAACGTCTCCTTCTCGGCCACGGAAAACTCCAGCCTCAATTTGCCCCTGGTGGAAACCTACCTGTGGGACCTCTGCGAAGGCGCCGCGATGTTCAGCGCGGGGACCGGCGCAACGCTCAACTTCGCCGGGCTGCGGAGCCTTACCGTGGCGAACACCGGCTGCTCGGGTCTCGGATACAACGTGGGGGCCAACGGCGGCGCGACGATCAATCTTTCCGGGCTGCGCTCGGCGATCGTGCCGGCCGGACACTTCCTGTCCTTCCTGGCGTCCAATCCAGGTACGGTGATTGACATATCCTCGCTCGTAACCTTCAACGCCGCGAACACAACGTTTTTCGAGCTCGACAGCGGGCGCATCCTGAGAAGCGGTTCCGGCGGCGGAGAAGGGGAAGGGGAAGGCGAGGGTGAGGGTGAGGGACCTCCCGCCGGTTGTCCCGCCCCGGCGGCGGGAGCCCGCTCCAGTTCGGCCGCCGTCTTCGGGGATTTCGCCCTGATGCTGGGCCTCGCCGCACTGCTGGGCGCCGCGGGCCGAACCCGCGCTAAGCGCACGCCATAACTCAGGCAGCGACCTCTCATTTCGAAGCCAAACGGGCCACCCTGGCGGTGGCCCGTTTTGCTTGCGCACCGGCCTTGCAGCGCGCCCATACCGCGGCGGAACCGCTGGAAATTCGAGAAACACAGCGTTTTCACACTCGGGGCGCCTATCGTGATATGCGCGGAATACGCCGTGGAAAATCGGAAAAGAATGCGAAATATGCCCCCTTCTCGATGGCCCCACCCGGAAAACACCGTATCAGTTGTTACGAAAGAGCCTGTGCTGCTGTAGGGTCTGGTGAAGTCACGCGCGCCGTGGCGCGTGACCCTTGGGTAGCAGCAGTGAAAGAGAGGTGCCCTATGAATACCACAGTGAATGTTGGCGAAACATCAGTGGAGCATGCGATACGCCGCCTCACAAGGGGCGTAATCGCGGGGGCGTTCATTCTCGCGGTCGCATCGAATCCACCGAACGCCTGGGGAGCGGACGTGAGTTGGACCGGTGGGAGCAATGGCAACTGGCACGTCGGATCGAACTGGAGTGGGGGGGCCGTGCCCGCCCCTGAGGATAACGTCACGATCAGTGGCGTGAGCGTTACGGTCACCGATGCGCGGCAGATTAACGGGAGCTTCACCCTTACGGACGGCGCGCGGCTGACCGTGAGCGGTTCCGGCGCGTCCTTCGTCGCGGCCGGCGCTACGGCGATCAGCGATGGGCGATTGCAGGTCGTTTCGGGCGGCATGGCCGATCTCTCCGGCGCCACCGAATACCACTGGAGCGGCTGTGGCGACGCGTCGCTCATCCTCGTGGACGGCGAAGACTCGGTGCTGGACCTCTCCGGCGTCGCCACCATCGTCGCCGGCGGCGGAGACTGCGAAGGGGGCGCCTTGACTATCGTTGCGGGCAGCGGCGGTTACCTGAATCTTGGCGCGCTGGCGTCCATAAGCGCGCCCGGGCCGCAGGCGCTTTCGATTGAACTGGTGCTCGATGGGGCGATCAGCGTGCCCAATCTTGAATCCATCGAAGGCCTCGACGCCGACCACGAAGTGAACATCGCTGTCGTGGTCGATGCGGATTCGTCACTCGACCTGCCGTCCCTTACCGCGCTATCGCATACATCCATCACGGTGGTCGGCGGGCTGGTGCTCGCCAATGCGCTGGTGAGTGCGGATTCGTGCATCCTGGCGCCCGCCGGCATCCAGTCGCTTTCCATGCTCGCGCTGGAGTCGATGACCCGGAGCATGCTGACGGCCCCCACCACCGGGCGGTGGACGCTGCCGTCGTTGACGCACCTGCGGGACACCCACGTGGTTCTCGCACCGGACTCCACCCTGAATTTGCCCGAGCTCACGACGGTGGAGGGCATGACGGGTCCGGCCTCGGTCAGCGTGACGGGCGAAGCCTCGTTGTCGGCGCCAAAGTTCACCACGGCCCGTAACGTGAATTTCGTGGCGGCCGCCGGCGCGGAACTCGATCTTACCGCGCTGCGCAGCTACACCTGGGATCGCTGTGAAGCCGGCGCTCCCTTCACGGCCACCGGCGCGGGAACGTTGCTGGACGCCTCCGGTTTGGACACGATTTCCATCACGAACTCGGGGTGTCCGGGACTGGCGCACCCGACAAGCGCCACGGGCGGTGCGCGGGTCGATCTTTCGGCGCTGGCGACGGTGGAAACGCCCCTGGGCCAGGTCAAGTCCTTCCTGGCGGCCAATGCGAACTCCGTGATTGATCTTTCCGCCCTGGTGAACTTCAATCCACTCACCGTGACGTTTTCAGAGAGCGATGGCGGCGAAATCATCCGCGCGGGCGGCGGCGAAGGTGAAGGCGAGGGTGAAGGCGAAGGTGAAGGTGAAGGGCCTCCGGCCGGCTGTCCCGCGCCGAACTTCGGCGCGCGATCCAGCGCCGCCGCGGTGGCGGGCGACAGCCTCCTGCTGATGGGCGTGCTCGCGGCGCTGGGCCTCGCGCGCCGGCGGCCACGCGCCGGGAAGTAGACGGCAGATCCATCTAAATGGTCGCACGGGCCACCAAGCGCGGTGGCCCGTGCGCGTTAATTCAGGCGACGCCAGAGATGGCGGGAGCAACGCGACCAATCCCTTCCCGGCCCCCCGGAATGGTGCGCTTTCCCTTGCTTTTCTCCGGCATTTCTGCAATCCTGTGAACAGGCAGAACGAGGTGTTTACCATGACCACCCAAACCATAGACCTTCCCGAAGAGCAGGCGCAATTCATCCGCGAAATCGTGGCGTCGGGCCGCTACCCAGACGAAACCGCCGTCGTCCGCGCCGCCTTACAACTCCTCGAACGCGAAGAGGAGGCGTACCGCGAGAACCTGGAGGAATTGCGCGCGGAAGTGCGGAAGGGACTCGATGATATCGAGGCGGGCCGCTACATTGAGTTGAGCTCGCGCGAGGAGATAGCGGCCTTCGGTCGCGAGATATCGCGCCGCGGCATGGAACGGCTCGCCGAAACGACTCGCTCCGGTACGGAGCACATCACGGGCGCGCCGGATGTCCCTACAACTTCACGTAAGTGACCTGGCCAAACTGGATATGGAAGATATCTGGTTTTGGACGGCCGCAAAATATGATATCGATCAGGCACTGAGATACCAGGCGCTTTTGGATCAGGCACTGGATGACCTCCGGCTGGAACCTGAGCGCCCGTCCAGCATACCCCGCCCCGAGCTTGGAACCGGCGTTCGAAGCTACCACATTGAACTGAGTAAACACCGGAGCGGGACAGGCATCAAGTCACCCCGCCACGTGATCATCTATGCGCTCCGCATGGCCGATGAGGTGCTTGTTCTGCGGATCGTCCATGATCGCATGAACCTGCGGCGCCAGCGTCTGGAATAGGAAACGCGGCGAGAGCGCTTCGCGCGCCGGCGGTCACGCGTTGGACAGAAGACGCCGGATCCAGTTGAAAAGACGCACGGACCTCCATCCGCGGTGGCCCGCACGCCCTGTTATCGTACTATCCGCCGCAACCACCGCCGCATCCCCCGCCGCCACACGAGGCGCCGCAACCGTCACCCCCGCCGCCGCAGCCGAACCACCCGCCACAGCCACCACCACCGGAATCGCCGCGCTTTCGGGTGTTGCCCGTGGCCGCCGCGATGAGAAAGGCCACAAGCGCGAAAGCGACCATCGCGATACAAAGGCCGACAACGACCTTTTCCGCGGTGTGAAGTTCCGGCGAGTTGTCCGACCGGCGATCGGACGGGCGTTCCGGCGCCCGCTCGCGTGGCGATTGCGCGCTGGCTTCCGGGATCGCGAGAAGCCCGTGATGGCTTGCGAGGACCCCTGCGGCAACCGCACAGACCAGCACTGCCGCGATAGACGCCGCCCGTGTGAACGCGTGGCGCGGGACCAGCCAGTACGCCGATGTCTGCACGCGGGCGGTTTGCCGGCGCGGGTCGAATCGCACCGAGGCCGGCGGCCAGATGTCCGGCGGTGGCGCCGTTCCGAAAACGGCGGCGTACAGCTTCAGTGTGTGGTCGTATTGCGCCTCGAATCGATCGCCCTCGCTGGCGCCCCCCTTCGTGGGGCCATGATGCAGGTACGCACCGAATATCGCGCCGCACCATTCGTGATACGACCGCGTGTAGACCAGGTGCAGGTGCCACGCCTCGTCGACCGCCGTGCTCGGCGTGACCTGCGTCTCGGACACCGCCGCCAGGATCAGGAAGCGCTTGTACTCGGCCACCACGCGGCGCGCATAGGCTGCGGACCAGCCGTGCTGTTCACGCCGCAGGCGGCCCGTGAAATTCAGTGCGGCCCCGGGCTCATCCAATACAAGCGCGCCGACAACCGAAATGAGTCTCTCGGCGCGCCGCCGCTGTCGCGCCGTAATTGCCAAGTGCTCCATACCATATTCCTCCCATGGTGGTTCCCTTGGTGCTGGCTATTGTACCCGACCTGTGGGAGGAATATTCGGCTATTCGGGCCATTGCCGGTTCCAATATGGCGCATATTCTATCCGGCCACGACCGAAAAGCTACGATGGCATCACGGTGCGCAGCTCGACCAGTACCTGCTCCGAAGTTTCAATAGCAGCCACGGGTGCCACGTTCAAGCTCCGTGGCTCCGCCGCGAAGGCTTGAGCGTGCGAAACTCCAGAAGAGCGCCAACAATCAGAAGCAGTTTTTCATCCTCAACCGGTGACGCAACGCCTCATGAAAGCCTGATCCCGATCAGAACATCTTCTCGATCCAGACGCGGTCGCCGTTCTTCAGGTGGGCGCCCGCCATGGCTTCCGGACACATGCGGACCGTGTCGGCGCCGCCCGGTTCCGCGGCCTTCAGGTGGATGCTGTGAAGCCCGCCGAGCCACCAGCGCCGGTCGCAGATGTACAGCAGATCGCCGGGTTCGGCCGCCAGGGTGTCGAGGTGTTCCCGGGAAAGCTGCGCATCTTCGCGCCCGGCCAGGGCCGGATCGGCTTCCACTGTGAGGTAGACGACCTTTCCTTCCCGCCGGTTCAGCGCGCCGCCCTTGAAGCGCTCCATGGCGACCGTCTGTGTGCCGGCCACGAGGCCCGCGATGGCTTCCGCCGGCTGGGGCCGGGTAGACAGGGTGACAATCGTGCCGAGGACACCGCTGGCGAGAAGCCCGAAGAGCGCGCGCGTGAAGCCGTAGCTGTCCGGGCCCATGCCAAAGGAGACGGGCTTGAGGAAAAGGCCGTCGAAGGGCGCGATGGTGGAGAGGAAGACCAGGGCGCCGCCGCCGAGCAATGCGGCGAGCGCGGCGGGGGTGTTGAAGCGCTTCCAGAGGATGCCAAAGAGAATCGCGACAACAATCGGGGGTGTAACCGCGGCGGTAAACTTGGCGTGCGCCTGGTAGACGGTGTCGCCCTGGAACAGCGGCACGAGCGCCAGGCCGATCGCGGCCACGCTGAGGCTGGAGATCCGCGCAACGCGCAGGTAGTGCCGGTCCGCGGCCTCTCTCTTCATGTACGGCTTGTAGATATCATTAACGAAAACCGCGCTGGACGCGTTGATCAGCGTGTCGGCGGTGCTCATGAGCGCCGCCATGAGCGCGGCGAGCACAAAACCGAATACGCCCGGCCCACAGAGAAAATGGGACGCGAGAATAAAGGCGTCGCTCGCCTTCGCCTCGATCTCGCCATTTTCCACCAGCGCCCGCGCGACCCAGCCGCCGCCGCTCACCGTGATCGCGGCGAGGGGCGAAAGGACCAGGATCCAGCAGATGGCCATTTTCTGGCCGTCCTTCACGCTGCGCATCGCCAGAAAGCGCATGATGATGCCCTGGTTCATGAGGACAAACGCGCCGGAGTTTGCGAGGCCATCCTGGCCGTAAATACCGATGAAGCTGAACTTGTCGGGGCTGTTGAACTCGGAAAAGATGAAACGGTGGCTTTGCGGCAGAAGCGCCCAGAAGTCGACAAAGCCGCCCACATGCAGGACGCCGGCCAGAAATACGCCCAAACCCACGACGAGCAGGGTGATGCCCTGCACAAGGTCGGTCATGATGACGGAAGTCTGGCCGCCCGCAAACACATAGAACGTCACCGCCACACAGGCGATGGCGGCGCCCGCGAGCACCGGCAAGCCGAGCATGGTCTGCATCGCCACGCCAAGTGTGAGCAGGTTAATGCCGACATAGCCAATGAGGTAGAGCAGGATGATGATGGTTGCCGCCGCCCGCGCGCCCGGACCGAAGCGCCGCTCGAAGAACTCGGGGACGGACTGGATCCGCTGGTAGTAAATGATCGGCAGCCAGACCAGGAGCAGCACCGGCATCCAGAACCAGTCGTTCAGGTACGTCTGGCTGCTGCTGATCCCGTAGTTGAACCCCGCCTCGCTGTACTTGACGAAGCTGTAGCTCCCCACCGTCGTGGCCGTGGCGGAAAACGCGATCACCCACCACGCGAAGCGCTGCCCGCCCAGGTAAAAATCCTTCGTGGTGCTGCTGTAGCGCCCGAAATAGACGCCAAACCCGATCACGGCCACAAAATAGGTCGCCATCACGGCGATGTCCAGCGGCGTCCCGATCATGGCGCGGCCTCCCCGCCCGCGAAGGGCAGCCAGAAGGTGAAGGCGCAGGAAAGGGCCAGCAGGGCCGCGTAGCCGCCGATCAACACCCACACCATCTGCCGGTGGTGGCTCAGCTGGAGGTTCAGATAGCCGCCGGCCACGCCGGCGCGAATGCCGATGAGGCCCAGCACCGCGCCAACACCGAACTGGCAGAAGATGGGCAATACCCGTGAGAGTTCAAGCATGCGTGAAGGATCCACGGCCCAGCCACCGCGGCTGTGCGGGTTGATTCATGCGGCGTGCGTGGTGCGCTCTCCGGAAACACGGGCCGCGCCGCAGGTTCGACCGGCGCATGGTAACAAAGCCCGCGCCGGGCGCGCCAGCCAGCCAAAAATATCAGTTGACTCCGCTCCCGGCTTCGGACGTATGATCTCGGCGTGGGAACCCGGGAGACTTCGCCATGTCTGATGCATCCAACACAAACCTGCACAAATTTTCCTCGACCGCGCGCGTGGTGTCCGTAGACGCCCTCCGTGGATTCGATATGTTCTGGATTATCGGAGCGGACTATTTTGTCCGCGCGCTCGGCAAGATCAGTGACTCGCCATCAGCGTCGTTCTTTTCGACGCAGCTCCAACACGTAAAGTGGGAAGGTTTCCGCTTCTACGACCTGATTTTCCCCCTGTTCGTGTTTCTCCTGGGGATGTCGGTGGTCTTTTCGCTGCCGAAATACGTCGCGGAGCGCGGGAAGCTCGCGGCGCATGTGCGCGTGCTGCGCCGGAGCGTGCTGCTCTTCCTCCTCGGGGCGCTGCGGGACGGCGGCCTGGAGGATCTGGCTTCCGAAAGCCCGTTCAGCGGCGTCTTGCAGCGGATGGCCTGGTGCTACCTGGGCGCCGCGCTGATCTTCATGAACGTGCGGGTGAAGGCGCAGGTCGCGATCTTCGTCGCAATCCTCATCGGCTACTGGGCGCTCGTCAGCTTTGTGCCCCATCCCGATCTCGGCGTCGCCGGGACGACCTTCAACCAGAAGGAAAACTTTGTCGACTGGGTGGACTACAAATTCCTCCCAATGAAGGAAGAAGGGCAGTATTCGGAGTCCGAAGGCCTGTTGAGCACAATCCCCGCGATCGCCACCGCGCTGCTCGGCGTCTTCGCCGGCTTGATCCTCCGGGACGGCCGCTTCAGCGATTGGAAGCGGGTTTGGATCTTTGCGGGGGCGGGCGTCCTCATGGTGCTTGCGGGCTACCTCTGGGGGTTGCAATTTCCCATCGTCAAGAAGATCTGGACGTCCTCCTTCGTGCTGGTGGCCGGCGGCTACAGCTGCCTGCTGCTGGCGCTCTTCTATTGCGTCGTGGACGTGCTGAAATTTCAGCGCTGGGCCATTCCCCTCATCTGGATCGGCGCCAACCCCCTGATGATCTACATGCTCAGCGAGTTCATCGATTTCCGGAATATCGCGCGCCGTATCGTGGGCGGGCCCGTCGCCGATCAATTCGGGCAGTATGGAGAGCTGTTCATTCTTGCCGTGGCTATCGTGATCGTCTTCCTCTTCGCGCGATTCCTGTACCACCGCAAGATCTTCCTGCGGGTTTGAAACGCCAAAACGAGGACGGCGATCGATTCGGGAGCATGTGGTGGCATTTGTCCTTCTCAGAAGGATGAATCTCCCGCATTACGACCCTTGGAGAGGGACATATTCACGGGTTGGTGATGGGGCCCGGCGTCTATTCCTTGAAATACACCTCAATCTCCCACCAGTTGTAGCCCGGCGGGCTGTTGTGCAGGTAAATGGAGGCGGTGAAGTTGTTCTCCTCGGACGGCTGCTCGAGGACAAACGGGTGCGGCGCCTGGGATTCCACGTCCCGAATCACCACCTCAACCGGGCGCGCGGGCAGGGGGGTAAACACCTCGTACGTGTCGGACTGAATCGGATCCCAGGCGAGGTGTTCGATTTCGACCCTGTCACCGCGAATATGCAGGATATCCTTGCCGTCCACGCGCCCGCGCCACCGCAGGGCTCGGGTGTAGCCGTGGTCTGGCGCCGCCAGCGCGTCGCGGTCCCGGGCCTGCCGCGCCTTGATGAGGGCCTGGGTCCCGGGTGCGTCCGGAGCCGCGGCAAGCGCGCGTTCCGCGGCGTCGAGGTCCGCCAGGGCAGTCCGGGCGTTCGCCAGCATCTGATCCACGCCGTAGAGCCGGTAGCTGAAGTTCTCCAGCGCGGTAAACGCCTCCCGGGCCGCCTCCAGGCGCGCCAGGGCCTCCGCCAGTGCGTCGCGTGCCACCGGCGCGGGGTTCTCGCGGTACGCGAAGTAACGGTAACACAGCGCCACATACGCGGCGTTGGTCTCCACGAGCCAGCGGGCCTGCCGCGCGCCACGGACCGCCCCCTCCGCTACGGCGCGATCGCGAATCCGGGGCGCGCTCCGCACCGTGATTTCCTCGATGACCCGCGCGGCGGCGAGGCCCAGGTCGAGAAAGGCCAACGCTTCCGATTCGCGCCCCCGGCTGGGCGCCATCATGGTGTCGCGCAGCCACTCGACATGGGCGCGGCCCTGATCGATCTGTGGGATGCCCTGAAGCGGGAACGTGGTGAGGCGCAGGTGGGGGAGGGTGTTCCCCGTAATGCCCTCCGCCACGGGCTTGATGTAGATGCCGTCCTGGTAGGCCTGATGGCTCAGGATCAACGCGCGCGCCATCTCCGGGGCCGCCTCGGGCCCGAGGTGAATCGAGGCGAAGTCCCGCGCGATCGCGTTGAGGTCGGCCCAGGGCTCCCACGCGAGGCGAAAGGCGACGTAGCCGGTGAGGCTCGCCGTGTCCCATCCCTCCCGCGCGGGCATCGCGAAATGGACGCCCTCGAGGTTGCTGTGTTCCGCCGCGAGCACATGCAGCATCCCGCCCTGGTGATACTGGCCCGGGAAAGAGGGAAACACCTCGTTTCCCGCCGCGTGGTAATCGAGGGAAGACAGCAGCACCACCATCTTGTGCGGCGTCAGGTTGAAGGTTGGGTTGTAGGGCTGGTAGTACCACCGGTCCGCGAGGCTCATATAGGGCGAAAGCCAGAGGTTCTCCGTGGGGACGTTGTCCGTGAAAATGGCCCGGTATACCTCGGGGTCCGAATGCTGTTCGCGGGCATTCGCCACCCAGGTGCGGTGGAAATAGATCTTTCCCAGCTCGCCCACCACGACCTCGTGCATCTTCTGGACGAAGGTGCGGTAGCGGCGCTCGAGGGGCCACGCCGGGTTTTCCGGATCCCGCATAATGTCGAGCGGGCGGTAGTTGCCGCCCACGCGCGTGTGCTCGCCCGTGCGAACCCGGATGCCGTCGAGCTCCGGCAGGGCCGCAAAAAGCGCGCGGTACTTGTTCTGAAGGGCGTCCCAGAGCTTCGGGTCGTCGGGATCCAAGGTGGCGCCCTGCCGCGCCAGCCAGTCGGGATGGTAGGAGAATTCGTCACAATACACGAGGTACTTCATGCCCCACGCGTGGGCCAGCGCGATGAGCGGACGGAGTTGCTCGCGCTGTTTCGCGTTCTCCGCGTCCTCCGGCGCCACGCCCCACGGAATCAGATTCAGCGCGTCGTGATCGGACACCCACGTCGCCGTGTAGCGCAAGGCCTGGCGCAGGTCGCCCGCCGTGAAACCGCCAAGGTGCCGCACGGCCAGCGCGGGTTCTCGCGTTGTATTGATCTCGGGGATATCCCAATGCACCCGTATACGGTCCCACAGCCAGTACAGGCCGTAAACCTGCCCTTGGACGGTGCGGCTTGTCACAACCAAAGTGCGGCGGCTATCGCGGTCAAAGGTGCGGATCGCGAAGCCTTGCGGGTCCGCCGGTGGCGACACATCGAACCCGTCCGCGGCGAGTTGCGCAATAGCGGGGTGCGAATCCGCCGTGCCGGCGAGAATCACGTGATCCGCATCATCGGAGATAGGCCCGCTTTCGATGCGCTCTCCACCCCTGGCCGCGGCGTCCTTCAAATCCTCAACCGCCGCCTCGATGGCGGCGTCCCCAAGCAATGAATCCGCAATGGACAGGCGCCAGGTCGCGGCGTACGCCACCGTGGGGAATGCGGCGGCCAGCCCAAACGCCAGGGCGGCCAGGAAGAAGCGGAGGGGGGCGGCGGTTGTCGCGCGCCGAGCGCAGTGAACAGCGTGCATTCGAAATCTCCCGCGCGGTGGAGCCGGCGCACCAGAGAACCGCGCCATCGCGAACGGATTCAGGGTATAACACCACCGCGAGCCGTTCAACGGGAGTAACACTTCAGCCGGGCGAGGTACAGTGGCCAAACCAGAACGACTTGCTGAATAAAGGCTACATGCAACTATGGAGCGCCGGCGAACTGCCGGCAGATTGCGCCCCCGGCGCAAAGGATCGCGGACATTCGTGTCCGCGGCAACGTGAGCCTACCTCCAAAAATTCCCCTTCCCCCCCAACCAAAACCACCCCGAAAAGAAAGTGGCACAGCTCCATGACGCGCCGGAGGCGGGCGTCCCGGCTGTGTTCAGCGCCGCCAGGCGCAAAATGTAGGATAGGCGTCCCGCCTGTCCAAAGCGCCGCCAGGCGCAACCGGATCGCGGACCTTCGGTCTGTCCGCGGCAACGTGAGCCCGCCTCCACAAAATTCCCCTTCCCCCCCAACCAAAACCGCCGCGAAAAGAAAGTGGCACAGCTCCATGACGCGCCGGAGGCGGGCGTCCCGGCTGTGTTCAGCGCCGAAAGGCGTAAAATGTAGGATAGGCGTCCCGCCTGTCCAATGCGCCGCCAGGCGCAACCGGATCGCGGACATTCGGTCTGTCCGCGGCAACGTGAGCCCGCCTCCACAAAATTCCCCTTCCCCCCAACCAAAACCGCCGCGAAAAGAAAGTGGCACAGCTCCATGACGCGCCGGAGGCGGGCGTCCCGGTTGTGTTCAGCGCCGAAAGGCGCAAAACGTAGGATAGGCGTCCCGCCTGTCCAATGCGCCGAAAGGCGCAAAGGATCGCGGACATTCCGGCAACGCGAGCCTGCCTCCAAAAAATTCCCCTGACCCAACCAAAACGACCCCGAAAAGAAAGTGGCACAGCTCCATGACGCGCCGGAGGCGGGCGTCCCGGCTGTGTTCAGCGCCGCCAGGCGCAAAATGTCGGATAGGCGTCCCGCCTGTCCAATGCGCCGCCAGGCGCAACCGGATCGCGGACATTCCGCGGCAGGACGAGCGCAAGACATATCGCGATCGATATGTACGTGAAGAGGCGCGGGTCCCCAATGCTTTGCGCTCCTGGGGACGCCGGGACTCCATTCCAAACCACGTACGTCACGTTATTTCGCGAACTCCCGTTGCCGCGGACCTGCTTTCGTTCCATTTGAGTCTTTGATCCCGGTCGATAGCCTCTCTTATTCGTGTAAATTCGTGTTCATTCGTGGTTGAAAATCTACTACGCTTCAGACCGCCAAAGTGTTACCAAAATCGAAAGCCCCAGGCGCGCGGGATACCGAGGGATACGGGCAAAGTAGAAGCGCAATCGATTGCGGACGATGGAATCCTTGACAGATCAAGTGGGCGGCGTGCTACGGTAGCGTTGACGATAACCCCAAACGAAAGCCCCGCCATGAAAGCCGCCGTCTACGACCGCTACGGCCCGCCGGAGGTCGTCTATATCAAAGAAGTCCCGACGCCCGTTCCGCGTGACGATGAAGTCTTGGTCCGGATCCACGCCACGGCGGTGAACTCTGGGGATTGGCGGGTGCGCAGTTTGAACGTACCGCCGGGATTCGGCCTTATCGCGCGCCTCGCCTTGGGCATCACCGGCCCGAGGAAGAGAATTCTGGGGATGGAGTTCTCGGGCGTGGTGGAAGCGGTTGGGAAGGATGTCACGAAGTTCCAGGCGGGCGATGCGGTCTTCTCCGGCGCGGAGTTCGGCGGCCACGCCGAATACCGGTGCGTGCCCAAGAGCGGGCCCATCGCCTTGAAGCCCGCGAACCTGCGCTTCGAGGAAGCGGCCGCCCTCTGCTTCGGCGGAGCCACCGCGCTGCACTACCTGCGCGACAAAGGCAAGGTTCGGCCCGGGGAATCGGTCCTTGTCAACGGCGCGTCGGGTGCGGTGGGCATCGCGTCGATTCAGATCGCCAGACACTTCGGCGCCGAAGTGACCGCCGTGTGCAGCGCGGCCAATGCCGATCTGGTGCGCGCGTTCGGGGCGGACCATGTCATCGATTACACGCAGGAGGACTTCACCCGGAACGGCAAGACCTACGACCTCATCGTCGACGCCGCCGGCTCCGCGCCCTGGGCCGTCTGCAAGAATTCCCTGAGCCCGAGGGGGCGGCTGCTGGTCGTCCTGGGCTCCCTCTGGGGGATGATTCACGCGCCGTTCGTGTCACGAAAGGGTGGAAAGACGGTTATCACCGGCGTTGCGGCGCCGAGTGCGGAGAAGACGGCGTTCCTGGCCGCGCTCGCCGCCGAAGGGAAGTTCAAGCCGCATATTGAACACATCTATGCCTTCGAGGAAATCGCAAAGGCCCATGCCCACGTGGACACCGGACGAAAACGGGGCAGTGTCGTGGTCTCGATTGTCGAGGGCGAAGAGTCTGGCGGCTAACGCCCGCAGCGCACTCCCAGCGTGGTGCCCGTATTCTCGCGATAGCTGTTTCCGGGGTTGCTGTTCATGGAAGGAACGAAGGAGAACGGACACCTGAAACACGGCCGCTACTTCCCATAGATCCACTGGAGCAGTAATCATGCTTCCAGATGTCGTTGATGTGACGTCCCCGGACGTTTGCAGGCTTTGGCTCGAATTCAACGATGGCCCCGAATATGGATTGGGGCTTCTGTAAGAGAAACTGAAGGGGCTTGCGTAACAGCGATTTCACAATTGCTCGTCGAAGCGTCCACCGCCGAAACTTGGCCCCCCGGGAAATAGGCAAGGTCCCATTACGCAAAAAGCGCGGTGGCTGTAATCGGCCACATCCTATGCTTCGACACGGCGATCCGAATTACCGGTCTCACCACCCCATAGAATTTGGAGTACGCATGCCATGTTGATTCAGCAGTCACCGACTGCTACGCTGCAGTTGCGTGAGCATTGCGAATGAGCGCCAGCACGAAGGGATATCGGGAAATGGAGGTCGAGAAAAGAGCGAAACTCCTGAAGTACTTAATGCTGACCTTCGTGCTCGGCCCGGCGTGCGGCTTCTGTATCGCATTCTTCCTGATTGCCCTCGTGTATGTTTGCAGCGGCTATTCGATTGCTTTCGCCATACAGGAAGCGATTTTGCTCTCCCTGGGTCTTGGGGCGCCCCTTGGAATCCTGCTTTGCGCCGTAACTTCGTGGAGTGTTATCAGACTCAACACGTCGACTGTCGTGCTTTTCCTAGCCTCGGGTTCGCTGTCCATGTCGACGTTTGCAGCGATCTCGGGACACGCGCCGCTGGCATTCCTCGCATCCATTGCGGGCTTTGGCGTCGGGTGGTTTCTGCTGCTCGCGCTGTTCCCCAGCGGTTCGTCTCAGGACGATTCCGAAACCTCGTAGGCGCGGGGTATTCTGCTCGACGCCCAGCGGGACTTCCTAACCCGCCAGCACCCGCAACACCATCTTCGGCTCCCGCGCGACGATATTCAACAGCACCAGCGCCGGCCCCTGCGGTTTCCGGTCGCCGCGCTCCCAATGCCGCAAGGTGCTCACGCTAATCCCGAAGGCCGACGCAAACTCCGACTGGCTCATCCCCACCTGCGCGCGAATCGCTTTCACATCCAGGGGCGTAACTTCGTGCACCACCGCCTCGGGACACCGGCCCTCGGAATAGGCAATAGCCTCCTCCAGTCCTTTCTTAATGCTATCGAAAACTTCACTCATGACCGGCTCCGGTAGTTCTTCACCAACGCGCTTGTAAGTAGCGCCAGTTCATTGCATTCCGCTTTCGTGAGATTGTCCTTTTCACGCTTCCCGTAGACCGTCAGAAGGAAGATCGGGACCCTGATGCCATGTACATAGTAAATTACGCGAACGCCACCGCTCTTGCCCTTCACACCCACCGCCCAGCGGAGCTTTCGAACGCCACCGGTACCCTGCACGAGGACCCCTGCACGAGGTTCCGAGGCCAGGTAGTTCAGGAGCTCACGTTTCTCGTCGTCAGTGAGCAGCCCCGCCGCTCGGCGGACAAATTCGGGCAATTCGACAATCGTCTGCATCTATACCCCAACTATAATCCATTGGATTACCTTTCGTCAACAAGCACTGGATTGGAACTATTTATTTGTTCCAGATTGCCTGCGTTATTTCTTTGATGGGGAATGCCTCTCCAGACGCATGATAGGATATAAACGCCCGCGCGTCAACTACTTCCGTATTTGATGGGTATTTGATCGAGCTGGCCGAAACCGACGCTTAGTAACATCGTTAATGCTGGAAGGCAACACCGAGTCCAACTCACCTATCACTATATTCGGCGTGCCCATTCTTGCAACGTTTGAGGAGGAACTACAATGCGACCCCTTCGCTTTTCCATCAATGTGACCCTGGACGGGTGTTTCGATCATCGGGAAGGTATTGCGGACGAGGAATTGCACCGCCACGCCGCCCACAGCATCGAACAGGCCGATGCGCTGCTGTTTGGCCGGGTGGTTTACGAGATGATGGAGGAGGCCTGGCGGGAGCCGGCCGAGACCGGCGTATGCCCGGACTGGATGGATGCGTGGATGCTTCCGTTCGCCCACACCATCCACCGGGCGAAGAAGTACGTGGTGTCGACCACGCTGGAGCGGGTGGATTGGAACGCGGAGCTGGTGCGCGGCGATGTGGGCGAGGCCGTCCGGCGGCTTAAGCAGGAGCCGGGCAACGGCATCTTCGTGGGCGGGGAGAAACTCGCGCTGTCCTTGACCGAGTTGGGTTTGATCGATGAATACGAGTTTATCATCCATCCCAGACTGGCCGGCCACGGGCCGACCCTTTTTTCGGGGCTGTCGAAGCGCGTCGACTTGGAGCTCGTGGGCCGGGAGGAGTTCCGTTCGGGGGCCGTGGTGTTGCGGTATGCGCTGAGACGGTAGGATCGGGGATCCGTCCGACGGCGCCGCGCTAATGATCGTCCGAGGGCGCGTATACATCAACGCCCAAATGCCGGAAGTGGTCATCGGCGGTCAAGACGGCGATCCCGTTCCGCTTCGCGACGGTCGCTATCAGGGCATCGGTCAATGGAACCGTGATGCCCTGCTCACGCAAGCGCCGCATGAGATTACCAGTGGTTTCCCAGTCGCGGTCCAACGTTTCTACGGGCCGAGCCTTCCTGAGAAGCCAGCGCATCCGCATCGAGCAGTTCATCAACCCGCTCGCCCAGGGGCTGCAAGCCGGGCCGCAAAAAGTCGACCCACGCACTCGTATCGACGAGTATCGGCGTCACAGGGGCATGGTGTCCAGGGCACGTAGTTCACGCCAGCTATCGTCAATCTCCATCGTGCCCCGCATAGCCAAAATCTGGCGGATCTCCTGCTGCCGGATATAGGCCTTCAGCGCCCGGCGAACCGCCTCGGAGCGGTTGGTGGACTCGGTATATTGCATGACCTGATCGAGCAAGGCGTCATCGATATTGAGCGTGGCGCGCATACTATTTCTCCGAATCGTTATGACTGCCAGACGCATTATATCACACAAAAAAACGCCGCAAGGCCGGAAGAATCACGGTGGAAACGGTGTTTCCGCGCCCTTTCCCCGCCTACTCCGCCGCTTCCCCGCCCAGTTCCTTGATCTTCACGTTCCGGTACCAGACCCGCTTCGCCTCGTCCTGGAAACCGATATGGCCTTCGAGGGGGCGGTCTTTCATCGGGCCCTCGTCGAGCTGGATGTCGATGATCTGCTCGCCGTTGAGATTCACGGTGAGGTGGCTGCCGATGCAGGTGATGATGTAGCGGTTCCATTCGCCGGCTGGTTTGGCCATGTTTTTTGTGGGGCCGGCCGTTCGGATGACGCCGCCGCAGTCGTGGTGGCCGGGGTTTTCGAGGCCGTGGGTGTCGAGGATCTGGACTTCAATTCCCTGCTCCACGGGGTCCAGGGGATCGCCGACGCGGAAGAACACGCCGGAGTTGCCTTCCTTCTGGATTTTGAATTCGAGGTCGATGGTGAAGTCTTTGTAGGTCCGCTCGGTCATGAGGTAGGCGTCGAAGCGCTGCCAGCCCGATTCGCCCGGCCGCGGCACGAGCGTCACCACGCCATCCTCCTCCACCACCCAGTTGCCCGTGGTCTTCCAGCCGGTGAGGTCCTTCCCGTTGAACATGGGCACGAAGCCGTCCCCATCGGAGGGGGCTGCGACGCCACGGGCCAGGTCGGACACCAAAAACACGCACCCGATCGCCAGTATCATCCGAATTCCGCGCATTATCGCCTCCTCTTTGCCCGGACGGCAGCCCGCCCGCCGTTACTTGCCCGCGTTCCGCACCTTCCGGCCCAGATTGCGGATGCCCTGCTTTGTCTTGTCGAACACATCCTTAAGATCCTCCTTGAAGACCTGGCCCGGCGAACCGCGATCCTCGTCGGGAGCCTCCGCCCCGGGCGCTTCGCGAGATTCGAGGCCGGGCCGTTCGTAGAGGTACAGTTCCTGCCCGACGAACAGGGAATTCGGGTCGCGCAACTGATTCCAGCGAGCCAGATCGTCGCTGGTCAGCCCATACCGGGATGCGATCGTTCTGAGGGTTTCTCCCGCCTGCACCACGTGCACCCGCGGTTGCGCCGTATCCGCGCCCGGCCCGCCATCGGGATCGGGAATAGGCCTGGCCTCCACACCCGCCGCCGGCGCCGGGGGCGTCGTCTCGGAGGCCGGCGGAACCACGGTCACTTCGCCGCGCGCCGCCACGGTCTCGAGTTCGGCGGCTGGCCCCGGATCGCCGGTTTCCATCCCCGGCGCGCCCGCATCGCCAAAGCCGCCGGCCCCTTCCAGCGGGTCGAACACTACCGGGTCATCCCACAGTGCAACCGGCCCGCTACCGGGCGGCAACTCCGAGGCCTCGGTTACGATTACCATGGGCGCATCAGCGGCCTCCGTCACGGCGGGAAACGCGTGGAACTCGTCCAGGACCGGCGCAGCCGTTTCCTCGAGCCGGGGAAGCGACGGCTCCGTCGCCCCGGCGTCTGTTGCGGGCGTGGGCGGAATAATTTCCGGCAGCGGCGCGGGCGTCGGCGCGGGCGGTGATTCCGCCGGCGCGGCGGCGGGAATCGCGCTGGTCTCCGGGCCCGCCGGCACGGTGTATTCCAATGGGGCCACGGGCCTTACCGGCTCGGGTTCGGGCTCCGGCGCACTGGATGGCGAAGTCTCAGCCGGCTCGGGCTTCGGCGCGTTGGATGGTCGGGCCTCGCGCGGATCCGCCTGCGGCAGGGCCGGCGGAAGGGCGGCTTGCTGCGTCTCCACGTCCTGGCGCTCCGGTGCGCGGAGGTAGAGGCCGACTCCAATCGCCACCGCGACCAACACAGCGGCGACCGGCGCGATCCAGCCCGCGGCGGACTTGCGCCGAAAGGACTTCTTACGGCGCGGCGGCTCGTCGAATTCCGTGGCGCCGCCGGCGTACGAGCCGGACGCCCGGCGCATCGTGAGGTAACCGCGCAGCATGTCCGCGAAATCCTCGGCGGACGCGAAGCGGTCGGCCGGGCGCTTGGCCATGGCGCGCTCAATGGCGCCCCACAGCACGGGATCCACCGGTTCGCCCGATGCCGTGGCGCAGGGTTTCGGCGTGAAGTTGAGGTGGCCGTTGAAAATGTCGGTCATGGTGCCGAGGAACGGCGGGCGCCCGGAAATCATGTGGTAGAGCATCACGCCCACCGCATAGATGTCGGCCGCGGGCGTGACCGGGCCGTAGGCCGCGGAATCGATCTGTTCCGGGGCCATGTAGAGCGGTGTGCCGGGACTGCGGCTGCCGGGCTGCGTGAGCGTGGTGGCGTTGGGGTCCTCGTCCTCCAGGCGCGCGATGCCGAAGTCCATGAGCTTGGCGGAGCGGCGGCCCGGCGCTTTCCGATCCAGAATAACGTTGGCCGGCTTGATGTCGCGGTGGATGATGCCGTGGCGGTGGGTGTGCGCGAGCGCCTCCAGGCACTGGATCACGATTTCGACGCAGCGCTCCGGCGGCATCGGGCGGGCGCTGTGGGTCAGGCGGGAGAGCGCCTTGTCCAGGGCCTCGCCTTCGACGTACTCCATCACGATCAGCAACTGGTCGCCGCTGTCGATGATGTCGTAAAGCGTGACGATATTGGGGTGCGCGCCGATCCGCGCGTGCAGTAGGCATTCGCGCTTGATGCGCTGCAAGAGCACCTCGCTCGCCCGGTGCTCCGCCCGGATACACTTGATCGCCACGCGCCGCTGGAGCTTCAGGTCCTCCGCCAGGTACACGTCGCCCATCGCGCCCGTGCCAAGCATCTGGCGAACGCGAAAGCGATCGCCAAACACGGGCCCGGGCGGCGGATCAAGCGGTTGGGTCCGCTCCGGATCGTGGGGTTCATTTTGCGCCATGGGATACCTGTCTGGGTAAGGCCGGACTCCCCCCATTGTACCAAGCTCACCCCGGCCCCGTCACAATATATTGTGGGGGCCCGTTCAGGCGCCGGTCCCGGCGCGCGAATTGTAGATGGGGCCGCCACCGTCGGCGTATTCCCGCAGCACGCCGGCCGCCTCGGCCCGCGCCACGTCGCGGAGCACCGCAATCCCCCGGGCCGCCAACGCCCCCGCCCAGTCAGCCGGTTTCGCCCCCTCGTCGAAGCCCGCCGCCCGGGCGTCCTCGTCGCGCGCCCCGCAAACCACGCGCCGCACCCCGGACCACGGAATCGCGCCCAGGCACATGGCGCAGGGCTCCGTGCTGGTCACCAGCTCGTGGGCGGGCAGCCCCGGCGCGCCGAGGTCATAGTTTCCGGCGGCGCGCTGCGCCAGCGCCAGCGCCACGATCTCCGCGTGCAGGATGGATGCGCCCTGCGTGGTCACCAGATTCACCCCCAGGGCGACCAGACGCCCCGATTCCTGTTCGAACACGGCGGCGGCGAAGGGGCCGCCCGTCCGTTCGGACACATTGCGCCGCGCGGCTTCGATCACGAAAGCCATGCGCGCTTCCGGGGCGCCGCCGGGCGCATACGCCGCCGCCATGGCCGAGAGCCACGGCGGCATGGTGAAATGCAAAGACTCCGGCTGCGATGTTTGCACGGCGGGGGAACCCGATTCGCTCAATGCCACCACGCGCCTCCAAGGTTACTGGTACGTGCGCCCGTTGTGCTTCAGCCAGCCGCCCACATGGCGGCCCGCCGGATCGTGATGGGTCCAGTGTACCACGCCCCCCTTCTCGTTCCACTCGTACACCCGTAGAACTCGACGAGGTCCCCCGGCGCCAGAGCGGGAATGCTGGGAGCCAGGTCAATATTGTGGGCGATGAGGAGCGTATTGCCGGCTGGCAGCGTCAAAATGAACTTCTGGTGGCGGCTTCCCTGGTTGTCGTCCGGCAGTATCCGGCTGACGGTCCCCGCGCCGTGCACCTGCACGTTGCTTTGCCGGTTCTGAAACGCCTGAAGGACCTGGGCGCCGTGGCCCGATTCCGCTGCCCGCGACGCCCCGGGCGCCTGCCAGGCAACCGGTGGACTCCCGTCTCGCGGCGTGTGGGTCGTCCGGGAACCACGCTCGGCGAGCATGGAGAGCGCGACGCCAACGACCAGCACGATTGGCAAGAATACCGTTCTGAATTTGCGCATCCCTCTCTCCAGCAACGGCGCGCCGAACGCGATGCAGGTGCGCCATTTCCCCGACGGCGAACCCGTCGCTCACCGAATGAACACGGCACTACCAGCGACCTCGCGTAAGACACGAACCCTATTCACGCAACTCCTGGCGGATCCGATGTATTTCATCGTCACTGATGGGAGGCGCCGACTTTCGATACTCCAGAATCGCATCCATGGCCTTCGCCCGACTCACCGCTTGCGGCGATTCCGCCATGGCCTCATCGTTCACCCCCGCCGGAACCTGCGCTTTCCCGTTTTCGATGGGCCCGCCTGCCAAACTCCGGCTCCCGCCGGGTGTGTCCGCGTTTGCTTCAGGCATTGAATCCGTCTCCCATGGATTGAGGCCTCACTCCTCCTGCGCTACGGGCATCAGCCAGGCGTCGTTGTTCAGCGACATCATGAAGGTGATCAGGTCGATCAGCTCTTCCCGGGTCAGCGCGGTGTCGAGGCCCTCGGGCATTTTCGAGATCGGCGACGTTGTCATGGAGGTGATTTCGTCGCGGTTAATGCGCACTTCCTCGCCGACGCCGGTCATGAGCGTGATGCTGCCGGCGTCCTGGCGGCTGATCACGCCGTCGTGGATTTCCCACTCGGTCTCGATCGTATAGGTCTCGTAGTCCTGCACCAGGCTTGCGTTCGGAAACAGCACGGACTCCAGGATGTCGTGCGCGGACCGGATCAGGCCGACCGTCGTCAGGTCGGGCCCGAGATAGCCGCCCTCGTCGCCGATGCGGTGGCAGGTGTAGCAGGCGGCCTTCTCGCCGAAGAACACGCGGCGCCCGTTCCCGACGTCGCCGGAGGTCACCAGCGGTTCCAGCTCCAGCAGCTTCGCGACGCGCTCGGCCTCCTGGGCCGCGTGTTGCTCCAGCAGGGGCGCGGCCTCGGATTTCACCTCCTCGGGATAGCCGGCCAGCACGGGCTCCAGCGTGGCCGGGCTCAAGAGGTGCGGCGGGATGGAGGGCGCCTTCAGGCCCGTGACCAGCGCCCGGCCCACCTCGGCACTCTCGTTGCCCGCGAAGGCCTTCAGGAGATTCGGCAGGATGAGGACGTCCGCCGCGGGAATTACGTCCTCCGCGAGCGCGCGCAGCGCGGCATCCCCGAGCGGGGCCGACGCGCAAATGCGGGCCGCCGCCTGGCGCAACGCGGGATCGCCATCGGTATTCCGTAGCACTTCCAGCAAGGTCTCCGCCAGTCCCTCGCCCAGCGTTTCGAGGCGCGGCGCAATGGCGCCCAGGGCGTGGAGCCGGTAGGCCAGCGGGAGCGAGGTTTCGTGCGCCTGCGCGAGAATCGCCGCGTCGTGCGCATCGATGGCGCGGGCCTGCACGAGCGCTACGGCGGGCCAGCGCAGCGCCTCCGGCCCCTCCGCGATGAGCGCGCCGATGGCCTCCACCCAGGCCACGGGCAGCTTGTCCAGCGCCGCTTTCTCGACGATTTCGAGGAGGAAGCGCTTTCTCGGCTCGTCGGCCTCGCCGCCGGTGAGGAGTTCCGCAATGGCGGCCTGCGCCTCGGCGCCGGTGGCGTAGGCGATCAGGATTTCTCGCAGGTTCTCCGCTTTGTCCGCGTCGAAGTCCGGCGCCAGCAATGAATCGCGCATGCGCGCCAGCAGCGCGCCGGACCACTCGGGATGGCCCGAGGCGATCCAGAGACCGGTCTCGCGCAGGGCATCGTCCTCGGCGTTGAGGAAGGGCAGCACGTCTTCCACCGCCAGCAGGTCGCCCGGCATCTGATCGAGGCTGATGGCCGCCGCGCGGCGCACGCGGGGGTGCGTGTGATCGAGCGCGAGCCGGGCCACCTTATCCTGCTCCATCTGAATCGCCGCATAGATCAGCGCGTGCTGCTCGAAGGGGTCGTCGGTGTGCGCCGCCGCCATGTAGGTCAGGTAGGCGGCCTCGATGGCTTTCATGCGTCCCAGGGCCGTCGCGGCCTGGCGCCGCACGGGCGGCTCGGGATCGAAGAGCAGGGCGGTCAACCCGGGCGCGGCGTTCCGATCCTCCCCGAGCCCGCACACGCGCGCGGCGGCAATGCGCACCTCGAAAGACGGATCGCGCAGCGCGGCCCGCACAGCGGACGCGGCATCGTCCCCACCGATCTGCCCGAGAACCCATACGGCCTGTAGGCGAACAGCACCGTCATCGTGCCCCGCCAGCGCCTCGGCCAACGCGGGCACGGCCTCGGCGCCCCGGCGCCGCAGCGCGCTGAAGGCCTGCCGCTTCACCTGCGGGCGCGCATCGCCGAGCAGCGGCAGAAGCGCATCCACCGCCACTTCCTCGAAGGCGATTTCCCGGCCCCAGGGATCGGCGGGGACATCAATGCCGTCCTTCCGCACGCGGTAGATCCCGCCGGTGATTTCGGGTTTCGAGATGCGCGACACGGGGCACGCGTCCACGTACCAGCCGCCGGTATCGCAGATCAGGAGGCTGCCGTCCGCATCCTGAATGACGTCGGTCGGGTGGAAATCGGGGTGTGACGACACGAAAAAGTCGCTGTCCTCGGTGCGGTAGGTTGCGCCATCGCGAAACAGCTCGTGGCGCTGCACGCGGTGCGGATTGAACTGCGCGCTGTAGAGGTTCCCGGCATACTCCTCGCCCCAGCCGTCGCTGTCGTAGTAGGCCAGGCCCGACGGCGCAATCCGAGCGAACTTGGTCATGGTCGGCATCAGCGGGCCCGTGCGCGTGAACTCCGCGGTGCTTTCGCCCGGCTTCGGAAAGACGCCGCCCTCGACCCAGTGCATCAGCCCGTCGCGCTGGCCCTGCGCGGGATCGCGGAAGTACGTCATCGTGCCGATGGTCTCGCCGGCGGGCGTAAAGATGACTTCGATCGGGTTGTCGAAGGCGCCGCCCGCCATACGTTCGAGCCGCGTGCCGTCGGGCTTGCAACGCCAGATGCGCGACGCCACGCCCTCGAAGCGTACCCCTTCCTTGCTCGTGATGTCGTAGCCGTGGCGCCCGTGCGTGAGGTAGAGCCAGCCGTCCGGCCCCAGAAAAGGCCCGTGCAGGCTCGCCGAGTTCCGCATATTCCAGCCCGTGAGTAGGACCTCGCGCTCGTTGGCCACGCCGTCGCCGTCCGTGTCCTTGAAGCGGATGAAGTCCGGCGGCGCCGCGACGTACACCGAGCCGTCATGCCACAGCACGCCCATGGGAAAGGTCAGCGCGCCGGCGTAGGTGGTCCGCGTATCGAATATGCCGTCGTTGTCCGCGTCGGAGAGTTTGAGGATCATGAACGACGGGCTGTCGATCATCGCGGTGGCGGTCATGTCGGTTCCGGTTGATTCGGCAACATACAGGTTGCCGTCCTCGTCGAATTCCAGGAACATGGGATAGGAAGAGAGCCCTGGCGTGATGGCGCTTTCCACCGTGAAGCCGTCCGGGACGGTGATGGACGCCAGGCCGCCGGGCGCGCCCGCGTGCGCGGCCGTTGCGAGGGCCAGCACGGCCAGAATCCGGATAGCGGGGGAAGACAGGTATCGGGGCATGGAAACTTTCCTCTCGAACTGAACCGCGCGGGCGGCGCAAGACGCCTGGCTGCGCGCAAAAGACAAACGGAACGCGGCGAAATGCGCCGCCGCGCTTGTATCGGAGGCGACATGGTAGCATAATGGGCGCAATATCTCTCCACCGGGCCGCCCGGTCCCGCCCCGAACAGGAGTAGCCGCCCATGATGCACCTAAAATACCAGCGCGCCATGCTGATCGCCAACGCCATTCTCGTCGGCGCCACCCCGATCCGCGCGCAGGATCCGCCGCCGCCCTGGCGCAACGCCGCCAATCCCGCCGCCGTCAAGTCGAGTGAGAAGCCGGTCGCCAATGCCGCGTGGTGGGGCCACAACGACGAGGACGCCACCGACGCCGTGCAAGCCGCGATCAACAGCGGCGCGCCCCGCGTCATCATTCCCTTCGACGGGAAGCCGTGGATCGTGCGCCCGATCAAACTGCGGAGCAACCTCGATCTCGTCTTGGAGCCCGGGGTCCTCCTGTTGGCCAAACGCGGCGAATTCCGGGGCAAGAACGATTCCCTGCTCTCCATCACCGACGCCGAGAATGTCACCGTCCGCGGCTATGGGGCCACGCTCCGCATGTGGAAGCGGGACTACCAGCGGGAACCCTACGAGAAGGCCGAGTGGCGCATGGGCATCCGCATGCACGGCGCGCGAAATGTGCTCATCGAGGGCCTGCGCATTGAGTCTTCCGGCGGCGACGGCGTCTACATCAGCGGCACGAAAAACCTGCCCTGGAGTGAGGATGTTGTCATCCGCGATGTCGTCTGCGACGATCACCACCGCCAGGGCATCAGCGTCATCAGCGCGGAGAACCTCCTCGTCGAGAATTGCGTTCTCTCCAACACGCGCGGCACGGCGCCGCAGGCCGGCATCGACTTTGAGCCCAACCACCCGCATGAACGGCTCAAGAACTGCGTTGTGCGCAATACGGTGATGGAGAACAATGCCGGTAACCAGATACTCGTCTATCTCAAGCCCCTCGACGCGACGAGCGAGGATGTGAGCATCCGCTTTGAAAACTGCCACGTCCGCGAAGGAAGTCCCGGCCAGACGCGCGCCGAATTGGCGGACCGGACCGGCTTCGGCGCGGCCGGGATGTGCGTCGGGGCCGCGACCGACCAGGGGCCGAAGGGCGCGATCACGTTTGTCGGCTGCACCAGCGAAAACACCGGCCAGGCGGGCGCGCGCGTTTACGATCTGTCGGCGGACAGCGTGCGGGTGGAATTCATCCGGACGACCTGGGCCCATCCGTGGGCCGATCCCGCGCGCGACCCCGAATCCGCCGCACCCGCCGTCGTGATTCACGCGCGCCGGCCCGAACTCGTCACCCGCACGGGCGGAATCCTTTTCGAGGATTGCGCGGTGATCACCGACGTGGCGCGTCCCGCAATCGCTTTCGAGGATTCCGGCGAAACGGATGGGCTGTTCGATGTGACGGGCGCGATCTACTACCGGGGCCCCGGGGCGCCGGAAGCCAATCTCGGGGAAAAACTGGGGAACGTCACGCTCGCGGCGCTTCCGGCGGACCTGGAGTAACCGAGACGATTCCACCCCGCGCGGACGCTGGCCGCAACCAATGGGAGGTTCGCCACGAATTCACTCGAATACACACGTATGAATTCCTGTAATTCTTTAGCCGAACGAAGTAGCGCCAGGTCTTTATTGCCATCCCGCGATACTACGACGAAAGTGCGCAAGGCTGGGAGCGCAGGCGTCCCCGCCTGCAATGCACCGCAGGTGCATGGAGTGTTTCCGATATCGGCGCATTTGATCGGGGAGCAGCTTGGACACGGGCTACCGCCAACAGTCAGATTCGCGCCTTCGGCGCGGTGCAGGCGGGCCGCCCCCGCTCCCATTTGTCCACACTTTCTTCGCGGCGCGGGTTTGTGTCGTCGAGAAATCAAGTCAACTTCATTCCGCTAAAGTGTTACGGATTCCTGAATTGAGCAAAGGCAATCCGGACCGCCAGAGAGGTGTCGAGGAGATACGTCGGCCCGAAGGGCCAGTGCGGCTTTCATCCCAGGCGCCGAGGGGACCCGGCTCCCACGCGCCGGCCCCGGAAAGGAAAACGCGGGCGGTCCGATTCTCCGGAGCGCCCGCGTCGAATTACCGCGTATGGTTGGCGTCTACAGCCCCAACGCCTTGTCCGTCACCGCCCCCTCCGAGGCCGGCGACACCAGCTTCGCATACTTCGCCAGCACGCCCCTCGTGTAGCGGGGCTTCGGGGCCTTCCACTTCGCCCGGCGCGCCTCGATATCCTTCTGCGGCAGGTCCAGCGTGATCCTGCGCTTCTCCGCGTCAATCGTAATCGGGTCGCCGTTCTTGATCAGCGCGATGTTGCCGCCCTGCTGTGCTTCCGGGGTGATGTGGCCCACCACGAAGCCGTGGCTGCCGCCGGAGAAGCGCCCGTCGGTAATCAGCGCCACGTCCTTGCCGAGGCCCTTGCCCATGACCGCCGCCGTGGGCGCCAGCATCTCGCGCATGCCGGGGCCGCCCGTGGGGCCCTCATAGCGGATCACGATCACGTGGCCCTTCTTCACCGTGCCGTCGAGGATCGCCTTCAGCGCGTCCTCTTCGGAGTTGAAGCAGATGGCCTTGCCGGTGAAGCGCAGGCCTTCGTTGCCGGAGATCTTGGCGACCGCCCCGGTCTCGGCCAGGTTGCCGTAGAGCACAACCAGGTGGCCGTCTTTCTTCTTGGGGTTGTCGAAGCCGCGGACCACATCCTGGCCCTTGGGGTAGGGCTTCACGCCCTTGAGGTTCTCCGCGAGGGTCTTCCCGGTGACCGTCAGGCAGTCGCCGTGAAGGAGGCCCTTATCGAGCAGCATCTTCATGAGCGGCGGCAGGCCGCCAATCTTCACCAGCTCGTTCATCACGTATTTGCCGCTGGGTTTCAGGTCCGCCAGCACGGGGACCTTCTTGCCGATGCGCGTAAAGTCGTCGAGCTTCAGCTTGACCCCGGCCTCGTGCGCCATGGCCAGCAGATGCAGCACGGCGTTGGTGGACCCGCCCAGGGCCGTCACTACCGTAATCGCGTTCTCAAACGCCTTCTTCGTAAGAATGTCCAGCGGGCGGATGTTCTTCTTGATGCACTGCACTACCGCCGCCCCCGCCTCGCGGCAGTCCTGCGCCTTGTCCTTGGAGATGGCCGCCTGAGCCGAGCTGTTGGGCAGGCTCAGGCCCAGCGCCTCGATGGCCGACGCCATGGTGTTCGCGGTGTACATGCCGCCGCAGGAGCCCGGGCCGGGGATCGCGCACGACTCGACCGCCTTCAACTCCTTCGCGCTAAGCCGTCCGTTGGCGTGCTCGCCCACCGCCTCAAACACGGAAACAATATCGACCGGATTGCCCTTATAGTCCCCCGGAAGGATCGTGCCGCCGTAGACAAACACCGAAGGCCGGTTCAGCCGCGCCATCGCCATCACGCAGCCCGGCATGTTCTTGTCGCAGCCGCCAATCGCCACGAAACCGTCCAGGTTCTCGCACGCGATAACCGTTTCGATGGAATCCGCGATAACCTCGCGGGAGACGAGGGAGTACTTCATGCCCTCCGTGCCCATCGAAATGCCATCGGAGATGGTGATGGTGTTGAAGATAATCCCCTTGCCGCCCGCCTGGTTCACGCCCAGCTCCGCCTCGCGCGCCAGCACGTCGATGTGCATGTTGCACGGCGTCACCATGCTCCACGTCGACGCCACGCCGATCATATTCTTCTTGAAGTCGGCATCGCCGAAACCCACCGCCCGCAGCATCGCGCGGCTCGGCGCGCGCTCGGGCGATTCGGATATCTGCTTCGAAAACTGGCGGTCCGCCTTCGCGGATTTGGGGCTCTTGGCCATGGGGGTGCTCCTCCGGTGCAATGTCAGGGATCGGGCTGGTCTACCCGGGAAATATGCGCATTATAGCAGTTGGAACCCGCCCGTTGACAGACCCAGTCGCCCGATCCAGCAAGGCGCCCCAGCGCAGGAGGTTGGTCATCCTGGCCGACCCGTGGCCCGTCCATGATTACGCCAGGCCGTCCTCTCGTTCAATCGCCCTGACTCCCGTGCCACGCGATGGCGCCCCAGCGCCTTCGTGTGCCCGGAGCAACGCCAACCGGCCCCCGCCAACGCCACCCCGCACGAGCGGCTCAACAGGAGGGTGGGGCATCCTGCCCGACACAACAAACGCCTCCGACACCACAACGCCTCACGCTCCTCAAACCACCCCCGGCCCCCGCCAGCGCCACCCCGGCACGAGCGAATCGACCGGCCCTAAAACTCGATCCCCTCCTGAAGCTCCTCCTGCTGCTCGTGCTGCGGCAGCATATGCTCCGGGTCGATATAGCGGCGCTGAAGCGTTGCCCCGGCCTCCGCGGGCGCCAGCGCCGCCTGGTCAATCGAGTAAAAATACTTGTCATTCGGTCCCGGGTGCAGCCGTAGCACCCCATTGATCAGCACCGGCTGCTCCCACAGATTCGTCGTCGATCCCTCCTCCATCACCACATGCATCACGTCATGCATAGGCGGGCGTTTGCAGAAGTAACATTCGATCGGCAGCGGCAGCAGCATAAACTCCTTGATGTCGCGGAATTCGTTCTCCGGCACCATGAACCCGATGACGTTGACCTGCTTGTTGTCCCACTGCTTGAGTTCCTCGGTGAACACCGGGCCCGAACGCAAGCTGCCCTCCGTCTCCTGCATATGGCTCCACCGCAGGATTTCCATGCCGGACTTCTCGCGCTCCGTTTCCCACTTGCGGCGCTCCTTGTCCTTCTGCTGCGCCAGCAGCTGCCGGTCGAAGGTGTCATTCACCAGAAACACCGCCGCAAGCACCACCGCCACCCCGATCGCCGCAATCAGATCACGTTTCGTACGCTGTCTCACCTTACTTCGGTCCTCATCGAGGCCGGCGCCCGCCGGCCGTTACGTCCATCGCTTCCCGACTACTGCCGGTCGGCCAGATCCTTCGCCACGTCGCCGTTGTAGGCCTGCCACGCCGGCAGGATCCCCGCCACCAGGCCCACCAGCGCCACCGTCACGAACGCGCGCCATTCCTCCGGCGAGGGGAAATTGAAGGGCGACACCACAAAGCCATATTCCCGGGCGAGCTTGATGCCCAGAGCAAAGGTTACCGCATTACCGAAAACCCACCCCGCGGCGATGCCCAGGATCGTCACCCAGAACGCCTCGATAAGCACCGCCCCGAAGATCTCATACGAGGAGGCGCCCAGTGCGCGCATGATGGCCAGGTCGCGCTTGCGCTGGATAATGCTCAGGTACAGCCCGATCAAAATACTGAGCGCCGAGATAATCACCACCAGATAGCCGATCCCGATCATAAGCCCCTTAATCGGGTCGAGGAAATCATTGAAAAAGTCGCTGATCACGTTGATCGGAACCACCGCCATCGAATTCGTGTTCTCGTTGATCCACGGCTCGTACTCAAAGCGCTGGCCCGGGCTGTGGAGCTGCACCAACATCGAGCTGATACTGTTCGACGCGTCCAGGTCGTCGGCGTGCGAATCGGCCTCGTCCGCATGATCGTGATCGTCGTGCTCGTGGCCGTCGTCATGCGCGTGATCATGCTCATCATCGTGATCATGACCGTGATCATGACCGTGCCCCCCAGACTCCCCATGCAGGTGGCCATGGCCCCCGTGCGCCTCCCAAACCGACTCAATGCTGCAATAGATCGCCCGGTCAAACGGCGACCCGCTCGGCTCGAGCACGCCCACCACCGTGTACGGGTGATCGCTGTGATCGTATTCCTGCATGTCCTCTGAAAGCGCGATGCTCCCGTGAATACTCACAAACGTGTCGCCAACCTCCAAACCGGTCTGGTGCGCCACCACCGATCCGATCACCGCCTCCATGCTCGCCTCAAAGCCGCGGCCGTTGGACAGCGTAAAGGGCTTGCGGATGCGTCCGCTTGCGCTCTCCCACTGGTGGTCGAGGAGCTCCGGCGTCGTACCCACTATGCGAAAACCCGCGTAGGTGTCGCCCAGCCCAATCGGGAACACCGCCTCCACCCATTCTGTGTCGGCCTTAATCTTTTCGTAGTCCTCCAGCGGCACCCGCCCGATCGCGGAGTCCAGAAAGTACACGCTGCCGAGCACAAGCTGTAGCGGGCTCCCCTTCGGGCCCACCACAAGGTCGAAAGCCTGCCCTTCCTCCTCGAACCGCGCCTCCACCTGCTTGCGCAGGCTCAGCACCGAGGAGATAAGTCCCACCGCGAGCGCCACCGATACAATCGTCAGGACCGTCGTCAGCTTCCGGTTCCAGAGATAGCTCCACGCAATTCCCCAAAGGCTCATCGTGCGTTCTCCGCTACCAGGGCCGAGCAGTCAAACTGCCGCGGCAGCCGGTCCGCCAACTCCCGGTCGTGCGTCACCAGCAGCATCGTCACTTCCTGCTCGGTGCAGACTTCGAGGAAAAGGTTCATAATCTCTTCGGAATTCTTCGGGTCCAGGCTGCCCGTTGGCTCGTCCGCAATGATCAGCTTCTGGTGGTTCGCCAGCGCCCGCGCGATCGCCACCCGCTGCTGCTCGCCCACGCTCATCGTGTTCGGCTTGCTGTGCAGCCGGTGCGAAAGCCCCACACGCTCCAGCAGGCCCGTCGCGCGCGGCTTCCACTCCTTCTCCGGTATCGAATCGCTGAACCGCATCGCCAGCATGACATTCTGCAGCGCCGTAAACGGAGCCAGCAGGTTAAAGGTCTGAAACACGAAGCCCATCCGCCCGCCACGAAAGTGATCGAGCTGGCCCTCGCTCAGGTCCTGTATGGCCACCCCATCCACCACCACCTGGCCGCTGTCCGGGCGCAGCAGCCCCGAAATCAGGTTGAGCATCGTGCTCTTACCGCACCCGCTCGGACCCCACAGCGCGACGTGATCGCCGTTCGCCGCCTCAAATTTCTCGCAATAGAAGTGGGCCCCCGGGCCCAGCTTCCGCCGGCAATGCTCGATCTTGACCATCGTAACTACCTGATTCTTGTCCAGTTGGTTTCCCGAGGCGCGCGGCGCGCCGTATCCGGTGTATTCACAACGCCATCCAAGTGAGCGCACCCGCGGCGCCGCGCCCGCAGCCTCCACCAAGTATGCGGGATCCCGCGCCGCCGCGTCCAATCGGGCCAGTGTGAATAATGTTGAACCTGTAGAGGCTGATATTTATTGTACAATCCAGCGCTTTCCGTTATAGTGATCCCGGCCCCTGCGGGTCGTGCTTGTGCTCTCAGGAACGGAAACAGCGGCATATGGGAACCGATACGCGCATTACGCCAAAGTTGACCGGAATGGAAGTCGTCCAGGCCGTCATCCGAGAAAACTACGATTTCGAGGATGTCCAGCTCCCGGTGCAACTCGAAACCACCCACCAGCGCCGCCACCGAAAAATGATCGTCGACACCGACGCCGGCCGCTACCTCATCAAGACCTACCACCGCGATCCCGTTGTGCTCGACAACCTCCGCTTCCAGCACAACCTCTCCAACCACCTCCTCAACAACGGGATTCCCGTCGCCGAAATCAAGCGGGCACGCAATGGAAAAGGTATCGTCGAGGTCGACAACTGGGCCATGGAACTCCAGCGATTCCTCAATGGCGACCCCATGGAAGTCAGCACCCCCCGCCTGATTACCTCCTCCCGGATTCTGGGAAAATTCCACGAAGTCTGCCGCGGCGTGCCGGTTCCGCCCCGCGACGCCCGCAAGTGGCGATTCAGCGAAGTGCCCCGCGAGTCGCTGCAGCGTTTCGTGGAGATGGCGCGCCGGACGAGTGACTCCCCCCACATCGACGAATACGCAAACCAGATCGCCATCTTCCTGCACGACGCCGCCGAGGCCCTCAGCAAGCAAAAACGCGATACCTTCGAAACCGGCCTGATCCACGGGGACTGGCACGGCGGCAACCTGCTCTACATCGGCGACCAACTCACCGGCGTGCTCGATCTCGAGTTCGCCGGCGACGGCTGCTACCTCGAGGATATCGCCTACGCCATGTCCAACCTCTGCATACGCACCACCCTCAGCCCCGAAAAAATGGCCCACCGCGTCAACATCCTGCTCGACAACTACCAGTTCAGCCGCACCCTCACCTACAACGAACTCGTCGCCCTCTACTACGCCGTCGGCGTTAAACACGTCACCACCGTCGCCTACCAGGCCCCGCAAATGGGGGGGACCGTCGCCGGCTACACCCCCGCCCAATGGCTGCACCGCCTCGCCGTCCAGTTGCGCTGGCTCGCCGAACAATCCCGAAAAAGCCGCTGGGGCGAGTAGCCCGACCGATCCACAAGTCCGTCGGCTCAGGCGCGGATCAATTTCACCCCGTACGGCTCCATCCGGCGATCCCGCGTTACCAGCGTAAGCCCCTCGATCATCGCCTGCGCAATCAATATACGGTCGAACGGATCGCGGTGATGCATCGGGAGGCGCCCGGCGGCCTCGCCGTGAGCCAGCGTGATGGGGAGCGCGCGAAACCCGTTCGAAGACAGCTCGGTTTCAAGATTGCCCGGGACGTTAAGCTTCCCCGCGGCTGTCTTGATCGCGATCTCCCAGGCGGAAGCCGCACTTACCAGAACCAGGTTGTTGGGATTGCTGATCGCCCTGCGCGCGTCGCCGGACAGGGCCTCGTCATCCGCCAGCCACCAGATTAACACGTGGGTATCCAGAAGCAGATTCACGGATCGCTTTCGTAGAAGTCCGCGATGATGTCATCCGGCGTATCATCGAAGTCGTCCGCCATCCAGACCCGCCCCCGCCACGCGCCCGGCTTGCGCGGTTCTCCGGGCGCATCGTAAGGCGTCAAACGGGCAATGGGCTTCCCCGCGCGTGCGATGACGATCTCCTCGCCCGACGCCACGCGATCCAGCAGCCGAGACAAATGCGTCTTCGCTTCGTGGGTATTCACAATCGTCATACCGGCGTTCCCGTCTGGTTAAACTTAGCTTAGTCTATCCGGTGCGACGCACAAATGCAACCTGGTCTTGAGGCAGGGCAATCACCCGCAAACCCGGTCACGGGAAAACAATGGCAAATGTAGGATAGCCGTCCCGGCTGTCCACCGCGCCGAAGGCGAAGGATCGCGAACATTCTTGTCCGCGGCAAAGTGAGCCCACCTCCAAAAAGTTCTCCTGACCCCACCAAAGCCACCTCGAAAAGAAAGTGGCACAGGCGTCTCGCCTGTGTTCAGCGCCGCAAGGCGCAAATGTAGGATAGCCGTCCCGGCTGTCCACCCCGCCAAAGGCGCGAGGATCGCGGACATTTCCGCCGCGCCGGACCGCGCCCGAAGTGCAAGACAACTATGGAGCGCCGGCGGCCCGCCGGCATCGCGCCGCAAGGCGCAAAGCAACTATGGAGCGCCGGCGGCCCGCCGGCAGATTGCGCCGCAGGCGCAAGACAGCGTTCTGGAAATGCTACCGTTGCATCAGAAGCCGCGTGTAGTCGGAGGAATCCGGCAACGAGTTCTCGCACCTTCGGTGCCATGCCGCAGGCCCGCGCACTTAATTCGACGCCTGGATCATCCGTGGTGCGGCCTCACGGGCGGGCGGGGGCGTGGCATGGTGGTGGAAGTGCGCCGGAGACAGCTGGCGGAGGAAGTGGAGCAATTCCGTCACGGGCAAATGGGAGGTAGGTGCATTGCTGGCGTGGGTGGCCGCCGCGTGCTCATCGGCGGGGAGTAACCCGCCATCCCAGCCCGGCGGCAGGTAAACGCGGTCTCCAGCGATCGTCGGCGAAATCTGCGCGGGGTCGGATCCGGACATGAAAATATTCCACCAGTGCCGCGCGGGCGCTTCGCCCGCGGCCACCCGGGCGTCTTCCCAGTGGAGATAGGCCAGGCAGGCCAGTGGAATCAAGGTCGCAATCACAACCAACCCCGGAACCAGCCAGCGCCCGGCGGTGCGACGTACGCAGGCGCACTCATGTTTGCGCGCGCATCGTGCCGTATCGTCTCTGGAATCCATCATTCGTTGCCTTCGCACACAGGGTTCAATACATCGTTCGCTGCAGATTGTCAAGCAAAATGTGCGCCAAGAACCTCGTGTCTACATAAGTGGTTTCCATAAAACAACTTGCGATCAACGCGATACGCCCTGGGTTACCCGTCTCGTGTCGCAGGCGCGTCAACCGTTCCGCATTTACGGCATGCGATGCGCGCGCCGCCTCTACTCCAGCGCAAATATGCCCGATTCCGGGAAATGCTCGCCTCGAGCCCAATTCGGCCGCCACGTCAGCAGCGAAACCCCGAGCCGGGCGTCCGCCGCGTCGAAATCGTTAATTCCAATATTGAACTGGACGTGGTCCGTGGACGCCCCACCGACCTCCCGCAGCGACGATAGCGGAATCGCGAATTCGTACGTAATGCGGCCCTCGCCCAGCACAAAGGCCGACTGGCCGCCCAGCGCGCTGGATACATGCCGGGAACCGCTCCGCTCGTAGCCAGCCCGCTCTTCGGCGCTGATATCCGGGCCATTCACAATGGACACCGCCGATTCCGGCGTTAGCGGCGTCGCGGCGGGATCCTCGCCCGCCGCCCGCGCATAAAAAATCGCAAAGTCCTGCCACAGCTTCACCCCGCTGCCATCGATATCGTCGTCGTCCACCTCCAGCGCCGCATACAACATCTCGCCATCGTGCGCCACGCCAAACCGGAAAGACGCGTCCTGAGGTCCCTTCCACGCCATTTCGTTGGTATAGATCTGCCCCGGCTCGCGCATTTCATAGGGAAGCACGCCCCAGTCGTCCAGCTTCCCGTCCACGGTGATGCCCTCGCGGCGCGGCGCCGTGTGGCGGCCCTCCGCAAATAGCCGGTGCACGTCGCTGAACTGGATCGGCGGCGCGTTGAAAGCGTCATACACCCCCGTCCAGTGCAGCGCCAGCGGCTGAACCTGATTCAGCGGCACTGCCGGCTCCGCCGACGCCGTCACCCGCTTCGTCACCGTGCTCTCCGGCGGCACGATAAAGCCGATCGCGCTCGGCGATACGCTCAACGCGTCGCCGCCATCCACAAAGCCCTTGAAGCGCAGCGGCTTGTTCCAGGGATTCGTCACGGAAACCTCCCAGGTCGCCTCGCCAAGCGGCCCGTCCAGCAGAACCGGATTCGATTGCACCGCCGATCGATCGCGAAACGCGCTGAGTTCCTTTGCCAGCGCCGTGGTCCGAAAATCCACCGGCAGGATGCCGTCCAGCGCCAGCGCCGCCATCTTCGGGCCCTCGTCCGTCACCGTAACCCACATCACGTGATCGAACTCGCCGAAATCCTTCCCGCGCAGCCGCGTGCCGCCGCCCGTCGTGCCCATCGTCACGTATTGGATATTGCCGCGCTCCTCGTAAACATAATTGTGAACGTGCCCCGCGAAAAACGTGTGCTTCCGCCCTTCAAACAGCGGCGCGGCCTTCGCCCAGTGGTCCTGCTCGCTGATCCAGAAGGGCTTGTGCTGCAACACGAAGGTCCACCGCACATCCGGATGCCGGTCCAGCACGCCCTTCGCCCACGCAAGCTGTTCGTCGCTGTATCCCGTGCCCTTATTGTCCGAATCGTTCGAGTCCAGCACAAGAAAAAGCACATCCTGGTAGATAAAGTAGTAGTACGTCGGGCCCACCCGCTCCAGATACACCTCGTGCCAAAGCTGCCGCCCGACGTCATGGTTGCCCGGCACAAAGAAGAATGGCACGGTAAGCGGCTCCAGGTACGTCATGAACTCGTCCCACTGCGCGTGCAGCTCCTCCTGCGTGTCCACATACCCCTCGATCAGATCGCCCACGCTGATAATAAACGCCGGCTGAAGCAGGTCCGCTTTCTCCATCGCCTCCCGGAAAATCCCCGGCCGCGGCGTCCCCGTATTGTCCGATACCACCACGAACTGAAAGTCACGCGGCGCAAAACGGGGCCGGTCGCTGGTCCACGGTTGCTTGTCGCCGGCGATCGCGTGTTCAATGGCGGGCGCGTGGTCGTGATCGTCGCCGGGGTGGGCGGGCGCGACCCCGGGAACGAGCAGGGCGGCGATCAGTAACACAATGTACTTGGACATGGGGAGAACCTCTCGGGTGATTATGGCCTGAAACCAGCAATAGGCGAATATCGGAATCATGTACTGGAATCCCGTCGGGTCGCAACTTTTACCCGAGTGCGTTCTGGTAGGGTGGACACGGGCCACAATGCCGTACCCGGCCCTTGTCTATACCGCCGGAACGCGGGCTGCGCTTCCCGGCCCGCTCCCAACGCCCCGCCGCCAGCTTGACCCGGATTCCGCATTGTGATTCAATTTCAGGGGTGAGTCTTACCGGATGTGTGTCGCAATCACGCCGTCCCGACGGACGGAGAGAGCAGTCTTCATGATGTACCGCAGTTTCTGCCTTGCGGGCCTCGGCCTGGCCGCCGCAATGGCCGCCGGCGCGCCCGCGGCCGGGGTCGACTTTCAACAGCAAATCCTGCCCCTCCTGGCGGATCGTTGCTTCGCCTGCCACGGCCCCGACGCGAACCAGCGCAAGGGCAAGCTGCGCCTCGACCGGGAAGACGGCGCCAAAGCCTCCGCTATCGTCCCGGGAGACGCCGCGGCAAGTGAGCTGCTCAAGCGCATCACCGCCACCGACCCGAACGACCTCATGCCCCCGCCGGATTCGGGAAAAGATCCCTTCACGCCGCAAGAAGTGGCGCTCCTCCGCGCCTGGATCGACGAAGGCGCGCCCTGGGCCGGACACTGGGCCTTCACCGCGCCCGGCGCGCCGGAACCGCCGTCCGTACACCTCAATACCTGGCCCCGCAACGACATCGACCGCTTCATCCTCGCACGCCTCGAAGCCGAGAGTCTCGCCCCGTCCCCCGAGGCCAGCCGCGAAACCCTGATCCGCCGGCTCGCCTTCGACCTCACCGGCCTCCCGCCGTCCCTGGAGGAAATCGACCGCTTCCTGCTCGACAACGACCCCGGCGCCTACGAGGCCCTCGTCGACCGCTTCCTCGCCTCGCCAAAGTTCGGCGAGCACATGGCCCGCGCCTGGCTCGATGGAGCCCGATACGCCGACACCAACGGCTACCAGAACGATTTCCACCGCGTCATGTGGCCCTGGCGCGACTGGGTCATCGGCGCCTTCAACGACAACATGCCCTACGACCAGTTCCTCATCGAACAAATCGCCGGCGACCTGCTCCCGAACGCCACCGAATCGCAGCGCGTCGCCACCGGATTCAACCGAAACAATAAGAGCGTCACCGAGGGCGGCTCCATCGAGGAAGAGTGGCACGTGGAGAACCTCGTGGACCGCGTCGAAACGACTTCCACCGTCTTCATGGGCCTGAGCATGGGCTGCGCGCGCTGTCACGACCACAAGTACGATCCCGTCAGCCAGCGCGAGTTCTACGAGTTCTACGCCTTCTTCAACAGCACCGAGGACCGCGGCTTCTACGAAGAAACGCGCGGCAACACCGGCCCGCAGGTCTATCTGCCCTCCTTCGAGCAGCAGCGGGAACTGCACGCCCTCAAAGCCGGCGAGCAACAGGCCCGCGAAGCCCTCGGCGCCGCCCAGGCGCGCGCCGGGTCCGATTTCGACGCCTGGCTAAGCGCGCTTCGCGAGCAAGCGCCTTCCGCGGCGGCCCCGGCCCCCGTCTTCGAAGCGGAACTCCGCGGTACCCTCCCCGCGACGCCGGAAGTCACCGAGCCCGCTCCGTCCACTGAGTCCACTGAGTCCACTGAGTCCACTGAGTCCACTGAGTCCACTGAGTCCACTGAGTCCACTACGTCCACTACGCCGCCCGCACCCGCCTGGACCACAGGCCCGCTCGGCCCCGCGCTCGCCCTCGATGGAACCCCCGCCACAACCCTCGACCTGGGACAGGCCGTCGCCTTCGATCGCGAAAAACCCTTCACCGTATCGCTCTGGCTCAAGCCGGAAGCCGCCGGCGCCCTCTTCAGCAAGTCCGACGAGGCGAACAGCCACCGCGGCGTGGACGCCATGATCACCGACAGCGGCGACGTCGAAGTCCACATCGCCAGCGTCTGGGATACGGACGCGCTGAAGGTCTCCGCCGAGAAAGCCGTCCGTTTGCGGCAGTGGTCGCACCTCGCCGTAACGTACGACGGTTCTGGGCGCGCCGCCGGCCTCGCGGTGTACGTCAATGGTGTCGCCGCGCCCCTGACGACCATCAAGGATGCGCTCGCCGGCCCCATCGATACCGTCGAGCCGCTCCGGATCGGCCAGCGGACCCAAAGCGTGCACCTGCGCGGCGCGATCACCGGGGTGCGCTTCTTCAACGTAGCCCTGCCGCCCGACGCTATCGCGCCGGAAATCGAAACGTACCTCGCCGCCGCGCTCCCGGCGGAATTGCCCGAGGAACAGGCGACCGCGCTCCGGGAATTTCACGCGAACCGCGTCGCCACCATCGTCCGCCCGGAACAGGAGGCGCTGGACGCCGCCGCCCGCGCGCGCGCCGAACTCGAAAAGAAAATCCCCAGCGTCATGGTCATGCGGGAGCGTGAAGAGCCCCGCCCGACCTATCTGTTGCAGCGCGGCGCCTACGACGCCCCGGACACCAGCGAACAGCTCTTCCCCGGTGTGCCCGAGTTTCTGCCGCCCCTGCCCGACGGCGCGCCGAACAACCGCCTCGGCCTGGCTCTGTGGCTCGCCGATTCGACGCATCCGCTTACCGCGCGCGTCGCGGTGAACCGCTTCTGGCAGCAGATCTTCGGACGTGGCCTCGTAAACACGGCCGAGGATTTCGGCGTCCAGGGAAGCCCGCCCTCGCACCCGCTCCTGCTCGATGCCCTCGCCGTGCAATTCCGCGAGAGTGGCTGGGACATCAAGGCCCTCCTCAAAACCATCGTCACCAGCGCCACCTACCGCCAGTCGAGCGCCGTGAACGAAACCCTGCTGGCCGCCGATCCGGACAACCGGCTCTACGCCCGCGCCCCGCGCTACCGGTTCAGCGCCGAGGTCGTCCGCGACAACGCCCTCGCCGCCAGCGGCCTCCTCGCGGGCCGCATCGGCGGGCCGCCCGCCATGCCCTACCAGCCCGAAGGCCTCTGGGACGAACTCGCCGGCGGCGCAAACCAGGGACCCTACATCCAGGGCAAGGGCGAAGACCTCTACCGGCGAAGCCTCTACACCCACCGGAAGAGAACCGTGCCGCACCCGACGCTCGCCACCTTCGACGCGCCCAGTTTCGAGTACTGCATTGCCCGGCGCGGCCGAACGAATACACCCTTACAGGCGCTCGCGCTGCTGAATGACCTGACCTACGTCGAAGCGGCCCGAAACCTGGCGCAGCGCATGCTCGCCGGCGCGGAAGGCGATTCCGCCGCGCGTCTGGGCTACGGCTTCCGCCTCGCAACCGGACGCCACCCAACGCCCGCCGAGCTCGATACGCTCGCCAGCGGTCTGGAAGCATTTATCCAGAAGTACCACCAGGACAGCGCCGCCGCCGAAGCCTTCGTGGCCCACGGCGAGTCGCCGGTTCCAAGTCAGCTACCCGCGCGGGATCTCGCGCCCTACATGACCGTCGCCGGCATACTCCTCAACCTCGACGAAGCGATCACCCGGGAATAAAGGCAATGGCCCTGCTCGCAATAAACTACACCACGAAATCCCAGCCCCGGCGACCGCCCATCAGTACCCGTCGCTCGCCAAAGTCCCTCAGGTCCCTCAGGTCCCTCAGGTCCCTCAGGTCCCTCAGGTCCCTCAGGTCCCTGCTGTCCCTGCTGTCCCTGCTGTCCCTGCAACCCACCACAACACCGGAATACACACCATGGACGCACTGAAGTTCGCCCAACACATCAATCGCCGCGATTTCCTCCAGCGCACCGGGTGCAGCCTCGGAGCCGCCGCCCTCGGCCTACTCGGCGCGCGCGAAGCCGCCGCGGACAGCGCCGTCCGCCGCGCCGTCGCCGATTTCGCGCCCCGCGCGAAGCGCGTCATATACCTCTTCCAGTCCGGCGCGCCCACCCAGCTCGAAACCTTCGACTACAAGCCGGGCCTGCGCGATCTCGAAATGACCGAGCTCCCCGACAGCATCCGCATGGGCCAGCGCCTCACCGGCATGACCGCGAACCAGGACAAATTCCCCGTCGTCTCCTCGCGCTTCAAGTTCGCGCAACACGGCCAGAACGGCGCCTGGATCAGCGAGCTGCTGCCCTACACCGCCGGCATCGTCGATGACATCGCCATCGTCCGCTCCGTATACACCGAGGCCATCAACCACGACCCCGCCATTACCTTCTGCCAGACCGGCTCGCAGCTCGCCGGACGCCCCAGCATGGGCGCCTGGGTGGCCTACGGTCTCGGCACGGCAAACGAAAACCTGCCGACGTTCACCGTCATGATATCCCGAGGCACCGGACGCCTCGGCACCCAGCCGCTCTACGACCGCCTCTGGGGCAGCGGCATGCTCCCCAGCCGCTACCAGGGCGTCAAGCTCCGCGCCGGGGAGGAGCCCGTGCTCTACCTCGCCAACCCCGCCGGCTGCGACACCCAGACCCGCCGGCAAATGCTAGACCAGCTCCGTGACCTCAACCAGCACAAATACAACGTCGCCGGCGACCCAGAAATCCTGACGCGTATCGAGCAATACGAACTCGCGTTTCGCATGCAGGCCGCCGTGCCCGACCTCACCGACATCAGCGACGAGCCCGATCATATTCTCGACCTCTACGGCCCCGACGTCCACAAGCCCGGGACCTACGCCCGCAACTGCCTGCTCGCCCGCCGCATGGTCGAGCGCGACGTCCGTTTCGTCCAGCTCTACCACATGGGCTGGGACCACCACGACAACCTGCCCGACCACCTCAGCAAGCAATGCCGCGACACCGACCAGCCCTCCGCCGCGCTCGTGGCCGACCTCAAGCAACGCGGCCTGCTCGACGAGACCCTCGTCATCTGGGGAGGCGAATTCGGCCGCACCGTCTACAGCCAGGGCAAGGTCACCGACACCACCTACGGTCGCGACCACCACCCCCGGTGCTTCTCCCTCTGGATGGCCGGCGGCGGCATCAAGCCCGGCCTCGTCTACGGAACCACCGACGACTTCAGCTACAACATCGTCGAAAACCCCGTCCACGTCAACGATCTCCACGCCACCATACTGCACTGCCTCGGCCTCAACCACGAACGCCTCGCGGTCAAACACCAGGGCCTCGACGTGCGCCTCTCCGGCGTCGAAGAGCGCCATCCCGTGAAGGCGCTGCTGGCGTAAACGGGATGCAGATAGTACGGCCGGAGAAAAGAGCCAATCTGAAGTGGTCAGCACACCGCACTTCGAACCGTCACCTGGTTGTCTTCCCGGCAAGAACCGGCCAATTCCGGCAGCCGTAGCGCTTCCACATTCACCGCCATAGTTCTACGCCCGCCAACGGGGCTTGGGCTTCCAGCCTGAGGCAGCGTGAGCGCCGGTTTCGAGCAACCCATCAACGCCACAAAACGCAGCCTCGGAATCCCCGGGCGAAACCATCCATTCTTCATTCATGTCCATTCGCGTTAATTCGCGGTTCAACTTTCTTGGGTTTCGGCCAACGGCCGCCCTGTCCCCTTCATGTCTTCGGCCGCGGGCCAAGGCGGCTCTAAGTTCTTTGTGTTCTTTGTGCTCTTTGTGGCTCCAAATCCAATCCCCCCGCCCGAAAGTGGACTCGACACCATTTCCTGAACCCTCAAGCGACCGAATCGCCCCCGTGCGCCCCGGCAATCCGCCCCGCACACGCCGCGACTTCCTCCCGAAGCGAATCCGGCGCCACCACCCGTACCTGCCCAGCGAATCCCAGCACCCAGCTCAACACCTCCCCCTCGCTCGTTGCGTGGAACCGAAGGCGGATGCGCCCCCCATCCAACTCCGTGATTTCCTGGTCGCGGCTCCAGTTCCGCTCGCGGATATACGGCGCGACCTGCGACTCCGCCTCAACCACCACCTCGAACGGCTCGCCCGGCATGAACCCGAAATAGCCCTCCGGGCGGGAGGCCGCCTCGATCGCCGGAAACGCGCGGTCCGTGCAGGCCGCCGACTCAATCCGCTGGATCGCCAGGCGCGGCTCGTAGAACCCGTTCTTCTTTTTCAGGTCCTTCTCCCGCCGCGCGAGCACATACAGCGTGTCACGGTGCGCCACCAGCCGCAACGGCGCCACCGCCATCGCCCGGCCCGCCGGCTGATCATGCGCCCGGTACACCAGCTCCACAATATGCCGGTCGTGCAGCGCGTCCACGATCGTGCGCAGCGTCTTCTCATGTGGCGAGTAATCCACAAATCCCTTGAACACCTGCATCGCCACATTGTGCAGCGCCGCGTCCCGCGCCCCGAAATCATCCAGCAGCACCGTCGTCCGTGCAATCGTCTGACCCACCTCATCCCGGAGACCCCGCGGCAGCAGATGCCACAGCAGATCCCGGCAAAGCGCCAGCTCCCGGATCTCCTCCGCCCCCAGCGTCACGTTCGGCTTCTGCGCCGGCGCCGCCGCCCAGTAATACTTCTGCTTCCCCACGATCTCCGATTCCACCCGCACATGCGCCGTCCGCGTCAGGTCAATATGATCCACCAGGCGCATCACCGTGGGCTTTGAACAACCCAGGCGCTTCGACAGCTCCGTCAGCGAATACCGCTTCCCCGAAAACAACAGCAGGCTGTACAACATAAGCGCTTTCATAGTCGCCGTAGTGTCCTGATCCCGTTTCTTCGCCATGACTACTCCCCATCAGTTAACCAGACCATCGTTTCAGAATCCGGAATGATAGGCCGGATAATGCGCTCCTGTTGTACGGCATCACCGCAAGCAGGATCAAAAAAGGGGTCCAGTGTGATCCGCACCTCCGGCCCCGAAAGGCGCAAATGTAGGATAGGCGTCCCGCCTGTCCAATGCGCCGAGAGGCGCAAAGGATCGCGGACATTCCTGTCCGCGGCAAAGTGAGCTCGCCTCCAAAAAATCCCCCCCTCCTACCAAAACCACCTCGAAAAGAAAGTGGCACAGGCGTCCCGCCTGTGTTCAGCGCCGCCAGGCGCAAATGTAGGATAGGCGTCCCGCCTGTCCAAAGCGCCGAGAGGCGCAAAGGATCGCGGACATTCTTGTCCGCGGCAAAGTGAGCTCGCCTCCAAAAAATCCCCCCCTCCTACCAAAACCACCTCGAAAAGGAAATTGGCACAGCCGTCCCGGCTGTGTTCAGCGCCGCCAGGCGCAAATTGTAGGATAGGCGTCCCGCCTGTCCAATGCGCCGAAAGGCGCAAAGGATCGCGGACATTCCTGTCTGCGGCAAAGAGAGCTCGCCTCCAAAAAGTTCCCCCTGACCCCACCAAGACCACCTCGAAAAGGAAATTGGCACAGGCGTCCCGCCTGTGTTCAGCGCCGCCAGGCGCAAATGTAGGATAGGCGTCCCGCCTGTCCAAAGCGCCGAGAGGCGCAAAGGATCGCGGACATTCCTGTCTGCGGCAAAGAGAGCCCACCTCCAAAAAGTTTCCCCTGACCCCACCAAGACCACCTCGAAAAGAAAGTGGCACAGCCGTCCCGGCTGTGTTCAGCCCCGCCAGGCGCAAATTGTAGGATAGGCGTCCCGCCTGTCCAATGCGCCGCCAGGCGCAAAGGATCGCGGACATTCCTGTCTGCGGCAAAGAGAGCCCACCTGCAAAAAAGCTTCCACCGTTCCGGAAACTGAAACGATCCCATGCTACACTTCATATCAGAAGCGCTCCACCAGGAGCCCTGCGGCAACGGGAGCATGGGAGGGAGGATCGCCGCGCGGCGGAAATGCCGCGCCGGCGGGTGGGGCCAGTGTGCGAAGGGGGGGCGGGCCGGTTCACGCCGGTCCGCCCCCGAAAGGGAAGAAAGGCGGAACAATGAAAACCAGATGCATACTGAGTGTAGTCGCGATTGCGATACTCGGCGCCATCCCGGCGGACAGCATCCGCATCGGCGGCGTAACCCACAAGGACGTCTACGTCGGCAAGGACAGCCGGTTCTACTACGTGCACTTTCCCGACGAGGGCCGCGTCGAAAAGATCAGCCGCGCCCGGCGCGATGTGGATCCGCCACAGCTTGATCCCGATCCCGACGCGCGCGAGGCCATCCGCGCGCGCTTCGATGCCGCCCGCGCCCGCGCGGAGGAAGCGCGCGCCGCCGCGGACGCCACCCTCATGGAAGCCGACGCCGATGCCTACACCCGGCGAAAAGCTATCGCGGAGTTCGCGCGCTTCGAATCCCAGCTCGCCGGCTGGCGCGCCCTCGCCCCGGAACAGCAACAGCGGGTGCTCGACGAAGTCCTCGCCCTCGCCGCGTCCAACCACGCCCGGCTCGCCACCGAACGCGTCACCATTCAGGGGCGGCGAGAGCACCTCGACGCCACCCGCGCCGAACGCGAGGACGAACTCGCGCGGTTGCGCGACAAGCGGGATACGGCCATAGAACGGGCCCGCGACCGAAGCAACGAAGGCTTCTACCGCGAGATGCACGAACGCCGCATCGTGGCCTATCAACAAGGCTTCCGGAGCAGCGTGGGGGACTTGTGGGCCCGCGAAGCCAACATCGAAGCCGCCCACAAGAACAAACGGATTCAGGACGCCCGGAAAGAGTACAAACAGGAGGCGACCTCCCACGAAGAAGCCCTGAACAACGTCAACAAGGCGATAGCCCGGAACGCGCGCGACGCCATCAACACCGGCAACAAGGCCCGGGATGCGGAGCGCCGCTACGCCGCCATGCTCGCCCGCATTGACGAGCTCATTCTCGCGTCCCAGGCCGAATACGAACCCTACATCGAATTCGAACACATCGATCAATGGTCGGCGCGCGAAGAACTGCGCACGCCGCCCATTACCATCGAACACAACCTGTGGCGCCTCACCTGCACCCGCGACGACTTCGGAATCGACAGCAACCTGAAAATCACCGTGGTCGACGCCGAAACCGACTTACCCCTCACCGCCATAACCAGAAAAGACTTCCTCCACCAGCGCACACTCGTCTTCGAGCGGCCCGGCCGCTTTTACTTTACCCTGACACAAGACTCCCACGCCATTCCCTGCGAAATACAAGTCAGCGGAATCAGCGAACCAGAGTGACAGCTATGGAGCGCCGGCGGCCCGCCGGCAGATTGCGCCCCCGGCGCAAGACAACTATGGCGCGCCGGCGGCCCGCCGGCAGACTGCGCCCCCGGCGCAAGGCAACTATGGAGCGCCGGCGGCCCGCTTCTAAGATTGCGCCTCGGCGCAATACATCTATGGAGCTCCCGGCGGCCCGCTTCCACAGACTGCGCTCCCGGCGCAAGGCAACTATGGAGTTTACGGCTCCGCATGGCAGATTGCAGCCCCCCGGCGCAAGACACGGAGCGCCGCATGGCCCGCCGGCCAGAGACTGCGCCCCGGCGCAAGGCAACTATGGAGCGCCGAAGGGCCCGCTTAAGCAGACTGCGCCCCGGCGCAAGGCGGTCTATGGAGCGCCGCATGGGCCCGCCGGCAGACTGCGCCCCCGGCGCAAGGCAACTATGGAGCGCCGGCGGCCCGCCGGCAGACTGCGCCCCCGGCGCAAGGCAACTATGGAGCGCCGGCGGCCCGCCGGCAGACTGCGCCCCCGGCGCAAGACATCTATGGAGCGCCATTTGGCGGTCTGCGCCAGGAATCAGCCGCCTGCTGCACAGAGCTTATGGAGCCGCCGGCAGACTGCGCCCCCGGCGCAAGGCAACTATGGAGCCCCGGCGGCCCGCCGGCAGACCGCGCCCCCGGCGCAAGACAGCTATGGAGCGCCGGCGGCCCGCCGGCAGATTGCGCCCCCGGCGCGCCATGCACACCGCCTCCATCAGTAAAAGCACATACCGTTCCGCACTACAGACCGCTAAAGTGTTACGTTTCTTCTGCAAGTTCTTTCGTTCAAAATCCATATAACCATTTGTTGTATGAGCATTTGCGAAGCGAAAGCTCCATGGAGAATTCCCGGGCCATTCCGCAAGTTTCGTGGTCGAAATTCTTTTCTTGCCCACGGATTACACCGATGACACGGATTGAAGCGACACGCGAACCAAACGAGAAGAAGCAGCCCGCCACCCTCTCAACCCCGCTACAATTCCGATGCGGAACAATCCGAACAGGCCACCTTGGAAACAGCACGCAGCCGCCCGCACACCCCAACAACCGAAATCATTCTCTATCCGTGTCATCAGTGCAATCCGTGGGCACAATTCTTAATCGCCGCTGCTCCCGATGCATTTGTGAGCATTGGTGTTCATTCGTGGTTAAGAATGCGCTCTCGATCATCCACCCAATTCATCCGCGTACAAGAATCACCCTATGCGCTCTTTGCGCTCTCTGCGGTCAAAACTTCGTCTCTCTTTCTCTTCATGACCTTCCTCTTCGTGATCTTCGCGCCCTTCGTGGTGATTATTTCTTCGGTTGCGGCCAGAGGCTGCGCTGTGTCATCCGTGTCATCCGTGGTCACAAATCCTGATCGCGGCCAGTGGCCGCTCGAGGCGCATTCGTGTGCATTGGTGTTCATTCGTGGTTAAAAAACGCGCCGTCACTCAACCACCCACACCATCCGCGTACAAGAAATCACCCTTTGCGCTCTTTGCGTTCTCTGCGGTCAAAACTTCGTCTCTCTTTCTCTTCGTGCCCTTCGTGCCCTTCGTGGTGATCATTTCCTGGGCTGCGGTAAATGCTCCCCCGCGTTCTTTGTGTTCCTTGCGCTCTTTGTGGGTCCAAATCCAATCCCCCGCCCGCCCTGACCGCACGCCGGGCCCAAAAAAAATCCCCAGCATTCCGGAAAGTGAAACGTCCCCGCGCTACCATGCAACACAGAAAGCCCCCGGACCGGGGCCAGAAGGGACCCAACACCATGGCCACCAGCGACTACCTCGACGCCGCGCACGCAATCCGCCTCGCCGCCGCGCAACCCCACCGCGCGCCGCGCAGAGCCCCTGGCGGGGTTCCCGGCCGCCTCAACCCGCCGCGGCCTGAGGGGCGCACCCCGGGCCCCGCCGTCGTCCGCCTCGCCGGCGCACCCCCCGCGCCCCCGGCCCGCCTCGCCACCCTCGCGATCATCACCGGCCTCGCCACGCTCGCCGGCATCCTCTTCGCCTGCCTGCCCCACCCCGGCGGGCCCCTCCCCGGACAGCGCCTCCCCCGCGACGGATGGGCCCTCTACTACCGCGCCCCCATCACCCACGAACAGGCCGACCGCGCCGGCGCCATCCTCGAAGACGCGATCCCCGGCCTCAACGAAGCCTGGCTGGCGCTCCACCCGGAGCAGATTGAAGTGGCGATCTTCGTCCAGACCCACGAGCAAGCCCGCACCGCCGCCAGCACAATCCCCACCCTCCAGCGGCAACTGGCCGACGCCCTCGGCGGGGGCCCCGCCATCATCACCATCCGAAAAGGCCACCCCGAACGCGCCCGCATGTGGTTGATGTAGCGCCGCGCCGCCCGCTGGCATCCCGCCCCGCCAATCCGCTACCCTTTCCCCCGGGAAGCCCCAAACGGCAAGCAGAAAAGGGGAGCTACATCCGTGCCCAGCCTGTCCTGGAACGAAATCCGGCACCGCGCCATCCAATTCGCCCATGAATACGCCGACGCCACCGACGAGCGCCGCGAGGCCCAGTCCTTCTGGAACGACTTCTTCGGCGTCTTCGGCATCAAGCGCCGACTCGTCGCCTCCTTCGAGGAGCCCGTAAAGAGCCTCAAGGACACCTGGCACTTCATCGACCTCTTCTGGAAGGGCAAGCTCCTCGCCGAGCACAAAAGCGCCGGACGCCCCCTCGACCGCGCCGGCTCCCAGGCCTTCAACTACATCCAGGAGCTCAAAAACCAGCGCCGCGACGACGAAATACCCCGCTATATCGTCCTCTCCGACTTCCAGCGCATCGTCCTGCACGATCTGGAGCCCGAGCCCGGCGAGCCCCCCTTCATCGAGTTCCCCCTCGAAGAGCTCCACCGCCACGTCAAGCACTTCGCCTTCCTCATCGGCCAGAAAACCCACCGCTTCGGCGAGGAGGACGAAGCCAACCTCCAGGCCGCCGCCCTCATGGCCGACCTGCACGACGCCGTCGCCGACGGCGGCTACCCCACCGAATTCCTCGAGCGCATGCTCGTCCGCCTCCTCTTCTGCCTCTTCGCCGACGACACCGGCATCTTCGAGACCGCCCAGTTCGACCTCTGGATACACAACCGCACCCGCGAGGACGGCTCCGACCTCGGCCCCCAGCTCAACCACCTCTTCGAAGTCCTCAACACGCCCCCCGAACGCCGCGGACGCCACCTCGAAGAGGACCTCGCCGCCTTCCCCTATATCAACGGACAGCTCTTCGCCGACCACCTCCCCACCGCCAGCTTCAGCCGCGACATGCGCAACCGCCTCGCCGCCGCATGCCGCTTCGACTGGTCCCGCATCTCCCCGGCCATCTTCGGCTCCCTCTTCCAGGGCATCATGGACAAAAAGGAGCGCCGCCAGATCGGCGCCCACTACACCTCCGAGCGCGACATCCTCAAGGTCATCCGCCCCCTCTTCCTCGACGCCCTCCGCGAGGAGTTCGGCCAGATCCAGAAGGACAGCCGCCCCGCCCACCGCAACAACCGCCTCGAAGCCTTCCAGCTCAAACTCCGCGCCCTCAAATTCCTCGACCCCGCCTGCGGCTGCGGCAACTTCCTCGTCATCGCCTACCGCGAACTCCGCCGCCTCGAGCTCGACGTGCTCAACGCCCGCCACCACTTCGACCGCCGCGAACAGGAATTCGAGTTCGGCGAAGTCTCCAAGCTCTCCCTCGTCGACGTCGACCAGTTCTACGGCATCGAAATCGGCGAATGGCCCGCCCGCATCGCCGAAACCGCCCTCTGGCTCACCGACCACCAGATGAACACCGAGCTCAGCCTCAGCACCGGAAACATGTTCCAGCGCATCCCCCTCGAAGCCACCCCGCACATCCAATGCGCCAACGCACTCCGCATGGACTGGAACGACCTGCTCCCGGCGGAGGAGTGCGCCTATGTGCTCGGCAATCCGCCGTTTATTGGCGCAAAATGGCAAACGACGGAACAACGAAGCGAACTAAAGCTAATCGCAGGCGATATCAAGAGTTCCGGCCTTCTGGATTACGTTACCTTGTGGTACTTCAAGGCGGCGCGGTATATCCAAAATACTGCTATTCGATGCGCCTTTGTATCCACCAATTCCATTACCCAAGGCGAGCAGGTGGGCGTATTCTGGAGTGAATTGCGCCGCTTGGGTATCAAGATTCATTTCGCGCATCGAACGTTCTCCTGGCAAAGCGAAGCAAAGGGAAAGGCCCACGTTCATGTGGTCATTATCGGCTTTGGCCTGCTAGACGTAGAGAACAAGGCCATTTACGACTACGAGAACCTTAAAGCCGAACCCAAGCGACAACCCGCCACAAATATCAACCCTTATCTTGTAGATGGGCCAGACGCGATCTTGCAAAGGCGAAGCACGCCAGTGTGCGACGTTCCCCGCATGGTTTCCGGCAACAAGCCCATCGATGACGGCAATTACCTGATGACGCCCGATGAAAAAACTGCCTTTCTTGCCAAAGAGCCGGAGGCGGCGCCCTATTTCAAGCAATGGCTGGGAGGACAGGAATTTCTCAATGGCATTGAGCGGTGGTGCTTATGGCTCGGCGATGCCTCGCCCGCTGCATTACGCAACCTGCCGGAATGCGGACGCATAATCGAGAAAGTGAAAGTGTTTCGCGCGGCAAGCAAGAGTGCGCCCACCCAGAAACTTGCTCAATCGCCCAGGCGATTTCACACAGAGTTTATCGCCACCCAACCTTATCTGGCGCTGCCGCAGGTGTCGTCCGAAAGACGCTTCTACATTCCCATCGCTTATCTTGACACCGATGTGATTTGCGGCGATAAACTCCGGCTGGTAGAGCACGCCACACCCTATCATTTTGGCGTATTGACCAGTGCCATGCACATGGCATGGATGCGGGCGGTATCCGGTAGACTGAAGAGCGACTACCAGTATTCCGTGGCCATCACCTACAACAACTTCCCCTGGCCCCCATCCCCGTCGGACGACCAGCGCGCCCGGGTCGAGGAATGCGCCCAGGGCGTCCTCGACGCCCGCCAGCCTCACCTCGACAACGGCGCCACCCTCGCCGACCTCTACGACCCCCTCTACATGCCCGCACCCCTCCTGAAAGCCCACCAAAACCTCGACCGCGCCGTAGATCGCTGCTACCGCAAAGAAAAGTTCGAGACCGAACGGGAACGGGTGGAGTTTTTGTTTGGGTTGTATGAGGAGATGGTGGCAAGCTCGTAGGCTGCCCGTCGAAAACGCTATTGTGGGGGCGTGTATTCCTGTTGTAACCCGGGGTTTTGAATTCGATACTTGAGCAAATTTAGAAAAGTTGAATTTCGCGATTCTGCATCTCTCAGCAATGTATCATACGTCATTACATACATATCAACAATAAATTTTTCATCCTTGTTAAACGGGTAGATATCCTGCGGCTTATAGAACATTGTCCCGAGTGAGTATAGCTCTTGGAAGTCGTTTTCCATCAATGAACGGCGAAATTCGTCATCGATCTCAGTTAAGCCGTAGAACCAAATACGATTAATCCTGTCGGGAAAGTACTCAAGAAGCCTCCGGGCCCGTTGGCGCAGCTGGCTCACAACCTCTTCCTTTTGAGCCAATGAAACCCCCAACTTCTTAAGTTCTATTAGAACAACATCCACTTTGGGGGATGTAGCGGGGTCGCCGGAAAACACTATGGTGAGATCGGGTCTGCCATCACTAGCCTCCACCTCAAGAGTTATCTCACTGAGCACCTTTTCCATGCTTTCATCACTAAGTATTGTCGAGTAGCTCATGTACTTATCATCAAACACCCATATGTTGTTGTTGTATATATCCGCCATAGCCCCATCGCGACGCAAAGTCTGACGCATAGGAACTATAAGGTTGTGAATATCTGATTCGGAATTCTCATGCGATATAGATTTAAGTCTGCGGATAATTTGGACTCGATGCAGGATGTACTCCGTAAGAACGCGCGCAGATATGTTGAGCGCTTTTTCGTACTGTTTTTCGTCCAGTTCAGTGCATTCAAGCACATCCTTCTGATCCAAAAAAAACTGGCGCTGGGCCTGCTCAATCGCATCTTCTCTCTGAATAATTCCAATGGTGTCGGTAGGAAAATACCCTGCCAAGTGTGGGAATTTTTCACGAATGTTCCTATCGATCTCCACGTTTCGTTCTTGAACTTCCGAAATGCTCTGATCGATTATACTTGCGACTTGTCGACGCAAAGCAGCCATAAGGGGCTTCTCCGGCAGGCGGGTCAGATCGATCGATTGCCTAGATGCGTCTGTACTAGAAAAAAGATTAGATGTAAACAGGAAGACGAGCTGATGCCCTTCAGGAATGCTAGTCAGCGGAACAAGGAGCTCTTTAATCGTGCGGCCATCGACGCAGAAAGCGGTTAGTACAGACTTGGGCGCTAGCTTGTCGTTGTCGATGCGATAATGTACCGTGATATTCTCAATTAGGTCAATACTATCGTCCTTAAAGTCGACTGCCGTTAGCTCGGGAACATCAGATAAGGTTAAGTTGCTCGTAGAATTGTAAAAATTGTGTTCTTGATTCGGAGTCTTCGTATCCAGGCGTATCTTGATGCTGAGTTCTTCTTTTCCTTGCTTCTTGTGAAAGAAGAGGGGGAAGAAATGTTCGAGCAGTCGTTCCCGAATCGTTGAAGGACGCAAGTAATCGTAACTCTTTATTCGTTCACCAAGAAATGACTCGCATTTTATAGTCGTACCGTTGGCAGACTCATTGCCTTCTAATGAGGTCGTCTTCTCCTCGCCTCCAAAATCTCTTGTAAAGTCAAATTCCCTTCGATTGCTTTTCCCAAACACACTTGATACGTGTACGTCGGAAAAATAAACCAACAGTACGAGTCGCCCTAGGCCTTTATGATCCTTGCTATCCGCATCCAACAGGTGCGAAAACTTACCGAAGTTACGGTCGGTAAACCCAACACCGTTATCTTTTATAGTAATGGACAGAGTTTCAGGTTTAGCAAAAGACTCTATATAGATATCTATGCTTACTTCGGTTGCGCCAGCGTCTATAGCGTTAGCAATTGTTTCGAAATAGATTTGCTCAAAACTGGGCGACGGATAGAAGTAGGCGATTGCTTTGTCAAGTTTTATTTTCATTGTTATTCCCCCATGTCCTAAGTTGACATCGCAAAGCAACAAGGAGTCAATCAGCCAGATACGGCGGAGCGTGAACGCCCCTTACAATGCAAAGGATAATCTGAAGCTTTCTGGCTTTGCAAGGGAGCGGCACGAAGGAGATGAGGTAAGTGCATACAGCAGATCAAGCAGCAATGGCCCTTTGGGGCTGCGATACCCTGGAATACAGTGCATGGGTTGGCGTGGGGTCGCATGGGCGCTTCATTCCTGCAACGTGAGGCATTGACTACAAGGGGATAGCGCACCGGGATGCAAATCCGCGGCAAACCTGACCGGTATTTCTACACCGCGTTTTCGACGCTACCCTGCCACGTAATTCACCGGCGGGTCATTGGGGTCGTTTTGGTCGTACCACTCGAAGTACTTCCGCGCGCCCTTAAGGCCTTCTTGGACGAGTTCCTTCTTCATGGCATCCGCGATGTCGAAGTCCGTGGTGCTTACGCCCAGCGTGTTGATGTAGATTGTGCGCTGCCAGTCATCGCTGTGCAAATGCTGGTTGTTCTGTACATTGAGTACTGAACGCACCAAGGCTGCGGAGTAGCCAAAGAAACTGTCGATTGTGCGGCGAACAGGCTCCGCGCCGTCGCGGAACATCGCAATCTCACGTCCTGTGTCGAGACGAAATCCGAGCGTTTCTTTATTATAGAGATAGGGGCTGCTGCCTGGTGGCAGGGTGCCGTTGGCCTTGGCGTAATATGCGGTATCCCTGCCGTGCGTCGGTATGACATTCGGCTGAATGTATTTTTCCCGGTCGAAGAGCTTGACCGGATAGTTGTCAAAAACGCCGCCATCCACATAGACATCGCCGCGCCCATTCCGGACGGCGGCGAAGAAGAGGGGTATCGACATGGAAATGCGCGTCGCGTCGGCCACCCGTTCTCGGGGCGTATGCTCCGCGGAGAAGACTTCGGCGTAACCTGTGCTGAGATTCGTCCCGACCAGGTACAGTAAGGGAAAGCCCTTTTTCTCCAGATCGTTGAATGTCGAATGCGGATTCCCGGTTTTCTCAGCGATGAGATTGCCAATCCAGTTGCGGAAATAGTCGCCGCGATACCATCCGTACTCATCAATTACCCGCTTTGAGTCGCGGACAATACCCCAAGAATCATCAAGAAAATTCCGAAACTGCATGCCCCAGAGGATATCCTGGATCTCCTTGCGGCTGTATTTCAGGGCAAGCAAGACGGCATTGATCGCGCCCGCCGAAGTACCCCCGACCCGTTCGATCTGCTTCAGGATCTTCCGCTTTTCCAACTCCTGAAGAACGCCAACATAGGCGATGCCCTTGACACCGCCACCTTCGAAGATTAGGTTCTTGAATGGGTAGGCCATTCGTTTCTCTCCAGTTATCCCCTGGTTTGGGCTACGACCTAAATGCGTCAATGGGACTCTGGCCCACGAACTTTCTCAACCTGACGTGCGACGCTCCGACCAACTCCCTGCGACAGCACGTAGCCACCAATTCCTCCAAGCAGAGTGCCTATCGTATTCTCCCCCAGAAGTCCAGATAGACCTAAGGCCATAATGCAGGATAAAAGTATCATAACAGTAACAAACTGAATCACCTGTCCGGACGCAACCCACTCCACCATTACTTGCTCGGGGAAGAGCCGAATTAGCGCAATCGCCGCGATGCTTAACCCGCCGATTGTAAGTATCATCAAGAAGAGATTTGAGCTTACGTTGTCTTTTGTTTGGACCTTTGCAATTTGTGAATTGAGTTTGGTTTTATACTCTTCTAGTTTCCCAAGTACCTCCCGCATTTTCTGAGCAGACTGCGTCCACTTTGCAGAGTAATCCCGTAGAAGTCTTGTCGCTGTATCGATAAAGTCGGATATTTCTCTTATGGAGTTAGAATTTGCCAACGACCGGACGGACTCTTCTTGTGCCTGGGAATCCTCCACCTCCGATTCCTGTAATTCGAAAGCCTCAGAAGATTGAAATTTAGAACGCAATACTTTAGGGTAGTCTTCCCGCTCTTCAAAATCATATTGCCACGCTGTGCGGTGAAGCTCCACCAAGAACTGATTTATATCACCAATCAACTCATTCTCTACTTCTTTTTCTCCCAACCGAATGGCTATCAGTCGGTCACTTAATTTAAGCCACTTAAGCCTGAACCCTTCAAACTTTCCAATCCCTTCTATGTAGGGATTGCCTCTTCTTAAGTTTCTCGATATCTCATCAATTCTTTCGCCGACCCATTCGCGCTCCTGATAGAGGGCATAGGTATCCTCCGGAATCGCAGCCGTTCTATCGCCAACATCTTTTTCCAGCCTTTGCCAGGAGTCATCGTCAAACTCGAGTGAACTTCGGAAGGGAAAAATCTGAGCACTCGTACTGAACACAATAACTTGTAGCGCTACAATACAAATTCGAATCATTAGATGGAATCCCATAGTCAGTTGTTTCAGCAATTGTGGAGTCGCCGCACTACGCCACCTCAACCCGATGCGGCATTCTTGGATCTAGGTCCAGCGCACCTTCCGGCTGCAGCCACAGTTCTGCTTCGGCAGCGCGACGTCGTACTAGTCCGCGCAAAGTCGTTTTCACGCCGTTCACGGTGGCATTGACCCAACGCCCCATCTCGATGGGAACTGCATCATACTGCCCACGATTGAGCTTTTTCCGTAACGTGCTGGCCTCCAGCGCGCCCGGCCCCACATTAAAGGTGAAGCTTGCCAGGGCGGCGAACTGGTTGTCACTAAGCGGGACATCAATAAGTCGCTGCACATCGGTGCCCGCAGAAGCCAAATCCGACTGAAGCAACGCCTCTGCCTCGGCACGTGTGATCGTCTGGCCTCGCGATACGCTGCGCGTATGGCCGTAACCGATCGTCCAGACACCGGCAGGACATCTGTACGAATTCTCGTAGAACCCCTCAAATTCCTTAACGAGTGCAACTCCTGCCGTATTCACCCGGCGCCGGAGTTGTTCCTCATGCAGCGGCCGCCCAATCGGAGTGGCCATGTCCGCGAGGAAGTCCAAAGGGGTGGATGTTTTTAACTTGTCAAGATGGTTCGTCGGATCCAAGAGATCCGACCGGCGATTGAAAGGCACACCTTGCGCATCACGTTTTGAGTGTGCCGAATCAACGCTCAAGGGACCGGTCGCGGAACCGCCATACATCTCCAGATGCAACATATCGCATGGCACACTAATCCCAACCAGATGACCTACCATCCCTATGCGCTGTCCCGCCCGTACGATGTCTCCCTCCCTGACGATACACGCTGGTCGTATTTCCCCATATCGCGCGACATAGTCGCCATGCTCCACCTCAATTGCAAAGGTGTGCGCGTAGAATGGATACGGCCCTCGAACCACGCGCCCGTCGGCCATGGCATGAACCCAAGTTCCGTGTTTGAGATACAGGTCACATCCGGCATGAGCGCGCTTTCCTCCCTCCCGCACGGCTCCGAAGGCCCGCCCGCCGGTCTTCCAACTTGACCGCGGAATGGCGGTGAATGGAAAGTACTCTTGCCCCGGTGGATTGGGATTGCCATCATTTGCGTTTCCGAGGGCAAGTTCAAGTTGACGATGTATCTCCCGAATTGTCTCTCCTTCCCGCCCGACAACGCCATCAACCGCGAGTTGGTTTACCCGCTGGAACGCTTCAATCGCCTGAATCGTTGCTGAATCATCATCCACTGCGCCAATCAACGCGTCGATCTTGCCTGGGTTGTACTGGGGGCGAGCTAGGAGCTCGGACAGTGTCGCCAGGTGATTCTGCAAGACAGCCACGTCTCGTGAAACGTTTTCGGCGCCTTTTTCGCTCCGTCCAACCGATCTATCGATACTTATGTGCATTCGACCAATATCTCCGAAGCTTTTTCCAATCAGAGTCCATTTTCACTGGATTTGGCTAAATATGTGCTAACATTCTTCATGGCGCGAAAGGCGTTCCGGCAAGGTAAGGCTGGAGGATGGCTTCGATGTTTGCACGGCGCTTTTCCCGTTCGGCGGCGCGGCGGGCGGCTTCCGCTTCCCGGCGCTTGACGGCTTCGGCGCCGAGTACCTGGAGTTCTTTGAGGGAGTCCAGGGCCTTGAGTTCCTTCTCCTTGGCCTCCAGGCCGAGTTCGGCGAGGGCGTCTGGCAGGCCGCCGGCGGTCAGGAAGGCCGCGAAGTCGCTGACGGCGACTTCGAGGGGATAGTCGACGACGGATTCGGCCATCTTCAGCCGCAGGATGCGCTCCTGTTCCAGCCGCTGCGCGTTCACGATGCGCACGATGACGGCCGTGGCATGCTCGTAGAAGACGCGCTTGTCAACGGATTCCTGCCCGCCCTTGACGAAGGTGGCAAAGGCCGACAGGGCGCGCGCGGTGGATTCGCTGCCGGTTACGGTACCGGCGGCGGTGGCGCCGAGCTGGGTCGTGTCCAGTAGTATGTTGGCGCCGGCACGACCGTAATGCAGGTAGTTGTTCTTCTCGTCGTGCACCCGGCGCGCGATCAGCATGAGCTCACCGATGATCTTGTTGCGTTCGATTCGCATGACTTCCAGGAGGGCGTGGGCGTTCTTGTTGCTCAGGGCGAGCTTGCGGGCCTCGTCTATGGCAACCTGAACTGCGTCCCGATCCCTTGCTTCCGCGGCAGCATCCATTTTCTCGACTTCTTCCGCCAGCGCCATGAGCGTGGTGCGTTCCTCACCGAGATGCCTCCCCCTTTCGGCAAAATATTTCGCACGCGCCTCGTGGATCTCTTTGCGCAGGACGGCGATTTCCTTGTCGGTTTCGACAAGGGACGCGGCAATGCGCTTCTGCGCCTTGGCATCGCCTGCGGTGGCGGTGCGTTGCACGAGAAGTTGTGCACGTCGGGCCTCGGCGGCCTCGATACGATCCTCGCGCCAGGCGACTTCTTCGTCGAGCTGCTTCGCCAGGAGCGACTCAATATCTGCCGCGAGCCGGACGCCCGAGTATTCAGGCGCACCGACCGGATACTTTTCGTTGTAATCTTCAATAAACTTCAGCCCACGTTCGCCGCAAGTCTTGGTGTACTTGTCTGTGAGCGCATCATTCCATTTGCCCGGGACGGGGCCGGACTGTACGACGGACTTGATGTGGCCAGTTCTGGTAACGCACCCCTGCGCCAGAAATACTGCCAGCACGACCAGCATTCCACTTCCTCTGAATGGGGAATTGCTCATTCTCGTTCCCTTGGGTCGATCAATCGCGCGGGCGAAGATGGTGCGCCAGATCACACCCGTCCCCGAGCCCGCCCGTCCCATGATTGGAGCAAGTCCGGGGCCAAATCCAACGGGGACGCGGAAAAAACCGCGTCATGGTGGAATTTCAAGCGCGCACTCTCGTACCGCGCTCACTCCCATCCGATTATGCAGCGTATTCCGGTGCACGCCCAGCATCCGCGCGGCCTGGCTGATGTTGCCGCCGCAGTGGTCGAGCACGCGGGCGATGTGCATGCGCTCGACCTCGCTCAACGTGGCGTTGAGCGAATAGTGAATAGTGAATGGTGAATAGTGAATTGATTTGTCGAGGTCGAGGTCGTCGGGCTGAATGGCTTCCCCCCGGCTCAACGCGGCGGCGCGTTCGATGGTGTTTTTGAGTTCGCGAACGTTGCCGGGCCAGGGGTGGTTTTGGAGTTTTTCGAGGGCTGCTTCGGTGCATGGTTTGGGGGCGGCGCCCAATTTTTGTGCATATTGGGTGCTGAAATAGTGTGCAAGGGCGGGGATGTCGCCGGGGCGCTGGCGAAGGGGGGGGAGGTTTATTTCGATGGCGGCGAGGCGGTGGTAGAGGTCGGGGCGGAAGGCGCCCTGGCGGATGGCGTGGTGGAGGTCTTTGTTGGTGGCGGCGAGGACGCGGACGTCGGCGCGGGATTCGCGCTCGGCGCCGACGGGGTGGAAGGCGCCTTTTTCGAGGACGCGGAGGAGCCGGGCCTGGTTTTCGGGGGAGAGGTCGCCGATTTCGTCGAGGAAGAGGGTCCCGCCGTGGGCGATGGCGAATTTTCCGCGCCGTTTGCGGTCGGCGCCGGTGAAGGCGCCTTTTTCATGGCCGAAGAGCTCGCTTTCGAAGAGGTGTTCGGGGATGGCGGCGGCGTTGACGGCGATGAAGGGGCCGCTGGCGCGGTTGGCGTGCTGGTGGAGCATTTCGGCGGCGAGTTCCTTGCCGGTTCCGGTTTCGCCAGTGATGAGGACGCCGAGGGGTGCGGGGGCGATGCGGCGGATGAGGTCGCGGACATCGCGCATGGCGGGGCTGTCGCCGAGGAGCGCGGATTCCGTTGCCCGTTGCCCGTTGACGGTTGACAGCGGGGGCGCGTTCCGCGGGAGGGGGCCGTGGGCGCGTGCGGCGTCGTGGACCGCGCGGGCGTAGCCGGCGGCCTCGTCGCGGGGGTCGGGCTCGGCGAGCGCCTCCTCCAGCAGGCGGTCGGCGGCCTCCGCGGGCGGTTCTGCGGCGCGGCGGGAGATGGTGAAGTCGGCCCCGCCGATGGAGATGGTGTCGCCCGGGCGGATGGCGGCGCGCTGCACGGGCCGCCCGTTGACGCGTACCTCGCCGGGGCCGCCGAGGTGTTGCAGGTGGACGTCCCCGCCGCGAATGTAGAGCTGGCAGAGGCGGGTTTGAGTTTCGGGGTCGTTGACGACGATATCGCGCGCGGCGCCGTGTCCGAGGACGACGGGGCCGGGCTCGATGTCCCAGTGAACGCCCCGGTGGCTGCGGCATATGGACGTGAGAATCCAGCCCACTGTGTTTTACCTCACCGGCCCCTCCCTGCTACCATCGCGCGCGCGGTAAAGGATGCGCGGCGCTCCGCCCATGGGTATGATAGTGGCTCGGGGCGGGTTTGTCCAGCGTTTTTTTCGGGCGGTACCAGCCCCCCCTCACCCCTTCCCGCGCCCGATCATCCCCTTCACCCCCCCGATCACCCGCGCGCCGAGCGGCATGCTGCCGATGGCGAGGAGGATGAGGTCGTCGATGTATCCAATCGGCCCGAGGAACGCTTCCGGGAGGAAGTCGATCGGCATGAGGAAGTAGCCGCCGGCGAGGAGCAGGACGATGCCCCCGGCGAGGGTGCTGAGCGTGTCGATGGCGGCGGCGACGGGCTGGGGGAGGTAGCTCTGTTCGAGGAGGCGCGTGGGGTAGACCTTGCCGGTGTCGCGGCTGTATTCGAGGAGCCCGGCGTCGGCGACGGCCTGGATTTCCTCGCGGACGTGGGGGGGAGGCGCGGCGCCGGGCTGGCCGTCGGCGAGGTAGAAGAGGACCTCGCGCTCGGTGAGTGGGCGCTGCCGCGCTTCGAGGAGGAGCTCCCGGAGCGCCGGCCGCATGCGCAGGCGCTCCTCCACCGCCCGCGGCAGGTAGAGCGTGTCGCGCCAGAGCAGCAGGAACCCGGCGAACCACAGCAGATACCCGGTGACGATGCCGGTGTCCCAGGGGTAGAAGCCGTAGAGCAGCGGCAGCGCGATGAAGAGCAGGAAGCCCTTGTACGACTGGTACGCGAACGAGATCAGCAGGATGAACCCGCACAGCAGATAAAGCGGGCTCGTTCCGATGCTCGCGAGGCCCTCGCCGGCGAAGCGCGCGAAGACCCCAAGCGCCGCCCCCTGCAGCGTCTGGTAGATCCGCGCCAGCGGCCAGTCCCCCTGGTTGCCCAGCACGTGCGTGAGCCCCATGAGCGCCGTGACAAACAGCACAAACGCCGATATCACCGCCGCCGGCTCGTGGAAGGACCCCAGGCGCGGCCGGATGAGGAAAATAAACGCCACGCTGATCAGCGTCAGGATCGTCGCCGGGACCAGGTGCGCATGGTGAATCCAGATGCCGTCCCGAAGGATGAGCTGCGCGATCGCCGCAATCATCAGGAGCCAGCCCGTCGCACACGTGACCCATTCATAGCGGTGTTCCGCCGCCACCGACGGGTGGGCCCGCGTCGCGCCGGGAAGGGCGAAGGTCTGCTCAGCCACCGGAATTCGTCCGCGTGGCGTCCGTCGCCGGGGGGGGGGTGCGCGGCGCGTTCGGCGCGGGGGCCACGTCATGCCCCTCGGCATACTGATTCTTGATCACGTCCCGCGCCATGGCCTCGAAATCGCCACCGTACTCCGCCATAATCTCCCGGCGGGCGCGGCGGACTTCCGCGACGATGGGGTCGTCAAACGGTATAATCTCGTCCGAGCAATTCGATGGGCGTGCAGATGGTTGGGAGTTCATAACCTTCTTCCGTAGCCAGGCGGGCCAGTCTGCGCTGGATAGCCGCATTGGCGATGTGTTTGCAGTTCCACGTAAGAACATATTCCACCGCGTGGCGCATCGCAACCGCCACGTGCGCCGCGTCCATTTCCGCGCGCTCTGATATTATACCACTCTCAATGATCCTCCGGGACAGCCGGAGGGTTTCCTCGTCAATTTCGAGCAAGGGCAACCCGGCGGCGCGTTCCAGCCGCGCGCGGGCCGCGTTTGGATTGCCGCGCCTCGCTTCGCGAAGGACAAAGCCGGATATACACACACGAAACCTGCTCGAATGCAGTTCCCACCATTCGTGGGTCAGCGCCTGATGTCCCGCCACGACAATGTCTCTTGACGGCCGCGCCGCAAGATAGCTCAGAAAGCTGGTCTCAAGATACACCCGCTGGGGGGTGTTCCCGGTTTCAGCCGCGGCGGTGCTCACGGAATATATTCCTTAATCTTATCGTTCCGCGCGAAGGATTCCTCCAGCGTCGTCAGCCGGATGCGGAGGTGCTGCTGGAGGATGCCGCACTGCACCGTGTCCGCGATAAGGTCGGCCTCCGTGTCGCCGTCAGGGTAGGTCTTGTCCGTAATGAGCGACCACGCCTTCGTGTACGCCGCGTGCGCGCTCCGGAGTTTGTCGTAATCGTTCCACCAGCTGTAGCCCTCCTCGTAAAGCTGGTCCCCGTGCGCCTTGAGCTGTTCCGCCGCCTTGATCTTGTCCTCCACCGTCATCGCCTGCCGCACGATCGTGGCCTCCGGCGCCGGCGCCGCGGGATCGGGCTCCAGATAGGCGAACACATTGATTACCAGCGCGATCGCCGCCAGCAGCAGCGGAGCCAGGTAACGCCGGCCCCCACCCGAAGTGGGGCGCTGGGGTTCGGGAATCGCCGGCCGCGGCGGAAGCGCGTCGCCCACCGCCGTCGTTGGATCCCGGGGTTGCAGTTCGTTCATGCGTGCCGCTCCTTGGTTCACCCCCGCATTGTAACGCCGCGCCATCCGGCGGACCAAGCGCCGCGCGCCCCGGATCGATCCCCCGGGCGCGCCGCGGGTTCCGCCGCCCCGCGTCAGCTATCGCGCGCCAGCATGGACACAAAAACGCGGAAAAAATCGCGGTCGATCTCGTCCCACATCTTGTCCTTCATAAACCCAAGCGCCAGGAACGTGTCCATTGCATCCTTGTAGGAGCGTTTCGTCGTCAGCGCGTCGAAAATATCCGCGATCGTGGTGATGCGCGCCCAGGGCGAGATCTCCTCCCCCGCGAGGCCATCGGGATAGCCCCGGCCATTCAGCTTCTCGTGGTGGTGCCGCGTCACGTCCAGCGCCAATTCACTCGCCTCGCCGTGGGCCCGCAGTATTTCGTAGCCGTGCGTGGGGTGCTGCTTCATCTGCTCCCACTGCGCATCCGTCAGCCCCCCCTTGGCGTTGACAATCCCCGCGTCGATGCGGCGCTTTCCGATATCGTGCAAGAGCGCCCCGTGCGCGAATTGGTCCATTTCGGCGGCGGGCATGCCCAGGCGGCCCGCCAGCGAAACCGAATACACAAACACGTTCACGCTGTGCGTATACGTGTAGTAGTCGTACGAAGTCAACTGCATCAGCTCGTGCAGCGCTTTCGGCTCCCGAAGGAGAAACTCCGCCATACTGCCGGACGCATGCCGGCTCATCTCCACCAGCGCCCCGGTATCCGGGCTGGACAGCGCCTCCTGCACCAGCGTCTGCGCCGACTCATACAGCAGCGTGGCCCGATCCCGCACGGGGACCGCCTGATCCGCCAGGTACGCCGGCAGGATCGTCTCGGTGTACTTCAACCACGCCCGCCGTTCCGAGCGGGGCACCAGCAACTCGTCCACCGCGTTCCGCACCAGGCGCTCACGGGCCTCCGGCGAGAAGGGAAGGCTCGCGTCGCGGTAGAGCACCGGCGGCGCGCCGCCCGCGCCCGGAAGGTACAGCGAAAAGCCCGTCACCAGGTCGTCGCGGAGCGATCCAATATTGACGGGAAAAAACGCGGTTGGGGCGCCGGGCGGCGTAGTCCGTGACATTATTCACCCATTTCTTCTTCGCCCGCTTCCGGCGGGGCGGCTTCCTCGACACGTTCATCAAACAACAATCGCATGATACCCTCGGCAATCGCATCCGCCGCCGCCGGGCGCGCAAGCCCCCGTGCGCGCTCGGCCATCCCCGCCAGCGCGCCGGGATCCGCCAGCATCCCGCGCACCTCCCGAAGCAGCGCGTCGCCCGTGCATAGTATATCCTCCAGCACCAGGCCAGCGCCCGCCTCCTCAAACGCCGCCGCGTTCTGCGCCTGGTGGTTGTCCGTGGCGTGCGGGTAGGGGACAAGCACGCACGGCCTGCCCAGCGCCGCCAGTTCCGCTGTCGTCGAGGCGCCCGCCCGCGCCACCACCACATCCGCCGCCACGCAGGCCAGCGCCATCTCCTCCAGATAAGGAAACAGCCGCACCGCGCTCGAATCCGAGCCGACACGTTTCCGGATATCGTCGTAGTCGTTCTTCCCCGCCGCCCAAAGCAACTGGATGCCGGCCTCCCGCCACGCGTCCAGCCGCTCCTCCACCGCCTGGTTGATCGTCCGGGCGCCCTGGCTTCCCCCAAACACCAGCGCCACCGGGCGGTCCGGGTCGAGCCCAAAGTGCGCCAGCGCCGCCGCGCGCTCGGGAGGCGCAACAAACTCCGGGCGCACCGGATTGCCCACCACCTCCGCCCGGTCCCGTGGGAATTCGCCCAGCGTGTCCGGAAAGCTCAGGTAGATCCGCGCCGCCCGTGGCGCCAGCATCTGGTTCGCCATGCCCAGGCGGCGGTTCTGCTCGTGGATCACCGTAGGTATGCCCAGGCGCTGCGCGGCCAGCATCAGCGGCAGCGATACATAACCGCCCACGCCAAAAACCGCCTGCGGCCGAAACGCGCGCAGCAGTAGAAACGCGCGTACGAGGCCCGCGCACAGGATCGCGGCCACGCCAATCTTCTTCAAGCGGCCCCGGCGAGGCCACCCCGCCATCGGAACGCTCCGGAACGGAATACCCCGCTGCCGGCACTGGCGCTCCTCGATTTTACCCGAACACCCCACCCACTGGACGCGCAGCCGGGAATCGCGGCGGCTCAATTCGTCGTAAACGGCCAGCGCGGGGGAGGTGTGGCCGCCGGTCCCCCCGCCGGTTATCATGATTCGCATGTGGAACACGCCCCTGTGGTTTAGGAAACCAGTCACTAGTGTCCGGTTTAGAAGTTGAATAGCAATTTAACCACGAATGGACACGAATTCACACGAATAAGCAACTGAGATTCAGTACATGGAGCAGGCCTTTACCCAGGCCCGCAACCAGGCATCCAGGCAGCGAGAAACCTGATTGGCCGCGGAGAACATAGATCAACCCTTTCGCCCCAACGAAGGGGTCTTCTCAAAGTTTCGCGCGGATCCGCACAGATTGATCAGAACTGCCCCACCTCCTTTAACCAGGAGAGCTCCTATTTCGAATACTCCATCTCACCTGTGTGCCGGTACCGGCTGCCGGTCCCTACTTCGTATTCGTGGCGATCTGTGCAAATCTGTGGGAAGATTCTCCGCTTCATAGGCTCAAAGGGTAAAAGGCGGACCTGTTACCGTTCCATTTGAGTCTTCGAACCGGGTCAATAGTCTCTCTTATTCGTGTGAATTCGTGTTCATTCGTGGTTGAAAATCTTCTTTGCTTCAGACGGCTAAACCGTTACGAAAATCAGAATACGTACCCGCCCGCCGCCATTGCAACCGCTTACGCCGCCGACCGTTTGCGTTTCGCCGGGGCATGCCCCTGCAGCCCCACATTCGCCAGCACCCCCGCGAGCCCCAGAAAGACGATCAGCGCCGTGCCGCCATAGCTCACATAAGGCAGCGGCAAGCCCTTCGTGGGGACGAGGCCCGTGGTCACGCTCATGATTATCGTCGCCTGCATCGCGATCAGAGCCGTAATCCCCGTGGCCAGCAGCGCCCCGAACAGGTCGCGCGCGTTCAGCGCGATCCGGTAGCCGCTGAAAAGCAGCGCCGCGAACAGCCCCACCACGATCAGCGTGCCCGCCAGCCCGAACTCCTCGCCCAGAAGCGCGAAGATGAAGTCCGTGTGCGATTCGGGCAAGTAACCCAGCTTTTGCTCGCTCGCGCCCGCCCCCTTACCCAGCAGGCCGCCCTGCGCAAACGCGGAGTAGGACTGGATCAGGTTGAAGCCTGTGCCCAGCGGATCATGCCACGGATTCCGGAAGGCCAGCAGGCGATCCATGCGGTGGGGGCTGGTCAGGATAAGCGCCACAAACGCCACCGCCAGCGGCGCGCAGCTCGCCAGCAGGTAGCGCACCGATACCCCCGCCACCGCCATCATGACGCCCGCAACGCCCACCATCAGCACCGGAATCCCCAGGTCGCGCTGCGCCAGCACAAGGCCGGCGAAAAACAGCGCGATAAACGCCGGCGGAAGAAAGCCCGAGAAGAACTTGTGCAGGTTGTCGCGGTTGTCCGTCAGCTTCACCGCAAGCAGCAGGATCAGCGCGAACTTGGCCAGCTCCGATGGCTGCAACTGCATGCCGGGGATACGGATCCAGCGTTGCGCGCCCTTCACCTCCGTGCCGGCCACAAGTACGAGGATGAGCAATCCGATAGTCGTCAGGACGATGCCGCGGAAGATAAACCCATCCTTCAAACGGTGGTAGTCAAAGCGCGCCGCGACGAACATCGCCGCCAGGCCGATGCCCAGCGCCGCGAACTGCCGCGTGATCATCGCGCCGCCGCTTTCCTTGTAGCCCATCGCGCTGAAGACCATCAGCGTTCCCACCAGCGTTAGCGCCATAACCAGCGTAATGACCGCCGTCGTTTCCTTCTTCATGATAGGCATTCCTCCTCGGTGAGCGCGCCCACCAGGGCCTTGAAGTGCGCGCCGCGCTCCTCAAAATTCGCGTACTGATCAAAACTCGCGCAACCCGGCGACAGCAGCACCGTTCCGCCCGGCGGGGTCCGGGCTATCGCCTCGGCAACCGCCGCCGCCATATCGCGGACCACCGTCACCGGCGCCGCCTCGGAAAGCGCTCGCGCAAGCACCGGCCCGTCCTCGCCCAGCGCCACGAGATGGCGCACCCGCGCGCGCACCAGCGGCGCGAGCGGCGTGTAGCTGCTGCCCTTCCCCTGGCCGCCCGCGATCAGCGTCACCGGCTGCTCGAAGGCTTCCAGCGCCACGCGAAGGCTGTCCACATTCGTCGATTTCGAATCATTGTAAAAGGCGATCCCGCCGCGCGATCCCGCAAACTCCAGCCGGTGCGCCACGCCGCGGAACGATTCCAGCGCGCGGATACTGTCCGGTATCGAAAGGCCCGCCCCGTGCAATACCGCCAGCGCCGCCAGCGCGTTCTCCAGGTTGTGCCGGCCCGGAAGCGGGCAGCGCATCGGGATGGACTGCCCATCCACAACCAGCCCCGCGCCATCCCATCCCAGCCCTGTCTCCGGGACGGCTTCCAACTGGAAGTGAATGTGGCGCACGCCCTCGGGAACCGCCATCGTGCGAACCCGCGGATCGTCGCCATTGAGCACGGCCACGTCTTTGCCCGGCTGCTGGTTCAAGAAAAGGCGCGCCTTCGCCGCCGCATACCCATCCAGATCGCCGTGCCGGCCCAGATGATCCGGCGTCAGATTGAGCACCGCCCCCACATACGGGCGAAAAGTTTCAATCGTCTCGAGCTGGTAGCTGCTGACCTCCAGGACGAAATAATCCGGCGACGGATCCGCCAGCACCGCGCTGGAGAACGCCGTATGGTTGTTGCCCGCCAGCGCCGCGCGATATCCGATCTCCACCAGGATGTGACGCAGCATCTCCGTCACCGTCGTCTTCCCGTTCGTGCCCGTCACCGCAAGCAGCGGCGCGCGCGCAAACCGGCTCGCCAGCTCCAACTCGCCCAGCACCGGCACGCCGCGTTTCCGAAGGGCCTGAACCGGCGCGATGGACGGCGGGACCCCCGGGCTCAGCACCACAAGTCCGGCCGCGTCCCACGCGCGATCCGTATGGCCGCCCGTCTCGAAGGGCACGCCCAGTTCCTCCAGTTCGGCGCGCCACGGAGCCTGCGGCGGGGTGTCCGCGCTGTCGGTAACAAAAGGGCGCGCCCCGACAGCCCGCAGCAGCGCGGCGGCGGCCGCCGCGGAACGGCCCAGCCCCACTATCGTTACCGGTACGCCTTGGAGGTCCATACGCAACTCTTATCCGTTACCTTTTTGTCTTTTACCCCGCAACAATTCCCGACGCCACCAGATTCACCAGTGCTTCGGCATTCAGTACAATCAATCAAACAGGAGGTTATAGCCATCCCTGCCTGACCCGCAATCACCCGCGCGCGATCCGGTTCCCTCGCTTTTCGGCATTCAGCGCCGTCTGGCAACGCCCGCCAACGTGGCTTAGCCTTCCAGGCTGAGACAGCGCGAGCGGCGCCTTCGAACCGTCCACTGACGCCACGAACACAATCGCAAGATCCCGGGGCGAATCAATCATCTCTTCATTCGTGTGAATTCACGTCCATTCGCCGTTCAACTCTTTCAACATGCCGCCCAAAGCGGCCCGGCGTCCTCAACGGAACTTCAGCGTAGCGAGACTCAGCAGCGAAAACATAAACGCAAGAATCCAGAACCGGATCGTGACTTTCGTCTCCGTCCAGCCAAGCAGTTCAAAATGGTGGTGCAGCGGAGCCATGCGGAATACGCGCTTGCCCGTCAGCTTGAACGACGCCACTTGGATCACCACGCTCCCGGCCTCCATGACAAAGAGGCCCGCGACAATGGGCAGCAGCAACTCCTGCTTGGTCAAGATGGCCATCGTGCCAATCGCCCCGCCGAGCGCCAGTGATCCCGTGTCCCCCATGAAGACCTCCGCCGGGTGCGCGTTGAACCAAAGGAAACCCAGCCCCGTACCCAGCAGCGCCGCGCCAAACACGAACAGCTCGCTCGCCTCCGGTATGTACGTGAGATACAGGTAATACGACCAGTCCGCCCGGCTCACCACGTACGCGATCGCCGCAAACGTGAAGATCGAAAAAATCGACGCGCCCGCCGCCAGCCCGTCCAGCCCGTCCGTCAGGTTAACCGCGTTGGAGACGCTCACAATAATGAATATCACGAAGACGACGTAAAGAAAGCCAAGCGGAATAAACACATCCTTCAAACCGGGCACACCCACCCGCGTATGGATGTTTGGAATGCTCTGCGCCACGACGCCCGGCATCGCCGCCTCCAGCACAAGCCGGTTATACCGGACCTGGTCGCGGTTGCTCAGCGCTTCGAAGTCTTCGTCCGCGTAGGATGCCAGCTCCGCATTCGGCCGCGCCTGCTTCAATGGAAAATCCGCCGCCCAGTGACCCTGCGCCAGCGCGGTGTTGATCGCCGTCAGCACCGGAATACGGTAATCCACCGGAACAAACCCCTCGCTGTCCGCGATACGCAACACGGAACGCAATTCGGGGTTGAGGGCCTGCCATACACGCCCGCACGGGGTGCTGGCCGGGTCGTCCGCGCAATCCACCAGCACCGCCGCCAGGGCTTTCCAGTCACGGATATCGCGCGGATCCATCCATGTGCCGCTTGTGGTTATCGGCGCGAAGTAGAGGTACAGACCCAGCAGGCTGCCCGTGAGAATCTGTCCCGCAAATTTCGCGCGCGCGCTCAGCCCGTCGTTGTGCTTGCGCCGCAACTTGATGAAGTCGTCGACGAAACCCACCGCCCCGAGCAACACAAACACGCCCAGCGCCACCCAGAGCAGGCGGTTGGTCAGCGTGCTCCACAACAGCAGCGAAAGCACCGCCGACAGGAGCATGATCGCGCCGCCCATGGTCGGCGTGCCCGCCTTGCCCTTGTGCAGCGCGTGCAGGTCCGCCACGTGGTCCTTCTTGATGATCTGGCCCACTTTCAGGGAGTGCAGGAGCCGGATCAGATACGGGCCCACCAGCAGGCAGAAGAGAAAGCCCGTGATCGCGGCGCCGCCCGCCCGAACCGTGTGGTAGCGGAACACGTCAAAACCGCTGAAATAGGGGATAAGGGCCTGGGTCAGGTGATAAAGCATGATTAGGTCGGTCGATCCTCTCCGCCCGGTAACGCGCGATGCTCCAGAGCCTCCGCCACCCGCTCCATGCGCATGCCACGGGAACCTTTCAGGAGAATCGAATCGCCAGGAGACGCGGCGCGGAAAAGGGCGTCCGCAATGGCTTCATGGGAATCCAGGGCTTCCGCCTGGCCGACGCCGGCTGCCCTGGCGCCCGCTATGATATCATGGGCGTGCGCGCCGTACGCAAACACACCCGCCACGCCCGCCGCCGCCGCCTGTTCCCCCAGCGCCCGGTGATACGCAACCGCATCCGACCCCAACTCCAGCATGTCCCCCAGCGCCGCAAAACGCTTCCCGGATCCCGGGCGCCGCCCCAGCGCCTCCAGCGCCGCCGCCATGCTTGCCGGGTTCGCATTGTACGTATCGTCCAGAATCTCGAATCCCGCGATGGTCCGCACGTGGAAGCGCGCCGCGCGGACGCAGGCGGCCCGGAGCGGGCCCTCAAATTCCGTCACGCCGTGGCGCAATCCCACCGCCACCGCCACCAGCACGTTGGTCGCGTGCGCGGGCACAAGCAGCGGCAGCCGGATCCGTCCCACCGGCGCGATATCAAGCACCATCTCGCCGGATTCGTCAAACGACAGGTTCCGGAGCACCACATCGCCTTCACGCCCGAAGCGCACAATCTCGCCCGGAAAGTCCCAGCCCATTGCACGGCAGTAGGGATTGTCCATATTCTGGTAAAAGCAGCCATCCGCGTCAAGCCCCCGCACGATCTCGCCCTTCGCCCGCGCGACATCGTCAATACTGCCGAATCCTTCCAGGTGCGCCGGGGCCACAATGGTCACAACCGATTCCGAAGGGCGCGCCAGCGTGCATAGATGCGCGATCTCGCCCTGGTGGTTCGCCCCCATCTCGATCACCGCGAATTCCGTCTCCCGGTCGATCCGCATCAGCGTGAGTGGGCACCCGATGTCGTTGTTGAGGTTGCCCTGGGTGCGCAGTACGCGGTACCGGCTCTCCAACACCGCCGACGTCAGGTCCTTCGCCGTCGTCTTCCCGCACGAGCCCGTAATCGCGAGAATCGGGATGTCATGCGCCATACGGTGCCGCCGCGCCAGGGCCTGAAACGCGGCCAGCGGATCCGGGACGGCCAGGCAAGGCCCCTCCGGATGGGGCTCCCGGCAGAGCGCCCCCGCCGCGCCGCGCGCGAACGCCTCGGCCACGAAGTGCTCCGCGTTGAAATTCGGACCCGTCAGCGCGACAAAAAGCGCGCCCGGTTCCAGCGTTCGGGTATCGGTGGAGACGCCCGTTATCGGGGCCCCGCCCGGTTCAGGCGCGGCGCATCCGATCTGCGCCGCAATCTCATCAATTTCGTAACGCCAGCCCATCAGCGCAGCCCTCCAAGCGCTTCGAGCGCCACTTCCCGGTCATCAAAATGAATCGTGCGGTCCGCCAGGATCTGGTAGTCTTCGTGGCCCTTGCCGGCAATCATGACCAGATCTCCCGGCCGCGCCAGCCCGATCGCGTGATGGATGGCCTTCTCGCGGCTTTCAATCACCACGTAGTCCTCGCCTTTCTTGCGGCCCGCCCGCTGGAGACCCACCTCCACATCCAGAAGAATCCGGCACGGGTCCTCGCTGCGCGGATTGTCCGAAGTCAGCACACAGAAATCGCTCAGTTGGCCCGCCGCCCGGCCCATCTTCGGCCGCTTCCCACGGTCGCGATCGCCGCCGCAACCAAATACCGTGATAATACGGCCCCGGCACAGCGGCCGCGCCGCACGAAGCACATTGACCAGACCATCCTCGGTGTGGGCATAGTCCACAATCACGAAGAAGTCCTGGCCCCCGTCCACCGCGTCAAACCGTCCCGGAACGCGATCCAGACGACCCAAACCGCGCGCGATGGCGCCCGGATCAAGCCCAAGGCCATGGCCAATCGCCGCCGCGCACAAGGCATTCTGCACATTGTGCTCGCCGATCAGCCGAAGCGCCACGTCGGCCTGGCCGTCCGGCGTCTCCAGCGTGAAGCGGCTGCCGCCCGCGCCATGCTTCACGGACCGCGCCCGGATAGCGCCGCCCTCGCCGTACGCAATCGTGCGGCCCGCCGACGCCTCCAGAAAGGCCGGGGAGGCGGGATCCTCCCGGTTGATCGCCGTGAACGCGCCCTCGCCCTCCACCCGCCGGAACAGCTTCAGCTTGGCGTCCCGGTACGCCTCCATCGATACGTGGTAGTCCAGGTGATCCTGCGTCAGGTTCGTGAAAGCCGCGCCGCGAAAGCGGATTCCCGCCACACGCTCCTGATCCAGGGCGTGCGAGCTCACTTCCATAACCACGTGGGTATCGCCCGCCTCGATCGCCCGCTGCATCATGCGCGCCAGCTCATCGCCGAAGGGCGTCGTGTGCGGCGCGGGAACGTGCGTGTTCCCGATGTCGTAGCCCAACGTTCCAAAAAGGCTCGTCGCGCGGCCGGATTCCTGAAGCATCGCGCGCGCCAGCATCGCCGTGCTGGACTTGCCATTGGTGCCCGTAATCCCAATGACGGTCAGCCGCTCCGTCGGATCGCCCGCGAGCCGGTGCGCAAGCCGCGCCGCCGTCTCGCGCACGGCGGGCGCATACAAATAGGGAAGTCCCGCAAGCTCCCGCAGCCCGGGGCGATCGCCCAGCACCGCCACCGCCCCGGATGCCGCGGCGCTAGCGGCAAAGTCGTGCCCGTCCGCATGCCCGCCCATCACCGCCACGAAAACATCCCCCCGCGAAACCTTCCGCGAGTCTTCCGTTACGCCGGCAGCCTCCACCGCGGGGCAGGCGTCCGCGTGGAATCCAATGGCTTCGAGGGCGTCATGAAGTTTCATTCTCAGCTTCTTCTTCGTCTTCCAGCGGCGCGGGCGAAAATTCCAGTGCGCACAATTGAACCTGGGAGATGGGGGTGCCCGCCGGCGGGTTCTGCGACACCACCCGGCCCGCGCCATGCGGATCCCATTGCACGTTCAAGCGGCCCAGCGCCGCATAGGCCTCGCGCTTGGTCAGGCCAATCAAATCGGGCAACACCGGCTCACCTTCCACTGGATCCCGCCCCGGCGCCCTGAGTTCCAACGGATCCAGGGGCTCGAAGTCGTGCTCCATGGCGGCCAGAAGGGCCTGGATCTCCTCGTCGCTCAGCCGCTCGATCAATGTGTCGCCATCCGCGGACTCTTCTTCGGGCGCCTCGGCCGCCGCCTTGGGCCGCCGCGTGGCCTTCGCCACGAGCACCTTCTCCTCGTTTCCCTCCACCTCGATGTCCGCCGGAACGTTAAGCCGCACCAGCGCGTCGCGAACCACCTCCTTGAACACGGGGCCGCAGACAAAGCCGCCCCAGCGCTCCCGGATCATGGGCTCCTTTACCACTATCACCGCCACCAGCCGCGGATTCTTGATCGGCGCGATCCCCGCAAACACCGTTGTATAGCGGTCCTTGCTGTAGCCCCGCCCCGTGAGGCTGGCCATCTGCGCCGTGCCGGTCTTGCCGCCGGCCGTGTACTCGGGCATCGCCGCGCGGGAACCCGTGCCGTTGAGCACCACCAGGTGCAGCAATTCCCGCATCGTCGCCGCCGTCTGCTCCGAAATGATGCGCGGGCGATCCCCCGCATCGTGCTCAAACGTGATCGTGCCGTCCGACGCTATCGCCCGTTTCACGAAGTGGGGCTCCACCAGGTAGCCGCCGTTCGCAATCACCGCGAACGCCCGCGCCATCTGCGGGATCGTCACCGATATCTCCTGACCCATCGGAAGAGAACCCATCGAGAGACGGTTCCAATCCTTCCGCTCCCGGAACTGGCCCGCCGTCTCCGCCCCGGGCGGGAAATCCCGGCTCGTGCGCTGCCCGAACCCAAACGCCCGGATCCACTGCTCCAGCCGCTCCGGACCGAGCATCTTCGCCACCTTGATGATCGCCACATTGCTGGAGTCTTCAAAGGCCTTGCTGAAAGGCTCCACGCCAAGCCGGTAGAAATCCCGGATGTAATGGCCATAGGGATTGAAACCCCCGTTCTCGCAATTGATCATCGTGGCCGGCGTGATGAGGCCTTCCTCTATGGCCGCCGCCGCCGTCACAATCTTGAATGCCGACCCAGGCTCGAAGGGATCCGTGATCGCCTTGTTGCGGCGCTGGTCGTTCGTATACGACTCGTAATAGTTCGGATCGAAGGAAGGCCGCGTCGCAAGCGCCAGGATCTCCCCCGTAAACGGATCCATCAGCATCCCCATGCCCTGCGACGCCTTGGTGTCGATCATACGCTGGTCCAGAACCCGCTCCAGGTTGTGCTGGATGTTAATGTCCAGCGTCAACTGAAGCGATTCCCCCGCCTTCGCCGGCACATACTCCAGCACCCGGGATTCCAGCAGGCGGCGCCGCGTGTCCGTGCGCGCGCGGTACACGCCCGGCTCGCTCCGGAGGTGCTTGTCGAAGACAAGCTCCACCCCCTCCGAGGCCTCGTTGTTGCGGTTCACAAAGCCCAGCAACTGCGCCGCCGCCATCCGCTGCGGATAGTGCCGGAGCGACTCGTATTGTACGTGCAATATGCCCTCGAATTCGCGCGTCAGATTCGCCATCGCCACCGACTCCTCCGGTTCCGTCACCCAGCGCTTGACCCACTTGAACCTGTACAGCTTGCCGTCCGCCGTCCTCTCCATCAGCCGCTCCGTCAGCGTCGGCGCGTCAAGCCCGAACGCCGGCGCCACCCGCGCGGAAAATGCCGCGGGATCCGCCAGCGTCGTCGGGTCAACCCACAGCGACGGAACCTCTCGGTTCGTCGCAAGCCGGATCGCGTTGCGATCATAGATCTCGCCCCGCGGCTCCCGGAGCGTGATCTCCCCAATATGCTTCGCTTCTTCCACGTTCAGCGAGGAGTTCGGCATCAAGTGCACAAAATGCAGCCGCACCCCAACCAGGATAAACAGGCACAGGAAGCCCAGGAACATCAGCCGCACCTGGCGTCGCTGCTCCGCGGTCATTGGGCTCCCGTAGGGATCCGCCGCTTCACGCTTCATCCCCGGTCGCGATGGTGTCATAGTCCCGCTGCTCCGAATCTTCCTCGTTCTCCGGCGCCCTAAAGGGAATCCAGGCCGCCCATGCCTTCGTCCAAATTGTTTATCCCGCGGGTATCCGGCGGCAACTCCAGCACCACCGGCGCCGCCGCAGGCGCCGCGATCGTCTCAACGTTCGCGGACGCCGCTCCCGCAAGCGGCAACACGACCGGCGTCGTAACAAGCGCCACTTCCGCGGCGGGAGCCGCGGTGGCCACGGCCGGCTGCGCGGCAGCCGCCGGAGCGGGCTCGGAAACGGGAGCCGGATCCGGCGCCGGGGCCGGCGGCGCGGCCCCGGGCGCGCTCGCGAACGGCGCGCCGATCACCGCAAGCGCCGATTGGGCCCCGCGAGATTCATCGGCCGCGGGCGTCGCCAGGGCCGGAGCATCATGGCGCGCCATCTCAAAATGCGTGTCTTCCGGATGCGGCGGAACAGACGCCGGATCATAGTAAATTATCTCGCGCTGGCCCGGCGTCGGCTGCACAAACTCAAGGAGCGAGGCCCGTTCGGCAAGCACCTCCGGATCCTCGTGAAACGTCTTCGCAATATCGGTGCTCTCAAGCCGGTCCGCCCACTTGCGGCTCTCGGCGTTCAGCTCGCGAAGCACATAGTCCGCCCGAAGAATCTGAATATTGATCCAGGCGTGAAAGAACAGGATGGAAAACGGGATCGCAAGCACCGGAACCCACTTGATCCAACCCCGCAATACGCGCCGGTCCTTCTTTGTTCGCGACTTGTACATGTCCTACCTCTAGTCACCGTTGTGGAAGCCGCTCCGCTATGCGCAGCTTCGCGCTCTTGGCCCGCGGATTGACCCGGCATTCGGCGTCGTTCGCCGTGACCGGCCGCGGCGTCAGCACCCGCACCCGCGCCGGCGTCTCCGAAGCCACCCGGCCATCGGGGCGCAGCCTTCGAGCCTTTCGGGAAGCGGAACGAAACGCCTGTTTCACGATCCGGTCCTCGCCCGAATGAAACGATATCACCACCAGCCTGCCCCCGGGCTTGAGGCAATCCAGCGAGGCGTCCAGCGCCCGCTGTAATCCCGACAATTCATCGTTGACCGCAATGCGAATCGCCTGGAACACCGTCCGAACCTCCTCCGGGGTCTCCCGCAGAAAAGGCAGCGCCGCCCGCACCGCCACCACCAGATCGGACGTCGTCGCCAGCCGGCCACGCGAGGCGAAATCCTTGATGCTCGCCGCGATCCGGCCGGCCGGGCCAATGTCGCCATACTCCCGAAGGAGGGTCTCGATTTCCGGCGCGGAAAGGCGATTCAGCAGCGCGGAAGCCGGCTCGCCCGACCCCGGATCCATACGCATGTCCAGCGGGCCATCCTCCTGGAACGAAAACCCGCGCGCCGGCGTGTCGATCTGCATGCTCGAACAGCCCGCGTCGATGAGTATTCCATCCACCAGGCCCCACCCAAGTTCCGAAAGCACCTCCGCCATCGCCCCGTAATTCGATTGGCGCACCCGGGCCTGGGGGTAGGGGGCCAGGCGCTCCGTCGCCATCGCCACCGCCAGCGGATCCCGGTCCAGCGCGAGAAGGCGGCCCGTCGTAAGGCGTCCGGCTATCAGCGCCGCGTGCCCGCCCGCGCCCGCCGTGCCGTCCACGTACGAGCCGTCCGGGCGGATGGCGAGCCCCTCCAGGGCTTCCTCCGCCATGACTGGGATATGCGACACAGCGGCATCCTTCCGCTTACCTGATTCCCGCGCGCCGGTAACACCAGCACACCACCGCCCGACGCCCCGGGAAAATCGGAGTCAAGCCGCTTCCGCGAACGCCTGGATCGCCTGCGCCTCGGTCGCGAACGTCTCGAACACGTTCGTCACGCCGATCATCCGGAACAGCCGCTCCGTATAAAGGTTCACGCCGGTCAGCTTCAGATCGCCGCTGCCCGTGCGGAGCTGCCGGAGCCGTTCCACAAGCACGCCAACGCCCATGTAGCTCACGAACTTCACCTCGGAAAGATTCACCACCACATTGCAGCGCTGCGCCTGAATGCAATCCATCAGGCTCAGACGAAGCGAATTCATCCCGTCTTCGTCGATATCGCCCTCAAGCCGAAGCACCGTTACCGCACCCTGTTCGTATTTGTTAATGGCCAGCATCCCGTTCCGCTCCGTGAGTTGGGTCGCCGGACGCCTGGGAAGACCCAAACAGTTCGGCGGCCATTGCCTTGTAATTCTCCATCTGGCGCTGCTGGAACGCACACCAACGTTCCTTGCTCCACAATTCCAGATGGTCTTCCACGCCGATAAGCACCGCCTCCTTCTCAATCCCCGCGAATTCGCGCAGCAGCGCCGGAACCGCAAGACGGCCCGCCTTGTCGCGCTTCGTCTTCGCCGCGCTTCCAAGAAGCATCCGGCGAAAATCAAGCATCCGCGGGTCCAGCGGATTGTAGCCGCTGCCCAAGTCCTTCAACTTTTCCCATTGAAGGCTGTGAAACAGGAAGATCGCCCCGTCAAAACCGCGCGTCATGTACCACGTGTCGTGATCGTGCACCTCCATCACCTGACGAAACTGCACGGGCACGGTAATCCGGCCCTTGTCGTCGATGGCGGTCTGTGATTCACCGTAGTACATGTGTACTCCCACGATTTCACCCTGAGTACCCACAATCTACCACCATTCCCCCACCAAGTCAACATAAAAAACACAAGGATTCCGCCGAAAACACGACAAAAAACACCACAATTCGGATTGAGCCACTATATATAGTAGTCTCGATTCCGGTATGCACCATAAAATGCGTGCAATTGCGGGTGGGAAAATGTGGGTAAATAGGGCGACCTGCGGGGCGCCTCAACCCGCATATGCCCCCTGGCGTGGGGGAGACCGGCGAAATAGTGAGGAACGGCTCAACAATCGGGGTGGGGGGCGGTGGGGGATCAGTGGGGGGGAAGCCGCATCTCACCCAAAACCCCGCCAGGACCCCGCCCGACACGGCGCCGGGAGCCGGCGAGGGCGGAAAGTCCGCCCCCTGGTTAAATCACCCGTAATGCTTTAGCGGAATGAAGCTGGCTTGATTCCTCGACGACGCAATCCCGCGCCGCAACGGAAGTGCGCTCCCAGCCTTGCGCGCACTCGTCATCGTATAGCGGCATGTCAATAACGGGCTGGCGCTACTTTATGCGGCCAAAGTGCCGCAAACACCCCAATACACCCTGAACCCACCCACAGTCCGGGCGTCTGCGGAAGGCGGAACAAACTTCCTGCCCGTCGCGCCCCCCCGCCCCGTGCACACCCTTGCACAGCCAAAAATCCTTTCGTATACTGCACAGGCTGGCCGCAGTCAAACGAGGAGACTTGGAACCATGGCGCTACCCGTTGTCGATGGCGCGACACTCAAATGCACGATGGGAACCTCCACCTGTTCCCTCACCGTCTTGCCCACGAACTGTGTTCAAATGGAGGATGCCTACGCCGCGAACATCATGGACTACATCCCCATGGTGAATATCTCCGGCTTCGGCAATTGCATTACGCTCTCGAATCCCACCGTCGCCGCCGCAACCTCCGCCGCGCTCGGCGTCCTGACCCCGCAAGCCTGCATCCCCGTCATCGCGGCGCCCTGGGCGCCAGGCAGTTCCACCGTGATGATCGGGAATATGCCCGCGCTCAACAATTCGAGCACCTGCATGTGCACCTGGGGCGGAACCGTTACCGTGGTCGACGCGGGCGTGACGACGGAGACGATCGCCTGACCCCGATCACGGCGCGGGGCGATGAATGCGCAGCGCGCGTCGGGTGGCCACCGCGATCTCGCCTTCCGGCGTGATGGCCGGTCCGGTGCAAAACGGGTCCCGGCCCGCTTCCCCGATGACGTCGAGTCGCCCGTCCGGCGAAACGATCCCGGCGGCGGATTCCGTGACGATGGCGATGCGCCCGCCGTTCGCACACGCCGCGCCGATAAGCAAGCCACTCACCGGGCATTCCCACAGCGGCGCCCCTTCGGAGGTAAGCGCAATCAGACGCCCGGGCGCCGCCAGGTAGATCCGGCCATCGTGGCCGACAAGCGGCGGCGCAATGACACGGCGCGCCGTTTCGGGCAAGGTATACTCGGCGGCTATCTGCCCGCTCATCGTGATGCACCAGAGGCGAAGGACCTCATCCTGGCGGATCGCCAGGTAGACCCAGCCATTGCCCCCCAGGCTGAGCGCAACCGCTTCGAAGTCCCCGCTGTACACCCCCTCCAACGCGCCCGGCCCGTTGCTGATGTACAGCCGCCCATCCCCGGCCGCCACCACGGTCTCGCCATCCGACGCCGCCAGCAGCCCCGGCGACGGCAGGATAAGCGTGCCCGCATTGGCGGCGGTGAGCAACAGGCCCGATCCCGTGCGCCGCTCCGGCTCGCGCCGTTCGATCCATTCAATCAGCGATCGCCGCGCCCGCTTCCGGCCCTGCGGATCGAGCTGGCGCTCATTCCCAACGAGCAGCAGCCGGTTCTCCAGCCGCGCGATCAGCGGGCGCGCGAAGGCCTGCCCGAGAAACGGGAGGATCCGGGCTCTTTCCGCGCCCTGCGCGAGGTCGCGCTCGATAACGGATCCCGATTCGCTGATGTGGTAGAACGACGCGCCGTCCGGATCCATCGTGATCGACCCCGCCCCATTCTTGCCATCCGCCACGCGCGCCCCCTCCGTGTCGAAAAGCTCCCAAACTTCGCCCTCGACGAGCAGCCGGTCCTCCGACGCCAGCACCGCCCGCGGCGCGTAGCCGGGATGCAGCTCGGCCGACCACGCCAATTCCCATTCCCCGACGGGCAGGCCCACATCAACCCGCCCGTTCTGCAGGGTGTTGCCGTGATGCCGGTAGTACGCATTCCCCATCGCGGCCGGGCGCGACGGGACCGCGTGCCCGCGCGCCAATGGCGTAATCGCGGGATCGATCTGGTCGTAGGCTTCCCGATCCGGGTGGCGCACTTCGATCGTCATGTCGTTCTCCTCTTCACCGGCGGCGCGCAGGCCGCCAGCCAGCAGCAGGCACGCGATGGCGCAGGCCGGCGGCAACCAGGCGCGTCCGGGGCGGCGCATATCATGCAAGCGGCTGCACATCGGTTTCCCGCGGCAACACCTGGCGAACCAGCGGTATCAAATCTTCGCGCGTAATGTCGGCCGGCAGTTTGTGAATGCCCGCCAGGCTCGGCAGATACGATTCCAGCGCCCCGCCCACATGCGCCGTGCGCTGCCCGGGGTCCGGGTATTCCACCAGCAGCGTCGTGCTGCTCTCCTGCGCCTTCAAGTCCGCCTCCACCTCCCGCGCCTGCGCCTTCAGCTTCTGGATGCCCTTCAGCACACGCAATTCGTCCATCTTCGCCTGGAGAAGCGGCTTCATGTTCGTCACGCCACGCATCACCGCCACATCGCCCTTCTCCGCGCGCGCCCGGCTGTCCAGCGCTTCCACCTTCGGGATCATACCGTAGAGCCCCATATTCAGGAGCCAGTTCTTGCGCCGCGTCGAAACAATAAACTCGTCGCAGGCCTCCTCCAGCTTGTCCAGCGCCGCGAACCGCGCGGCAAAGTCATCCATCGGCGTATTCTCGTACGTCGACAGCGCAATGTCGATTTCCTTCGCCTTCGTGGGAGCCTTCCAGCCGCCCCGCACATCCGCCGTCTCGCGGAACGCGTCCAGAAGCCCGTCCAGCGCGGCGAGGCGCTGGAGCCGCCCATCGTAGTCCGTGTATCCCGTGCTCCGGTACAGCTGGATCGCCTGCTCGATCGCCGATTTTCCCAAAGGCGCGCGAGAATTCGGGACCCGCGTATCCTCGTCCCACCTGCTGGTCACATCCGGCGCGCTTTCGAGGATGCCCTCCGCCTTCAAGCGTATCTCGCCCACTTTCCCGATGCGGTCCGTCAGGTGAAACTCCGGTATCCCGTGGTACTCATCCAGTTTCTCCACCAGCGATTGGATATAGTCCTTCTCCCGCTCTCCCTGCGGGATGTCTTCCAGCAGCTCGACGCTCGTCTCCAGCTCGCCGCCCGTTGTGTTCGTGTCCCAGCGCGTGTGCGCCGGGCTGTGCGGATAGACCTGGACCCGGTAATGGACCCGCAAGTTGTCAATCGTCTCCCCCGCAAGCGCCAGCGCCGCCTCCGCGCTCAGGTCCGGGTGTACGTAATTCTCCACCACGACCCGCGGCGCGAAGTGAATAAGACACCGTTCGAAGGTCCGATCCGCCGCGGGCGAGGATCCCGGAACAGGCGCCTGGCCGCTCGCATACCATTTCTTATTCAGCGCCGAAGCCGCCTCCACCGCCGCCGAGAGCGCGTCCGACCGCTCGTCGAACGAAACGTCGTCCGGAAAATGGAACGCCAGCTTCAACACAATCAACAGAATCCCGTCGAAGGCCTCGCCACCCGCGCCCGGCAGCACGAACTCGCTGTAGTGATCCCGGCCCAGCGCATAAAGATACAGGTCGCGCAGGCCGCCCCGGCTGTTCGAGGGATACACCGGCTGTGGGGTCGCGGGTTTGTGATCCGACGCCAGCGGCCAGTACGCGAAGGTGCGGCCCGACTCCGGATGCTCCGGAAGATAAAACTTGTCGTAGGTTGTCCCGCCCGGGTCGGTAAACGACACCTTGAAATGCACCGGGTCCTTCAACCGGCGGCGGACCCACTCCGCCGCGTGCCAGTAGTACCGGTTGCGCGGCGTTTCCAGGCGGTGCATCAGCGCCCCGCCCTCCAGGTAGAACGGGTCGCCCGGAAGATTGCTCTTCAGGCTCGGCTGGTCGCACGACGCCGCGTCCCATTGCTCGTTGTACTCATCCGGAAGCGCCGCCACGTGACCGCACTCGTGCGCCGTCGTGAACGCGTTCGGGTAGCCCTCCTGCGCGTCCGGCGCATGCCCGTCCGGCCCCGATTCTCCCGTGCCCAGACGCCCGTTCCGCCACGCCCGGTCCACGGCGACCACCTTCACCGCAATGTGCGCGCGCTGCTCGATAACCGCCTGGCAGAACCAAACCGCCTCCACCACCAGCGGTTCCGACGCGTCCTCGTCGCTTTCCTGCTTCCGGGGAAGGAAGCGCGCCCGCCCGCCCGTCACATGCCCATCGTTGCCATTCCACCGGTTGGATACATTCACCGACGCGTCGTGCGCGTACTGCTGCGGCGATCCCGATGGCGTCGCCTCGAAGGTGTAGCTGCTCTTCAGGTAGTGGAGGTTGACCGCCACCTCCTTGTCGTCTTCCAGCCCGCAGCAGCGCAACAGCGCGATATCGAATCGCCCCACGTGCTCCTCGTCGCTGCCGTTGTAGGGCGCGGTGTAGCGCTCCGCCGTCCGCTGGCTCCAGAAATGCTGCATAGCGAAAAACGCCTGCTCTGTCGGGCCCGGGCGCCGCTCCGTGAACGAGCTCTCCGTGCAGAATGCGCGGTTCGGCAGTGGGCGGCCCAGCGGGTCCGCCGCGTCCTTGTAAACCGGCTTGCCATCCGCGTCCTGCCCCTCCACCGTCATGTCCCACATCCGGATGCCGGCGGGGGAGAGGGACGCCATCGCGTCCAGCCAGCGCACCGCCGCGCGCGCCCCGACCGCCTGCTTCTCTTCGCGGTTGTCCGGGGTCCGCGCGTCAAATACGTCAAAAAGGTTCCCCTGCGCAATCACCAGGCGCGTCCAGTCCGGATAATCCGTCAGGTAGTTCTCCGCCGTATCCACATCGCTGCCCGGAAGTTCCGCCGGCTCGGGAACCGAGGCCGGAGCCAGCGGCTTGTACACGCCCTGCGCCGAACAATCGGCCCCGCTATCGCTGAACGTATGGTGGAAGATGGCCACCTTGTCCGTGTCCCCAAGCGGATCCAGCGGAGCCAGCGCCGATCCATCCGCCTGGTACAGCACAATGTCGTCCAGACAGAAGATCAGCGGGGACGACGCCGAATCCGCCGCCGAAATGTCCGATTCCGTCAGATCGTAGAAGAACTTCCCCTGATCGCCGCCCGATTGCCGCGTGTAATACGCCTTCGATCGCCACAAACGAGGCAGATCGTAGTACGCCAGCCGCGCCGGCCCCGGCTGGAGCTCGTCCGCATTGCCGGCCAGCGAAACCAGCTCCCGCTCCGTCGCCGATTTTGAAAAAATGTAATTGCCCGAATCACTTCCCGTGGCGAAACGAAGCTCCATGTCCTGGTTCAGCTCGGGCAGTGGCGTAACCCCGTCCTCCTCCTTGCGCAGGATCCAGGGGATCGCCTGCTTCAAATCCTTGGGATCCTCGCCCGTGGTCCAGTTTCCCGCCGTGTCCGCACGCGCGTCCCCGTTCCCCGGAGCCTTCCGGAATCCCTCCAGCAGCACCGGCGGTATGCTGATCCGCGCCTGGTGGTCCGAAGGACCGAATTTCCGGTCGAAGAACAGAAACTGGTGAAACTGCCAGTGCGGGTTCAGCTTCAGTTCCACCGGCGACGCCTCCGTACCGATCTCCGTATTCGGATCATCCAGCTGCGCAAACTTGTTCTCGGCGTAGTTCGACGCGTTCGTTACTTCCCAGTCCGAGTTGCTCAGCATCCACTTGATCGGTGGCAGCATGAACCCCCGCTTGCTATCGGCCAGCCGGGATCGGCCCCCAATCTCCACCGTTGCGGGGTCGCCGGATTTCTCGCACACAATAAACTGTCCGGCGTTCGGAGTGAAATGGACCGTGAAATCCGTCTTCCGGCGATCCACCGGGATCCCAATCTTGCCTTCCCACACCCCCATACCGTCTTCGTTCAGCGCCGCGCTCACCCGCGAACCGTCGTTGTACACCAGGTCGATCTTGAAGTCTTTCGGCAAGTTCCGCTGCGCGCCCTCGGGATCCGTGAACGTGAAGTGCAGGTACGCGCGCAGCGGCGGGGCTATCTTCAGCGTCGCAAGCTTTTCTTCCCCCTGTGGGACCACCACCTCCTGCGGGTGGGGGGGAAGCGCGTCAAAATCCTCCTCGTCCCCGTGCGGGTTGACCGAAACCTTGTACTGGCCCGCGTTGATCGGCTTGAACGTGATCCGGTCCGTCCCCTCTATCGTCTTCTCATTGCGAAACGTCGGGCCGTCGATTCGCACATCCGCCGGCTTGGATAGCTGCTGGCCATCGCTGCGCTCCACCTGCACCACCAGCGACGTATTGCCCGCCGGACCCGAGCAGGTATTCGCCGCGCTCCCGTGATCCCGGTCGCCGCTGGGCGATCCACCGCCCGCCGCGTTTCCAGCCGTATCCGTCATGCCTTCCTCCCTCCAGCCGTCCGGTCCGGAGTGTCTGGGGCCGATCGCGCCCGGAGCTTCTGGTGGACCAATTGGATGCGCGTGCCACCGCCCATCGTGTCGTCGTCGAGGATGGCCCGCGCCCATGCCATCTCTATATCCTCGTCGAAATCGGGGCGGGTCTCCAGCATAATCTCAAGCAGCTGCTGGATGCTCCCTTCGCGGCGCGCCCCGATCCGGGTGGCCTTCTCCACCGCCAGCCGCACCAGGTCCCGCGCGCCCGTCTCGTCGTCCACGCCCCGCGACAGCGCCCCATAGCGCTCCGGATAGTGCGCGCGCATGTGCGCCACCATACGATCCTCGAACGCCGCCCGCATATACGCCTCAAAGGCGCGGATCTGGTCCCGGCGGATGATCATGCGGTGCTCTCCTCCCGCGCGTCGTCCAGCGAATGGGAGATGGCCCGCACATCCTCCTCCTCCAGGTGGATCGCCGCCTGCCCCACCCGGTAGTGATGCATCACCGGCAGCGTGGGACCCTCCACGAATATGCTGCGTATCGGCCCGAAAAACTCCCGGCATTCCTTCGCCGTGCAGGTCGGAAGATACGTGCGTATAACCCGCGGATCATAAAAGCGAAAATAGAACATCGCCTTGTTCTCGTCATACACCTTGAAGATGCTACGCAAGTGCGCACGCACCGTCTTCGGCCACGCGCTGCTCAAGAAGAAGATGCCCGCGTTATCCCCCAGACGCTCCGCCCACAGCCGCATGTACTCCGGATACCGGTCCGAGCAGCTTATCCGAGCCAGGTACGGCCCCACCCGCTCCATGAAATACGGGGCGTTCTGAAAAAGCGGGCGCAGCGGCTCATCCAGCATATCGCGCGGCGCCACCGCAAGCCGGTAGTCCCGCGCCGCGTCCACCACGGCATAGAGGTGCTCCCCGGGCTTCCGGTGGTGCTCGAAATACTGGTGCAACTCGTACGCATCGGGTCGGCTCGGCATGGTCTCGCTGGTTTCCTCAACATACCGGACTCCCGCCGCTGCAAGGCGCCGGCGCCCGGGGCTGCCTTCAGTTGCTGCGGCGATCCGGATTCGGAGCCCGCGACGGATCATACATCACCCGGCGATCGGTGCAGCCCGAGCCGCTGCCTTCCACCAGCGGCGCGCCCGTCTCCGAAGCGTTTTGAAACGCCCCGTAACACGCCGGGTTGGGGCATTCCGCCGGCTCGGGCTCCGCCTCCGCCGCCGGCGCGATCGTCTGCGCCTGGCTCCTCGCGGGGCCATCACCGCCGCCGCCCGACGCCTCCGATTGCGCGGGCGGCTCCGGAAGGCTCGGCATTTCGTCGTACACGCGGTCCAGTTCCTGCTCGGTAAGCCGGAAATTCGCGCCATCGACATTCATTTTGGACCAGGGCTGGCGCATCTGGAGACCCTCCTGCACTCGGGGCTGATCACAACGGACCGGGCGGGGCTTCCTCGTCCCCGTCCGGACAACTGATTGTAGACGGAAAAGCCGTAACCTGCAAGCCCGCGTTTGACACGGGGGCTCCCTTCGGCCGAATATAAAACCATGGCATGCGGGATGAAGTGGCGGCCCGGCGTGTCGTACACTACCTGCCCGTACCCCCAAAACTCCGAAAGGAACCGATCCCATGAAACTGCGCATCGCGGCGTTCATGCTGGCCAGCGCCCTGCTGGCCCCCCTCGCCGGCGCCCTCCAAATCGGCGACCCGGCCCCCGCCCTCAAGCTCTCCAGCGTCATCAAGGGCGATGAAGTTAAAGCCGACCTCAAAGACAGCGGCGAGATCTACGTCGTAGAATTCTGGGCCACCTGGTGCGGACCCTGCCGCCAGAGCATCCCGCACCTCACCGAGCTCCAGGCAAAATATAAGGACAAGGGCGTCCGCATCATCGGCATCTCCGACGAGGCGGAGGACCAGGTCCGGGGCTTCGTCGGCGACAAGGGCGATGAGATGGCCTATACGGTCGCAATCGATCAGGACCGAAAGACCTGGGAAGCCTACGCCACCCCCTTCGGCGTCCGCGGCATCCCGCACGCCTTTGTCGTCGACCGCAGCGGAACCCTCGTCTGGCAGGGCCACCCCATGGCCGGCCTCGACGAAATCCTCGCCAAGGTCGCCGACGGCGAATACAACGCCGATGAGGCCCGCGAGCGTGCGAAAAAAGAAGCCGCCCAGAAGGAACTCCGCGAACTCGCCATGATCTGGGCGCAGGAATACATCGTCCGCGCGCGATACGGAAGCGACAAGGCCGCCGCGGACCAGGTCGGAAAACGCCTCCTCGAATGCGGCCTCGAGGATCCCGGCTTCTACAGCCAGGTCGCCTGGACCCTGCTGGCCGATGAGGGCCTCGCCTATCAGGACCTGCCGTACATGTTACGCGTCGCCGAGTTTGCCAACACGCTGGCCGGAGGCGAAAACGCCGACGTCCTCGACACCCTGGCCCGAGCCCAGTTCCGCTCCGGCGATCGCGATACCGCGATTGCCACCCAGAAAAAAGCCGTCGAGCTCTGCAAGAGCGAAGACCTCCTCGCGCAACTCAAAGAGCGCCTCGCCGAATACGAGCGCCAGTAACCAACCCAACCCAGCCATCGGCCCGAGGGGCCAGCATACCGAGCATCACCCTCAAGCGGCCATCCGCTTGAGGGTGACGTGTTCGGAGACGCCCCGCCGCTCTCCGGTGTGCCACGTTCAAGCGGGCCGCCACAGGCGGCCATCAGCTTGAGCGTGATTCGGCGCGTTTTTTTTCGTGCCGCCATCCGGCGCCGCCCCGCATCCAATTCCCCCCGGCGCGCCCGTGGGCATCGCCCCTGCCAAACGTGCTATGATACACCCCGACCCGGGGCGCCAAGGCGCATCCCGCCCCCTGAGTTTCCACGTTCCCGCGTTTCCCACCGCGGCTGAGGTTTGTCATGCATCTGGCTGAAGGCGTTATAGCATCCCCCGTTATGCTCGGAGGCGGCTGGCTACTCGCATCCGCCGGCGTGGCGATCGGCCTCCGCCAGCTGGACGAGACCGCCGCAATGCGCGCCGCCGTCATGTCATCCAGCTTCTTTGTCGCCTCCCTGATCCACATCCCGGTTTTCGGGGTCAGCATTCACCTTTCCCTCACCGCACTGCTCGGGATCGTCCTCGGCTGGGCCGCATTTCCCGCCGTCTTTCTGGCCCTCGTCCTGCAAGCCGTGCTATTCGGATTCGGCGGACTTACCACCCTCGGACTCAACACCTGTATCATGGCCACGCCGTCGGTCGTCGTCTATCACCTGTTCCGCGCATTCAGGATTCAACCTTCCGCGCGCGCTGTACCCGCCGCCTGCGGGGCGCTCGGCGCGCTCGCCATCGTCCTCGGCTCCCTCATTCTGGCGGGGATCCTCAGCACCGCCGGCGAAGCGTTCCGCATCGTCGCCGTCACCGTCCTCGCGGCGCAGATCCCCGTCATGATTCTCGAAGGACTCGTCACCGCGTCCGCCGCCGGATTCTTACAGAAAGTCAGTCCCGAGTTGCTCGCCGGGACCCTCGCACGGCCGGCCGATGACCCCACGGAAGCCACCCCATGAAGTTTCGTACCCTGCCCCGCGCCTTTTGCATGGCCCTGTCACTGCTCTGCATCCCCCTCATCGCCTGGGGGCACGCGGTCGAACTCTTCGCCACCGCCAGCGGCAACGCCGTCCGCGGGACCATGCGCTACCCCGACGGGACCCGGATCACCGAAGCGCCCGTGCGGGCCCATGATCCCGAGGGCGTCCTGCTCGCCGAGACCGTCACCGACGAGGCCGGACGGTTCACCCTGCCCATAAGCCGCGTATGCGACTATCGTATCACCGGCGATGCCGGGGAGGGGCATGTCGGCGCCTATACCGTTCCCGAAAGCGAGATCGAGGCCGCGCTCGCCGCGCCGCCCGAGTCGCCCGCGCCGGTTTCCGCCGCCTCGGCCCCCGAGACGGACCAGCACGCCAGCGCGGATTTCGCCGCCATCGAGGCGCGCATCGATCAGGCCGTCGCGAGGCAGCTTGCCCCCCTCCGTGAGCAGTTGTTTCAATATGAGCGCACCACGCGCTTCCGCGATATCGTGGGCGGCATCGGCTATCTCTTCGGCGTCGCCGGGCTTCTCGCCCTGGTGCGCGGCCGGTTTTCTCGGCGGGGCGGCTGAATGGAGATTATCGTATACAGCGATGGTGATACCCCGCTTCACCGCCTCGACCCCCGGTCGCGCGTCCTCGCCGCCGTCGCCTTCAGCGCCGTGCTGGCCTTGGCCGGCGCCTGGCCCGTGTTGCTCTTCGGGCTCCTGCTCGGAATCGCGGGCGCCCTCGTTGCCAGGATTCCCCCGGCCGCCCTGTTGCAGCGCCTGGTTCCCCTCAACGCCGTCCTCGCACTGCTGCTCGCCGCATTGCTATTCTTCACCCCCGGCGAGGCGCTCTTCCACATTGGCCCAGCCGGGGCCACCCGCGAAGGCCTGCAAGACGGCCTCATCATCGTCCTCAAGGCCAACGCCATCGTGCTCCTGCTCGCCGTGCTCCTCGGCACCATCGAACTCGTCGCCCTGGGCCACGCCCTCGAACGCCTCGGCATGCCCCCGAAACTCGCGCACCTGCTCCTTTTCACCGTGCGCTACCTGGGGCTGATGCTCGCCGAATACAGCCGCCTTTCAACCGCCGCGCGCCTGCGCGGATTCGCTCCCGGCCCCAATCTCCATACCCTGCGCACTACCGGCTACATGGCCGGCATGATGCTCGTCCGCAGCCATGCGCGCGGCGAACGCATTCGCGACGCCATGCGCCTGCGCGGATACCGGGGCTCCCTCGCCTTTCACGGGGACCTGGCCTTCCAGCGCTCCGACGCATGGTTCGGCCTCCTCTCCGCCACCGCAATGCTCGCCATGCTCGGGATGGTATGGCCGTGAACGCCCCCCTCATTCAACTCAGCGGCATCGAGTTCGGCTATACACCGGGCCAGCCCCTCTTCAGGGACCTGCACTTCACCCTCGGCGCGGGCCAGCGCATCGGCCTTACCGGAGCCAACGGCTGCGGCAAGAGCACCCTCCTGCACCTCATGACCGGCCTCCTCCGGCCCGACGCCGGCGCCGTCCACGCCTTTGGAAAAAGATGCAACAGCGAGCGCGATTTCCTCGAAGTCCGGCGCCAGGCCGGCTACCTGCTCCAGGACAGCGAAGACCAGCTCTTTTGCCCCACCGTACTCGAAGACCTCATGTTCGGCCCGCTGAACTTCGGGGCCGCCCCGGCCGTCGCGCGGGAACGCGCCCTCCAAACCCTCGACCTGCTCGGGCTCACCGGCTACGAACACCGCGTCACCTACAAGCTCTCGGGAGGGGAGAAGCGCATGGTTGCCCTGGCAGCCGTACTCGCCATGGAGCCGCGCGTGCTCCTGCTCGATGAGCCCACCGCCGGCCTCGACGCCGAAACCGAGGCCAGGCTCGCCGCCATACTCGAGCGCCTCGATCAGGAAATCGTCTTGATCTCACACAATCGAAAATTCCTCGACCGGATCACCAACACCGTATACCTCCTCGACAACAGCCGCCTCGTCGACACCGCATAATCACGCTAGCGACGCCGGTTACAGTCCCGGCAGCGCCCGTAAATGAATACTTCATGATCTTCCATGACGAACCCCGGCGGCACCAGGCGCTCCAGATCGCCCGGACACCCGTCCATCTCGAACATCCGGCCGCAAGTCCGGCAACTGAAGTGGTGGTGGTGATCCTTCCCGGCCAGTTCATAGCGCTGCGGCTCCCCGGGCACGTCCACCACCGCAATCGTCTTGCTCTCGGTCAGTGACTTCACCGTACGATACACGGTCGCAAGCCCCATGTTGGGAACATGTTCCTGCGCCGCTTCCAGGATTTCCTGCGGGGAGAGGGGGCGGTTTAGTGCGCCGAAAACATTGCGTATTGCGCGCCGCTGCGCGGTATCACGTTGCACCTCAAGGGCTTCCTTGAATGTTATAATGAGAAAATGTTATCATTACATTCGGACGGTTCCGTCCGCCCCCACTATACCAGCGGCGCGCGGATCGCTACAATGTCGGCTGACAAGGCAAGAGCATTCAGTCCCGATCACGGTAAAATGGAAATCAACTTGTGTCGGATTGAATCCTTGTAATACTTTCGCGGTATGAAGCACCCCAGTGTGAAAGCATGTCCCCACCAGAACCACCTCGAAAAGAACGTGGCACAGGCGTCTCGCCTGTGTTCAGCGCCGCAAGGCGCAAATGTAGGATAGGCGTCCCGCCTGTCCAATGCGCCGCAAGGCGCAACAGGATCGCGGACATTCTTGTCCGCGGCAAAGTGAGCCCAACGCCAAAAGTTTCCCTGTCCCCACCAAATGCACCTCGAAAAGAACGTGGCACAGGCGTCCCGCCTGTGTTCAGCGCCGCAAGGCGCAAATGTAGGATAGGCGTCCCGCCTGTCCAATGCGCCGAAAGGCGCGCCAGGATCGCGGACATTCCTGTCCGCGGCAGGAGGAGCGCATGACTTCATGGGATCGTTGCGCTTGTGAAATGGCCCCCGCGCCTCCTCGCAGATCACTGGAACGCCCGGAACGATACCTGGTAGCTGCTTCAGGCGGCCAAAATGTTACGAATCCTGGAATCAACGAAAGTAAGCATGGCGGATCGCCAGCATCGCTGCCGGCAACGTCCAGAGCTCGCCACAGGTGACATGCAGGCGCCCCAACACACGAGCCGTAATCTGAGATTCCAGCGGTTCATAGGGTGATTGGCTCGTACACGAAGTCTAAATGCGATTGACATGCGTCGGCTGGAAACTATCGCGCCGTTACGGAGAGTTATGATTTACATTATGAACGGGCATACCGCTACTTGGCGCGGATGCGCGCGCGCCGCCGGCGTGCTGCTGCTGCTGGCATTGTTTCAGGGGTGCTCGCGGGAACCGGGCGGCGCGCCCACCATCGTGGCCACCATCCCGCCGTTAAAAATGATACTCCAGGAAATCGTGGGGGAGGGGGCAACGGTGGCGTGCATTCTTCCGCCCGGAGCCTCCCCGCATACCTTCGAGCTGCGCCCCTCGGTGGCCCGCGCCCTCGCCGAGGCCCCCGCCGTATTCCACGTCGACGAGACCATTGACGGCTGGGTCGCGCGGCTCGCCCCCGGGCGCGTGCACAGCGTGTTCGCGCTCTTGCCCGAGGAGGATCGCCTTCCCTACGAAACAGCGCACTGCGTCGAGGACGAGGTTCACGACCACGAAGCCGAGCCCGGCGCCTGGAACGCCCACTTCTGGCTCGATCCCGTCGCCGTGCAATCGGTATTGCCCGGCATCGTGGAGATTCTCTCCCGCCTGAACCCCGAAAACGCCGAGACCTACCGCGCCAACGCCGACCGATTCTCCGAAACCCTCGACGCACTAAACCGCGAATTCGACGCGGCGCGCCCGAAAGGCGCCGAATACACGCTCGCGGCGTTTCACCCCTCCTGGACCTACTTCTTCCACCGCTACGGCATCGTGGTCTCCGCGCATATCGAGCCCTTTCCCGGCCGTGAGCCCACACCGCAGACCCTCGAAACGATCCGCAACGTACTCGCGCGATCAGATCACCGGATTATCCTTTCCGAAGTGCAGTTGCCCGGGAAGCCCGCCGAGGTGCTCGCGGAAATGCTCGGTACACGCGTCACCGTCGTCGACCCCCTCGGCGGATCGCCCGGGCAGGATACCTACGCCGCATTCATGCGCACCAACGCCAACCTGCTCTGGGAGGCCTTCCAGTGAGCGTCGCGGCGGTAGATGTAAGCGGCCTGTCCGTGCGTTATGGAGGGCGCCCCGCGCTCGATTCCGTCTCCTTCCGCATTGAGCCCGGATCCTTCGTCGCCGTCATCGGCCCCAACGGAGCCGGAAAAAGCACCCTGCTGAATGTCCTGCTCGGCCTGATTCCCCCGGACGAAGGCGCCGTCTCCGTGCTCGGCCTCGCCCCCGGAGCGCACGCCGGTACCCGCGTCGCCTACGTCCCCCAGAAAAAAACCTTCGCGCAGCAGTTCCCCGCCACCGTCCTCGAGCTGGTTGTCAGCGGGATCACCGGCGTATGGCCCTGGCGCATTTCAAAGGCGCACCGCGACCGGGCCATGCAAATGCTCGAAGAAACCGGCGTCGCGCACCTGGCCGAAAGGCCCGTACAGGCCATCTCCGGCGGCGAACTCCAGCGGGCATTCCTCGCGCGCAGCCTCGCCAACAGCCCGGAACTCCTCGTGCTCGACGAGCCGGGAGCCGGCATGGATCTCAAGGGCGAAGCGGCCATGTACCACATCCTGTGCCGCTACCAGGAGACCTCCGGAGCCACCGTCATCATGATTACCCACGACTGGGAAGGCGCCCGCTGCCACGCCGACCACGTCCTCCTGCTCGACCGGAAGGTCGTCGGATTCGGGCCGGCCCGCGAGGTCGCCGCCGAGCCGCGACTGCTCGCACTCTTCGGCCACCGGGGCCACGTGGACAAGACCCACCTGGGAGCCCCGGGCGATGCCTGAGATACTCGAATACACCTTCATGCAGCGCGCCCTCGCCGGCGGACTCCTCGTCGCGCTCGTCTCCAGCTTCTACGGCCCCTTCATCGTCCAGCGACAGCTCGCCTTTCTCGGAAGCGGGCTCGCCCACGCCGCGTTCGGCGGCGTCGCCCTCGGCATGCTCCTCGAACAGGATCCCCTCCTCGTCGCCATCCCCTTTACCGTCGCCGTCGCCGCCGGTATCGTCTGGGTGCGCACCCACACCGCCCTCGCCGCCGATACCGCCGTCGGAATCTTCTTCTCACTCGCCATGGCGCTCGGCGTCATCTTCCTCTTCTGGCGCGAAACCAACTCCAGCGACGCCTTCACCTACCTCTTCGGCTCGATACTCGCCCTCACCCGGCAGGACCTCTTCCTTTGCGCCGGGGCCTTCCTCGCCAACCTCGCCCTGCTGCCGCTCTGGGGGCGGTGGGCCTACGCCACCTTCGACCGGAACCTCGCACGCGCCGACGGCCACCCCGTCCTCCGAGACGAGTACCTGCTCTCCATCGCCGTCGCCGTCGTCACCGTCATCGCCATCAAGATCGTAGGCATACTGCTGATGTCCGCCTTCCTCGTGATCCCCGCCGCTACCGCGCGCCTGCTCGCCCACCGCTTCATCCATATGATGGTCTACACCCTCGCCATCAACGTGACGGGCGTACTGGCCGGGCTCGCCGCATCCTACTACAGCGACCTCCCCAGCGGCCCCGCCATCATCCTCGTCCAGGCCGCCCTGTTCGGCGCCGCCCTGCTCCACGCACGCCTGCGCAAAGCCTGACCTCCCCGCTCAGTCCGGCGGCGTGTCGAGAATGCGCCGGATCCGCTCCGCAATCGTGCGCGGGGACGCCGGCTTCAACAGAAACTCCCGGATACCGGCCTTCCGCGCGATGCTCTCGTTGACCGAATCGCTGAAACCCGTCGTCAGGATTACCGGGATCTCCGGACGAAGCGCGAGCGCGCGCCGCGCCAGCTCCAGGCCAAGCAGTTTCGGCATCGTCTGATCCGTGACAATGATATCGAACGACGCCGGATCCGCCGTGAACGCCTGCATCGCCGCGGCGCTGTCCGTATAGCCCGACACCCGGTAGCCCATCATTTCCAGCCCCTGGCGCATCACCGACACAATCGATGGCTCGTCGTCCACGACCAGCACCCGCTCCTCGCCGCGCACCAGGCCCGGAACCGGCGAGGGCGTCCGGCCGGGAGCCTGTCCAGCCTCCGATACCGGAAGGTAAACATCAAACTCCGACCCCTCCCTCGGCGCGCTGCGAACCGTGACGTGTCCCCGGTGTCCCTGCACAATGCTATGCACCGTCGCCAGGCCCAGGCCCGTCCCCTCCCCCGCGCGCTTGGTCGTGAAGTACGGCTCGAATATACGCTCCATCGTGTCCGCCGACATGCCCGCGCCCGTATCCGCCACGGAAAGGCAAACATAGTCCCCCGCCGGAAAACCCGCACCGGCCAGCGGCGAGCCGGGCCCGATCGTTTCCTCCCGGAGGCGGACCGTCAGTTCGCCGCCCTGGCTACGCATCGCGTGGTACGCGTTCGTGCACAGGTTCATGATCATCTGGTGCATCTGCATCGGATCCGCCAGCACCGGGCGGCAATCCTGAAGGTCCATCGTGATCGCGATCGTCGACGGGAAGGATCCCCGGATCAGCTGCGCGCACTCGCCCGCAATCAAGTGCAGCTTCACATGGCGCCGCTCCTGGTTCGACCGGCGGCTGAACGCCAGGATCTGTTTCACCAGCGCCGAAGCCCGCTGGCCCGCATTGTGGATCTCGTGCAGGTGCCGCGCCAGATCGCTGCCCGCCTCCGCCGACATCAGCGCCAGCTCCGCATAGCCCAGAATCGGGCTCAACATATTGTTGAAATCGTGCGCGATCCCACCGGCCAGCGTCCCGATTGCCTCCAGCTTCTGCGCCTGCCGCAGACGCGCCTCCAGCTCCACCTCGCGCGTCACGTCGCGCGCCACCGACACAAAACTGATAATCGCGCCCGACTGGTCGCGGATCGACGATATCGTCGCATCCTGTTCCAGAAATTCCCCGGACTTCGTCTTGTTGATGAAGCGGCCCTGCCAGACCTGCCCCGACAGCAGCGACTCCCAGAGCCGCGCGTAAAACGCGTCCTCCATCTGGCCGCTCCGCAGAATGCGCGGCGTCTGGCCGATCGTCTCTTCCCGCGAATAGCCCATCAACTTTTCAAACGCCGGGTTCACGTACTGGATGATCCCCGACGCATCCGTAATCATGATCGACTCCGCCGCGTGCTCCACCGCCGCCGCAAGGCGCGATCGCGCCTCCGACACCTCCGCCGCCCGCAAAATCTCCGAACTCACCGACGCCAGCAAATGGCCCAGGTCCCGATCCTGCGCCGAAAACGGCGCGTCGCTCTCCCGAAACAAGAGCACGAAGCCCGCCAGCGCGTCCTCATGCCCGCCGAGCGGCAGCGCAAGTAGCGGCCCCGGAATTGCCGGCCCGGAACCCCCCGAAAACAGCGAAACCGGCCCGGCCACACCGGAAATCGTTACCGGTACGCGAAGACGGATAAGCGCGTCCAGCGCGCCGTCCGCAAGCGACCGCGCGGGAAGCTCCGCGGGCAGATCGCAGTCCCCCGTAACATGCGCAAGCCAGAAATCCGCGCCCCGCGCCAGGTACACCGCGCCGGAAGCCGCGCCCGTCGCGAAACGCATCTCCTCAAAAACCATCGGAGCCAGCGCCGCGGGACGCTGCACCCCCGCAAGCCGCGTCGTCGATTCCACGACCCCGCGCAGCCGCACCGTCAACGCCAGCAACTCCAGATTGCGCTCGTTCAGCGCCGCTTCCGCCACCTGCTTCGCCGCCTCCAGATCGATACGCTCAAAACAACGCTCCAGCGTTGTGAGCAAATCAAGGCCATCGATCGGCTTGCGCAAGTAATTGTACGCCCCCTGCTGAAGCGCCTCGATCGCCGTATCCAGCGCCGCGTGACCCGTCATCATCACACACAGAATGTCCGGGCATACCGACTTCAACTGCCCGATCAGAGCAATGCCATTGTCCCGCCCCAGACGGATATCCAGCAGCGCCACATGCGGCTGAAACGACGCCGCAATCTCGCGCGCTTCCTCCGCGCCCCCGGCCGACTGCGCCAGATACCCCTCCGCATCCAGGATATCCCCAATCGCCGCCGAAAAATCCGCGTCATCGTCCACCACAAGAATGCGCCTGCGCGACGAGGCGTGGCCCTCGATCTCTGCGGATTCACCGAAATATCGCACAACGGTATCCACCATCCCGGCTCCCGTACCGCGAAGAAATTCCCGCGCCGCCACACCAACGGCCGGAACATCCCCGCATCCGCACCCCATCACAGGCCCGCGAACATCACGCCACGCGCACCCGATCCAGCAAGAGCGCCAACGCAAGACGCAAACCGAAACTCCGAACGCGCCCGCGCCACAACGCCCCAAAATCCCGTTCAGAATACCTGAGCCACCCCCCATATCCAAAACCCGCCAATTCCAAGTGTCACGATATTGGTACGCGGCCCCTTCAGGCACAAAAAAACGACCTGCGGCATTGCCGTAAGTCGTTGGTATTAAATGGTGGGCCCTGAAGGACTTGAACCTTCGACCAAGTGATTATGAGTCACCTGCTCTAACCGACTGAGCTAAGGGCCCGTTGGGCGTGGCCGCGATCATACTGGCTCGCGGCCCGAAAACGCAAGAGCCGGACGGCGTCGCCGCCGTCCGGCCCGCGAAATACCGGGGGCATTGCGCCTACTGCGTAAGGCTCCAGTCGAGGAACGTCTTCAGCTCGCGCGACCGCGTCGGATGGCGCATCTTACGGAGCGCCTTGGCCTCTATCTGCCGTACGCGCTCGCGCGTCACGTTGAACACGCTCCCCACTTCCTCAAGTGTCCGGGGATAGCCGTCGCCCAGGCCGAAGCGCAGGCGCAGCACCTTCTCCTCGCGTTCCGTGAGCGATCCGAGCACCTCGTCCAGGCGCTCCTGGAACACGCTGAAGGCCGTCGCGTTGGCCGGGCTCTCCGCGCCCTTGTCCTCGATGAAATCGCCGAAGCTCGAATCGCCCTCGTCGCCGACCGGAGTCTCCAGGCTGATGGCCTCCTGCGCGATCTTGAGAATCGACCGGACCTTGTCGGCCGACATCTCCATCTCTTCCGCGATCTCCTCCGGGCTCGGCTCGCGGCCATACTCCTGCACCAGCCGGCGGCTCGTGCGCACCAGCTTGTTGATCGATTCGATCATGTGCACCGGAATACGGATCGTCCGGGCCTGGTCCGCGATCGATCGCGTGATCGCCTGCCGGATCCACCACGTCGCGTACGTCGAGAACTTGTAGCCGCGCTGGTACTCGAACTTGTCCACCGCCTTCATCAGGCCGATGTTCCCCTCCTGGATCAGATCCAGGAAGGACATCCCGCGGTTCGTGTACTTCTTGCCGATGCTCACCACCAGGCGGAGGTTCGCCTCGACCAACTCCATCTTCGCATTGTAGATCAGTTCCTCGCGGTGCTTGATCACGTCGATCAGCGCCCCGATCTCGTCCGCGTTCAGCTTCGCGTCGCTCTCGATCTGCTCGATCTTCCGCTGCGCGATCGTCAGGCGGCGCTCCGCATCCAGGACCGCCTCCTTCTCCGGGCCCAGCTTCTCCGAACCCGTCGCCGCGCGCCGGATCTTGCCCGCCTGCTCGTGGATTTCCTTGCCCTCAAGGCCGATCTCGCGTTCCACCCGGTCGATCTCGTCGCGGCACGCGGAGATTCGGCGCTTGAGGCCCTTGATCTTCCGCCCGATCTTCGCGATCTCCTTAGACTTCAGGTTGAAATGGCACACGATTCCGATCTGCTGCTCGCGGCATTCCGCCAGCTTCTTTTCAACGTTCTGGAGGCTCTTCTCCGACACCCCGGGCCGGCGCGCGCGCTTGTCCTGGGCTTCAATCGCGCCGTCCAGCTCCGCAATCTGCTCCATCAGGTCCGGCAGGTTGTTCACGAACCGGTGGTGGATGCGCGGATCCTCGTCCTTGCAGATCTGGGCGTAATTCAGACGCCCGGCGAGCAGCCGCGCGCCGATCATCTGAATTTCCTTGAGGGTGTAGGGTGTGCCCATGATCACGTCGTTCAGATCCGCCTCCGCCGCCTCAATCCGCTTCGCAATCGCGACTTCCTGATCCTTCGTCAGAAGCGGAACCCGGCCCATTTCGCGCAAATACATCCGCACCGGGTCGTCCGCACGCTCCAGCCGGCTGTGCGCCGCCTCGCGCCGGAGTTCCGCCTTCTTCGCGATCTTCGCGCGCCGGCTTTCCTCTTCCTTCTTCTCCGAATCGATGCGGTAATCTTCTACAATCTCAACGTTGGCCTCCGTCAGTTCGACCATGACCTCGTCCACGTTCTCCGCCAGAATGTTGTCCAGGTCGTCGTACGACAGCATCCCGGACTCCTTGGCGCGCGCCAGGGTCTCCTTGGTCTTCTGGTCCTTGATGGTCGTCGTCTTCTTCTTTACGGCCATAACTTACCCTCGATTCGTCGTGTTGCTGAAGAGCGCGCGAGCCACGAATTAAAACGCGCCAACCCGCTCCAGCTGTTTACCCAGTTGCAATTTACGTTGTAATAGTTCCGCCAGCCGTCCGGCATCGCCGGCCCGTTCCGCTTCCTGGATCTGGTTCATAACCGTCGCGTTCTCTGCGCGCAGCGCTTCGTTTTCCAGGCGGTTCAGCCGTTTCGTTACCAGCGTCTCGGGTTCCTTCATCTCGTCCGCGCCGCTCGCCGCCGCCGCGGAATACAGCCGCCGCGCGGCCTCGGACTCAAAATCAGAATCCAAGTTGCGCGCGCCGTGCGCAAACACCAACGCCAACACCTCCGCCAGCGGGCCGCGCACCGTGTCCAGGCGTCCTTCGAGCACCCGCTGCGCCTTGGCCAGCAGCGAGGCATCGCAAAGCAGCGCCGAAAGAAAGTCGCGGTCGTCCTTCGATACCGCCGCCGCGGGCGTCTCCGGCTCCTCGCGGGCCGGACCGCGGCGCGCGCCCGACGTCACATACGTCTCAAATTCACGGCGGCATGCCCACTCGTTCAGGCCAATCTCGCGCGCGGCCAACTTCAGGTATTCATCCAGCCGTACCGCGTCCTCGATACCCCGGAGGATATCGAACAGTTCGTGCGCCACTTCGGTCCGGCCTTCGATCGTCTCCAACCGCTCCGCGCTGTGCCGCGCGTAAAACGTCACAAAATCGCTCGCATCCGCAAGCAGCGCGCGAAACGCCTCCGCGCCCGCGTCCCGGATAAAATCGTCCGGATCCTGGTTGTCCGGCAGCGCCATCGCCCGCACCCGCAGGCCCGCCGCCGTCAGCACCCCCGTACCCTTCATCGCCGCCTGCACGCCCGCCGCGTCCCCGTCGTAAACCAGCACCACCTCCGGCACGTAACGCTTCATCAGCGACGCCTGCTCCGGCGTCAGCGCCGTCCCGCACGTCGCCACCACGTTCTCGATACCAGCGTCAAAACAGCGCAGCGCGTCAAAATAGCCTTCCACCAGGATGGCGTACTTCTCCCGCTTCATCGCGTCCCGCGCCTCGTGCAGCGCGTAAAGAACCCGGCTCTTCCGGTACACCGCCGTCTCCGGCGAATTGATATACTTCGCCGGGCTGTCGTCCAGCGCCCGGCCCCCAAACGCGACCACATTCCCCGCAACATCCCGGATCGGGAACATCAGGCGGTTGCGGAACGCGTCGTAAACGTTCCCGCCCTCGCTCTGCTTGAACAGGCCCGAAGCCTGAATTACGGCTTCCGGTGTGCCCTTCTTCCGGGCGCCATCCAGCAAGACCCGCCAGTCGTCCGGAGCCAGGCCCAGCCCGAATCGAGACACCGTCTCCGCCCGAAGCCGACGCCCGTCCAGGTACGCGCGCCCGCCCGTTCCCCGCTCCGGGTGCGCCAGCAGCTTCTGGTAAAAACGGTTGGCGGACTCGTTGAACTCCAGCAATTGCTTCCGGATCCCGTCCTGGGATTCCGCCGCCGCGCTCTGGGCCGGCAGCCGCACATTGCCGCGATCGGCAAGCAGCTTCAACGCGTCGACAAAGTGAAGCCCGTCGTAATCCATCAGAAAGCGCAACGCGTCGCCCCCCTTCCCGCAGCCAAAACAGTGGAAGGTCTGGCGATCAATACTCACCACAAACGAAGGCGTCTTTTCGCGGTGGAAGGGGCACAGGCCCTTCTTGCGGCCCGGCCCGGCGCCCTTGAGCTCTACGTGGGCGCCAATAATTTGTACGATGTCATTCGCGGCCAGTACTTCCGATACCACCTCTCGCGAATAGGCGACCACGAAAAAAACTTGTCCTTTCTGGCCCGCAACCAGTCAGATCAGTTTGCGCATAATTGCGGCCCGAAACGGCAGCCCAAATGTAGCGAAACCCTAACAAAATGGCGCGCAGGCACAGCACGCCCCTCGGACCTGTCAAGGCTTGTTCAAACTCTACCACGTTGGCGGCGCGATGTCAAGTCCCGCCGCCGGGGCGATCCGCCCGCTTTCGGCGCGGAAGTATTCCCAGCCACGACGCCGCCCGATACCGAAGTATCATCCAAATCATCTGGCAGCCCAGTGTAAACGCCCGAAAAAGATTCCCCGTGACCGATGATTCTCCGACCCGCTTCCGGTAATTCACCGGAATCTCCACAAACGCGAAGCCGTTCAGAATGACCAGCAGCATCAACTGCGGCCCGAAATGCGATCCCCCCACCGTGAACTGCGGCCGGATCTCCTCGTATACGCGCCGGTGCAGCAGCCGCATCGTGCAGCCCACATCGCTCAGGAACGTCGTGTTGAACAGAAACTCCATCAGCTTCCCCACCGCGTAGTTGCCCCACTTCAGGAAAAGCCCCATATTCGCCCCGTCCCACACAAACTCGCGCGCCGTCCGCGTCCCGAAAACCACCGGTACGTCGTCGGAAAAGGCCAGCAGCTTGATCACGTCATTCCCCGAAAACGTGCCGTCCGGCTCCGCAATAATCAGCAGATCGCCCGTTGCCTCCGCCAGCCCCTTCCAGATCGCGTGCCCGTAGCCCTGCGCCGTCTCGTACACCAGCCGCGCCCGCGTCTCGCGCACCTCGTCGTCCGTCCCCTCCGCCGCGTTGTTGTTGACCACCACGATCTCGTCCACATACCCGGAAGCGAAAAAATCCTCGATCGCCGCCCGGATGGACTCTTTTTCGTTATACGTCGGAAAAACTACCGAAACCGTCTTGTCACGCCACATCGCTCGATACCACTCCAGCACCGTGTATAGGCTTTAGTCTGTAGGCTTTAGGCTGTAGGCAATACAGTCTAATGCACTCAGTAGACCACCGATCTTCGGCTCCGGTTGAACCACAACGCAAAAGCTACAGGGCAGCAAGCCGCATGCCTCTAGCCTAAACCCCTAAAGCCTAAACCCCTAAAGCCTAAAGCCTAACCCCCTACCAATACGTATAGAAAAACGTCTCCGTGAACCACGTCTGGTAGGCCAGAAACGCAAGCGTCAGCAGCAGCGGCCCCTGATCCCCCGACTCATCATTCAGTCGCACCAGCCGGCTGGCGGCCGGCATCAAGATAAACGGGATCATGTACAGCGCCGAGCGCTCCCCCTCGCCCCGGGCAATGTACAGCAGGTTCAGCGCGAACAGCGCCAGCGCAAACACAATCCACTGCGCCCGGCGTTCCGCACCCCCGCGAAAAAGCTCCCGGAGGAACAGCAGCGCCAGCGGAATGCCGCCGAAATAGAACCAGCACGCCGGATTCCAGAACCGGTACGTCCACGCCGCCAGCCGCGGAGCCAGTTCGTCCAGGTGCTTCTGATCCAGATCGAACTGCGCCTTCGCCACCAGGAAGTTCGCGTAGATATCGTACCCCGACCACCAGTACACCGCGCCCAGCACCGCCCCCACCGCCGCAATCATCAGCGCCGCCGTCTGCGCCACATTCCAGCGCGTTTCAGGCCGCCGCATCAGCCAAAGGCCCACCAGGCCGAAGTACGCGCCCACCCCGATCAGCGAGAACTTCAACAGCATCATCGCCCCGTAGCCCGCGCCCGCCAGCAGGGCGAAACGCGCGGACCGCGTACGGATCGCGCGCTCGAAACAGTACAGCGTCCCCAGCGTGAACGGGGTGAACAGGGCGTCCGCGCTGGTCGCCGTAAACAGCACCACCGACGGGATCAGGCAGTAGCAGAGGCATGCCACCAGCGCCGTGCGCGCGTCCGTGACGCGTTTGGTCCACCCGTAGAGCGGAAAGATCGCCAGCGAGCTGAAAACAACCGTCGCCAGCGAAAGCGGCAGCGGGCTGCTGGTCAGCAGGAACATCGAAAACAGCCACAACAGCGCGATCGGACCCGGCGGGTGCACCTTCGCGTGCATCGACAAGTGTTCATGAATATCCAGGTACTGCGCAAATAGCGCCTGGATGCTCCGCGTCTTCCCGATGTCCCCGATGTACTCATACGCCGAACGCGCGTAGGCCTGCTCGATCCCGTATAAACCGCCCCGGATCATCGCAATCCCGCAGGCGAACGCAATCGAAAACGCGAACAACCCGATCAGGATACGCCGCGTTTCCGCCGGCTGAAGGGGCGCCGGAGACGCCAGCCGGGGCAATACATGCCCGATCAGGCGCCAGGCCCCGACGCCAAACACCGCCAGCGCCGGGATCTGCCAGGCAAGTTGCTTCAGCAGGCGCAGCGCCGCCTCGCCGGGCCCCAGGCCCTCCGCGGCGGGACCCAGCACCGCCGCCGCGACCGCCACCAGGAAGATAGGCAGCGCGAGCACGATGTGGCGGCCCCGATCGCCGGGGCGCGGCGGTACAAGCGCGTCGCGGCCCCCAAGCAACAGCAGCGCCGCCAATGCCGCCGCCACCGGCAGCGCCAAAGCCGGCGCGAAAAGCGCGTAGAAGGGCGTCGGGTGCGCGTAAATGGTTTCGAAACCCACCGCCCACAGCACGTACATCCCCAGAAGATAGACCGCGAAGGTTTTGAGGTAGAGACCGGCAAGACGGAAGCCGGGCGATCCGGGTTGAAGAGGCGTGGCGGCGTGCATGGCGGGCATTGTATCGAAGGCCATCGAATAATGTAAATCCGGTGATGGAACCCGGCCCCGGGAAAACGGTATACTATGCCGTGTGTAAGGCCTCCGAGGGCCACTACATTTTGTTGCGGCCAAGTGCCTCCGTCTGGCTACCCGGGTGAATACACTTTTTCATGCAGGACCGATTCGAACAATACTGGCGGGCCTCCCTGTACCGCCCCAAGCTGCGCTACACGCTCGTAGTGTCGGTGTTGCTCCATGTCCTTCTGCTGGGGCTGATCTTCGGCTACCTCAACTGGTGGCCCAAGCCTAAACCCCCGGAAGTATTCCAGATTCAGCTGGTGCAGGGAGCCGAGACCGGACTGGAGCGCCCCGATCAGGCCGCGCCCCAGCCCCAGCCGGAACCCGAGCCTGTCGCCGAGCCCGAGCCGCCCAAGCCCGAGCCGAAGCCGGAACCGCCAAAGCCAGAACCGAAACCGGAACCGAAGCCGGAGCCCAAACCCGAGCCGAAGCCGGAACCGAAACCCGAGCCGAAACCGAAGCCGGAACCCAAACCGGAGCCAAAGCCGGAACCCAAACCGGAACCCAAACCGGAGCCAAAGCCGGAACCCAAACCGGAACCCAAACCGGAACCCAAACCGGAACCGAAACCCGAGCCGAAACCGGAGCCGAAGCCGAAACCGGAGCCGAAGCCGGAACCCAAGCCGGAGCCGAAACCGGAACCCAAACCCGAGCAGCTGGCGAAAAACGATGGGCCCCTGACGCAGGGGTCCAATGTCGAAGCGGCTGATTTTCCCGCCGCGCTCAATTATTGGGCGACCTTGGTCAAGCGCAAGGTGGACCGGAACTGGCGCGTGCCGCCAGGCGTAAGCCTCGACGCCGTCGAAACCAGGGTCCGGGTGGGCTTCTGGGTCAGCCGGAATGGCGAAGTCCTCGACGCGCCCGTTATACTCGGAACCGTGCCCGATCAGGCCCTGGCCCAGTCGTGTCTGCGGGCGATTCAATCCTCGCTGCCGTTGCCGCCATTCCCCGACGGATTCCTCGAACCCGAGCAGTATGTGACGTACGTATTTACGCTCAGCCGTTAACGCCACAAGGAGATTCCATTGAAACGCATAAGATGGGCAGCCATTGCCGTGTTTTGCGCAACTGTGTTGGCGGCGCCCCTGGCGCTCGCGCAGGTCGAAATTGTGGGCGACGCCCAGAGCCTCGGAGCCAAAATCCCCATCGCCGTGCCGCCCTGCGCCGCCGCCGATCCTGCACTCGTCGCCCTGGCCACCGACCTCGCCCAGGTCGTCGCCGATGACCTCACCTTTTCCGGCCTTTTCGCCGTGCTCCCGCGCGAGCGCTACCCCGCCGGATTCACCGCGCTCGATCCCGATGTCCAGCGGCTCGACCGCGACCTCTGGGCCGCCACCAAGGCCGAGCACCTCGTCTACGGCAACCTCCGCCAGGACGGCGACACCCTCGTGACCGAGTTCCGGCTCTTCGACCTCTTCACCAAGCAGCAGGTCTTTGGCCTCGAGCTGAAAGTGGACCGGAGCTTCCCTCGCCTCGCCGCGCACCACTTCTCCGAGGAGGTCATACGCAACCTCGAAGGCACGCCCGGCATCGGCACTTCCGAAATCTGCTTCAGCGCGGGCGTGACCGGCAACAAGGAAATCTACGTGGCCGACTACGACGGCGCCAACGTCCAGCAGGTCACCAAACACAACTCCATCTCCATCAAGCCAAAGTTCTCCCCCGACGGCAGCAAGATCGCCTACCTCTCCTACAAGGACCGGTACTCCTTCCTCTACATCTTCGACCGCATGACCGGCGTCTCGGTCCCGCTGTCGAAGGAAGTCGGCCTCAACATCGCCCCGGCCTGGTCGCCCGACGGATCCCAGCTCGCCCAGGTCCTCAGTAAGGACGGCAACAACGAAATCTACCTGCGAAACGCCGACGGCACCAACCTGCGCCGCCTCACGCGCAACCGCGACGTCGACACCTCCCCGACTTTCTCGCCCGACGGCGGCCAGATCGCCTTCGTGAGCGATCGCGGCGGCAACCCGCAGATCTACGTCATGGACGTCAGCGGCGAGAACGCCCGCCGCCTCTCCTTTCAGGGCGGCAGCTCCTATGACCCCGCCTGGTCCCCCGACGGCAAATACATCGCCTACGTGGCCGAAAAGCGCGGCGAGGGCCTCGAGATCTACGTCATGGGCGCCGACGGCTCCGGCGCGCGCCGCATCACCGACTCCCAGGGCAGCAACGAATCCCCGAGCTGGTCGCCCGATTCGCGCCACCTCATCTACTTCTCCACGCGCAACGGACAGAAGGCCCTCTACAACTACACCCTCGAAACCAACGAAGAACGTCGCGTCCCCCGCATCGAGCTCAGCGCCGAAGGCCCCAGCTGGGGACCTCGCCGCCGCTAGGACCCCAACAATACGAGACAGGATCGATCGCGCCACAACGCGCGCCAGGATCGCGGACATTCCTGTCCGCGGGAAAAGTAGGATAGCCGTCCCGGCTGTCCACCGCGCCGAAAGGCGCCAGAGTAGGCTGAAAGTCCGCCGCAGGCGGAATAGCCGTCCCGGCTGTCCACCGCGCCGAAAGGCGCCAGAGTAGGCTGAAAGTCCGCCGCAGGCGGAATAGCCGTCCCGGCTGTCCACCGCGCCGAAAGGCGCGCCAGGATCGCGGACATTCCTGTCCGCGGCAAAGAAGGCGCTTAGTAGCGCGGAAGACCGCCGCCCGGTCAACCGCGCCGCGAAAAGAACGCAGCCCAGGCTCAGTACGCATAGAGCCGCCAGATCGTATAGCCCCGGAGGGGCGGCAGAACGTAGCCCAGGGTGGAGCGAGGTACGAGCGGAACCCTGGGTTAGCCGCCCCCCGAAAAATTGAATCCGCCGTAGGCGGATGACACAGAAAGGAAATCTCAGGGCAGAACATGGGCGAAGACACCACCATCGTACAGAACCGGACCGCCCGGCGGAACTACGAGATCCTCGACTCCTTCGAAGCCGGGATCGCCCTCGTCGGAACCGAGGTCAAATCCCTCCGCGAATCCGGCAGCATGACCCTCAAGGACAGCTACGCCGACATCCAGAAGGGCGAAGTCTTCCTCGTCGGCGCCCACATCAACCCCTACGCCAAAGGCAACATCTACAACCACGCCGCCGAGCGCCCACGCAAGCTCCTCCTGCACAAACGCGAGATCGATCGCCTCGCCCAGCGCATCGCCGAAAAGGGCCTCACCCTCATCCCCCTCAAGGTCTACTTCACCCGCGGCATCGTCAAGGTCGAACTCGGCCTCGGGCGCGGCAAAAACGTCCGCGACAAGCGCGAGACCATCAAGGCCCGCGAGAGCAAGCGCGAAATGGACCGCGCCATCAAGCACGTCGGGCGGAAATAACCCCGTGCGCGCCGCCCGCCCCGGCAAATACCCGCTCCTCGTCACCCTGCCCCTCCGCGTCCAGACCTACGACATCGACTTCGCCAGCCACGTCAACAACCAGGTTTACGTCCGCTGGCTCGAAGACCTCCGCATGGAAATCCTCCGCAAGTACTACCCCATCCAGCGCTTCCTCGATCAAGGCGTCGCACCCATCCTCGCCGCCACCCACATCACCTACAAAAAAGCCATCGGCCTCGCCGACGAACCCCACGCCCGCATGTGGTGCACCCACCTCGGCCGCGCCACCATGAACCTCGAGGCCAGCATCGGCGTGGGGGAGACCCAGTGCGCCCACGCGGCCCACCGCGTCATCCTCCTCAACCTCGCCACCAACCGCCCCGCCCGAATCCCCGAAGAACTCGCCGCCGCCTTCGACGCGGAAAACACCTGAGCCCGGAGTGGGGGGGCGGTCGCCCGGAACGCGACCATGCCACTGGGCGATCGCATTAAAATCCGACCATGGCGGATGGGCGTAAGCGCGCATCGATTTTGGGAGCCTTTAATCAGGGAAAGTGAGCGTGCTGGAGCGCCGGCATCCCTGCCGGCAACGTCCGGGAGTCGCCACCGGTAAGATGACAGCGCTCCAACGCGACCTATGAGCCCGGAGTGGGGGGGCGGTCGCCCGGAACGCGACCATGCCACCGGGCAAACGCATTGAAATCCGATCATGGCGGATGGGCGTAAGCGCGCGTCGATTCTGGGAGCCTTGAATCAAGGAAAGTGAGCGTGTTGGAGCGCCGGCATCCCTGCCGGCAACGTCCGGGAGTCGCCACCGGTAAGATGACAGCACTCCAACGCGCCCTCACTTCTGAGTTTCCTATGCTTCGTTAGGCGATTGCCTTGGGCTCTATACTTCTATACTATTGTCCGTCATTTTCTTGTCTTTTTAGCAAATACATGATCTATAAGTAATTGGAAGAAAAAGCATTACGAATAACTCTCAGCTCCCCAAAATCCCGAACGGTTCGTGTCAATTGGTGTGCATTCGCGGTTGAATATCCGGGTTGCGACACGCGGCTGCTGCTCTCAGTGGTTCGTGATTCAATCGCTTCAGGAACGCATGAAGCCCACGCCAGTTCCTTTGCGTCGTTGCGCCTTCGCGTGAACAACAATCCTTCTCCAACTTCCTTCCTTCGTGGTCTTCGTGCCCTTCGTGGTGACCATTTCTTTGTTCGCGGCCCAAGGCTGCCCTGCGCCATTGCCGGCGCGGACATCGTGTGATATCCTTCGTATATGGCCAACACGTCAACGGCGGACGAGGGCGCCGTTCGCTCCACGGGCGCATCGTCGTGACGTCTTGGCGTCACCCCGCTGCTATGGCGGACATACCAAATGGACAATACCCATGAGTGATACGCACAAACGTTCCACCATCTATTTCGAGCCCCCGTTGCACGATGCATTGCGGCGCAAGGCGGAAAACGCGAAGCGATCGGTGTCCGAGATCGTGAACGAAGCGGTTCGTGCGGCGCTGGCCGAGGACGAGGAAGATCTTGCCGCCTTCGAGGAGCGGGCCGCGGAACCTTCGATAAGCTACAAAGATCTCGTGAGCGACCTGAAGGCCCATGGCAAAGTATGAACTGTGCTTTAAGAAATCGGTCGCAAAGGACCTCCGCGGCATTCCGAAACGCGACGAGCCAGCTTATTCCAGCGTCTCCACAACGTTCCTCGATGAAGAGAACGCGGCGCCCATCTCCAGGATCGTGGCGGATTCTTCATACGTCGGATGGCGCTCCGTAAGCACGCCCTCCCGCCCGGGCGCACTGAGCCATTCCAGAAACGCCGGATCCTGGAGCCGTACAAGCGACCGTCCCACGACCGTCGCCGCATGATTCCGCATCGCCTCGCCATAAACCGGTTCCGGCTGAGATGCGTCGTACACGGCCTGGCGATCCACCGCTTCGACCACGGTCTCGATTAACGTGGGCAGCTGGCCCGCCTCGCCAATCTGGTCCAGCACGGTCTCCGCCCCGAGAAGCGTTTCGAGCGTCGCGAATTCCAACCCGCTGCTCCCGATTTCGACATAATCGCCCGCAGGATCCGCGATCGCGTCGGAGTACGTCCGATAGGTCGCAAGCAGGGCGGCCCCCGCATCCGGGCGCGAAAGCAGGATGTCCACACCCCCATGCAGCAACGCCAATTCGGTCAGCTGCTGATCCGGACCCGCCGCCCCCATGTGAAAGATCGAAACCTGCAGCGGCGAAAACACCAGTTCCCGCGTCACCTCGGCGCTGTCCAGGTTCAGCATATCGGCCACGGACGGCTGGAGAGCCAGAGCCCGCGCCGCGACATGCTCCGGGCCGAGAGGAGACACGTCCTGGCCCGCGGTTTCCTTCCTCCCTCTTAATTCGCGCGCCAGGTCCGGCCGCGCCGGCCAGGTTTGGTCGTCTGCCGACAGCGCCGACTCCGAAACGCGAGCGGGGGAGTCGTTCACTTCGGTAGGTTCGTCCGCCGCGGTGGATAACTGCGGGCGGATGTCTTCCTGAAGCGCTGAATCCGCTTCCATAGCGACGTGAGACTTCGGAAGCATGTGGTTGGGTGGCGAGTCGGCACCCTCCCGGCTGAAATGCAACAGGAACGCGCCGCCCACAGCGATTGCAATCACTGCCGCTGAAATGGCCTGTTTAGCGCGCATCACCCCACAACCTTTCCCCGCCCGGCCGCGGCCGCGGAACTCGCAACGGCAGTCATGGAAATTTACGCGCGGTAGCTCAACGCGAAAGAGCGGGATTGGAAGAACAAAACCAGTACTGCCATGGGTATTAATATCCGTCATTTCCTTTCATCCAGGCAACATTTCCCGGCCCGTTTCGATAGACGTCGACGGCCCACAATCACGCCAGTCATTCAACGTGCGCCAACGTGGCTTAGCCTTCCAGGCTGAGACAGCGCGAGCGGCGCCTTCGAACGCCCCATCAACGCCGGAATCGCGCCCTCGGAATCCCACGACGAATCAATCATTTCTTCATTCGTGACCAATCGCGGTTGGAACGCATCGAATTCCTTCTCTATCCGTGCAATCCGTACTACTATCCGTCAACTTCTTGTTTTTTCTGCAAGTTCTTTCGCTCAAGATCCATATATCCGTTTGTTCTAAAAGCATTTACGAAGCGAAAAATCCAGGGAGAATCTCCGGGCCGTTCCACAAGTTTCGTGGTCGAAATTCTTTTCTTGCCCACGGATTACACCGATGACACGGATTGAAGCGACACCCTAATCAAACGAGAAGGACCAGCCCACCACCCGATCAACCCCGCTACAATTTCGATGCTGAACAATCCGAACAGGCCACCATGGAAACAGCACGCAGCCGCCTGCACACCCCAACGACCGAGATCATTTTCTATCCGTGTCATCCGTGTAATCCGTGGTCACAACTCCTGATCGCGGCCGCCCGCCGCTCCCGGCGCATTCGTGTGCATTGGTGTCCATTCGTGGTCAAAAACACACCCTCATTCAACCACCTACTTCATCTGCGTACAAGAGCCATCCTCTGCGCTCTCTGCGGTTAAAGCCCTTCTCTGTTTCTCTTCGTGCCCTTCGTGGTGATCTCTTCTTTGGTTGCGGCCAGAGGCTGCGCTGTGCTCTTTGTGGCTCCCGATCCAATGCCCCCCGCGCATCGACCCCGCATCCCGACTTGGATCGATTCCATACACCTTGGCATGGCACCCCTATTGGCCGAGCCGCGCCCGGACCGCCTCCGCCAGCGCCGGCAGCGTCGTCCCCGCCGGTCCCCGCAGGAACGCGTCCGTGATGTTGTGGGAAAACCCGGTTGGCTCCAGATTGCACTCGATGATGAACGCGCCGTGCTGTTTCGCCGTCACCGGAATCTGCGCTGCGGGATACACCGTCGCCGATGTTCCCACAATAAGGACCACATCCGCCGCGCGCGCCGCGTAATCCGCCGCCGCGGCCGCCTCCTCCGGAATGTAGTCGCCAAACAACACCACATCCGGCTTCATCACCCCGCCGCACGCGCACCGGGGCGCCTTGTCCGTCCGCTTCAGGATGTCCAGCGCCCGCGTCCCGTCGCACCGGAGGCACCGCATCTGCCGCGCATTCCCATGGTACTCGATCACCTCCACGCAGCCCGCCGCCTGGTGCAAATTGTCGATATTCTGTGTGATCACCGCGCGCAGCCGCCCCAGGTCCTGGAGCGCCGTCAACGCCCGGTGCGCCGCGTTCGGAGCCACGCTCCCCAGCATCGCGCCCAATTCATACCACATCGTCCAAACGCGATCCGGATCCGCCATGAACGCAGTTACCGTCGCATACTGCTCCGGCGGGTACGTATCCCAGATGCCGCCCGGGCTCCGAAAATCCGGAATCCCGCTCTCCACCGAGATGCCCGCCCCCGTCACCGCAATCACATGCGACGCCCGCGCGATGGCGTCGGCGGCGCTGTCCAGGGCACTATCCATCGGGTCCATACTCCTCGTCTCAAGTCGGCCTGGAAGCTTGCACCGAAATCCTACAATGCTCCACGGTGTGCCACGTCCAAGCTCCGCGGCGCCGCCGCGAAGGCTTGAGCGTGCGAGACTCCAGATGGGCGCCAGCGGTCAGGCGCAGCATGTCATCCACAACGGGCGCCTCAACGCGTCATGAGCCGTGCCGCCGCCCACAGTATACCCCACGCAACGCCCCCGACGCCCCGTTAACCGCCGACACCTCCTCGCCTTTTCCCCCCTGCATTTCGATGCCCGAATGCGCTATGATGAAATCCTCGGCATAGGGGAGCCCCCCGGGGACGCAAGCGCGCCCCGTGGCCAATTGATACGAGGAGTAACAGAATGAAAACGATGCATTGGGCCCTGCTGGCCGCCCTCGGCCTCGCCGCGTGCAACGCCACCGCCGCGCCCATCCACGAAATCACCATCGACGGCAACTTCGATGACTGGGCGGACGTGCGCGCCTACTTCGACGAGGCCGACGACCAGCACGACACCGACCACGATGGCGAGTTTGATATCCCAGACTACGTCGACCACCCCGACGTCGACCTGCTCGAATTCAAGTTTGCCCACGACGAGGAAAACCTCTACGCCTACTTCCGCTCGCGCGGCCAGATCGGGCGCACCAGCAACCAGGCCGACCACGGGCGCGCCGGACGCTTCTACATCATCGTCACCATCGATGTCGATCAGGACGATACCACCGGCTACCCTCTCCACGAGGGCGGCTATTACCCCACCACCCCCGGCTACGACATGAACATGGAGGTCGAGTTCTTCGACGGCGAATTCAACACCGGCCACTACCTCCTACACGGCTGCCTCGGCGACCAGGGCAGCCCCTCCTTCCTCGTATCGCAGATGGAACAGGCCCTCGGCCTCGTCAGCATCGTCCCCGGCAACTACGACTGCTACACCCAATGGGTCTGGTACGACACGCCCCCCGCGCTAAACCCCGCCACACACGGCGAACCCATCATCCTGCCCTCCGGCGAAGCCATCTATTGGGTCGTCGACCGCGGCCCCGTCTATCCCGACTCCATCGTCACAATCGCCATCTCCGGCGATGGCCACGAGGCCGAAATGAAGGCCCCCTTCCGCGGCTTCATGAAAGATTCCACCACCGGCCAGCCCATCATCGCCCTCGGCAAAAAGCTCGACCTCTCCTTCTCCCTGGAGGCCAGCCCCGAGCTCGTGCCCAGCGATCGATGGGGCTCCGACACCGCCGATCCCATCGAGAAATACGTGCTCGGTTCCGAGCTCGCGGGAAGCAACCGCGATCGCGCCGGCCACGCCGGCGACATGAACGACGATTTCCGGCTCGACTCCAGCGAAATCCTCCGCCTCATCCAGCTCTACAACCTCGGCGAGTTCCACTGCGACCCCGCCGGCGAAGACGGATTCAGCCCCGGCCCCGGAGACCGCACCTGCACGCCCCACAGCGCCGACTACAACCCCGAAGACTGGAACCTGGATCTCTCCGAGATGCTCCGCGCCATACAGATCTACAACTGGGGAGCCTACGAGCTCTGCGACCTCTACGGCTCCGAAAGCGAAGACGGGCTCTGCCTGCCCGCCGAATAAGCCTGGCGCGCCAGGATCGCGGACATTCCTGTCCGCGGCAAAGTGAGCTGGATTTCCCAATAGCCCCGGCGACATCGCTCGCCATCCCGAAATTCCAAGGCTTGGCCAGGCCCGAGTTCAATTACTGTTGCCCGATACGGCAACGTGAGAGCGCAAACTGGGAGCGCAGGTCGAAGATGCGCCGTGGTGGACGGCCCGCCCGCATCGCGCCGCAAGGCGCAACGCATCGCGGGGCCACCCCGTCCACGGCAAATGTAGGATAGCCGTCCCGGCTGTCCATCGCGCCAAAGGCGCAAAGGATCGCGGACATTCCTGTCCGCGGCAAAGTGAGCCGGATTTCCCAATCGCCCCGGCGGCATCGCTCGCCATCCCGAAATTCCAAGGCCTGGCCAGCCCGAGTTCAATCACTGTCGCCCGATACAGCAACGTGAGAGCGCAAACTGGGAGCGCGGGTCGAAGATGCGCCGTGGTGGACGGCCCGCCCGCATCGCGCCAAAGGCGCGCAAAGGATCGCGGACACCCCTGTCCGCTGCGAATGTAGGATAGCCGTCCCGGCTGTCCATCGCGCCAATGGCGCAAAGGATCGCGGACATTCGTGTCCGCGGCAAAGGAAGCGCCGATCCAGCCAAAATCGCGGCGTCCCGCCAATACCACCGCGAAAGGAACGTGGCACAGGCGTCTCGCCTGTGGTAAGCGCCGAAGGCGCCTGCATCGCGCCGCAACCCCTCACGAGCAACCGCTCAAAAATTCAGCGCGTCCAGGCTCGTAATGCACGAATCCAGCGGCACCGTTTCAATATGGGTGGCCCCCATCTTCGCCAATTCGTAGCGCACCGCCGCCAGGCCCATCGTCTTATTCGTCGTGCTCACCTGCACGCTGAACTCCGTGTACCCGTCGCCCGGATTCATCGTCGGCTCGTCGGCAAACAGCGCGTTCTCCCCGAGGAACTTCAACACCGCCTCCACCAGCGCGTTCTTCACGTTGAAGAACAGCAGCACCTTGTCCTCCGCGTAGATCGAACCCTTCAGGTTCAGCAGGAACATGCGCGCAAGCTCCGCCTTCTCCGGGTTCTCCCGGATCGCCGGATTCGCCCAGATCCCCGTCTCGGAGTTGAACACATCCTCGCCGATCTGCAACCCGTAATTCCGGATCGCGCTGCCCGTCTGCGTGATCTCCAGCCCGAAATCCACCGATCCGTTCACCACCTTCGCCTCGGTCTTGCCCCACGTCTCATAGATCACCAGTCCCCGGTCGATGCGCGGCGGCGTCTTGAACTTCTGCACCGAAAATGCGCCATGCGATTCCGCAAAACCCAACTTCTCAATCTTCTTGTGGAACCAGTCCAGCGCCAGATACGGCATCTCCGCCACCATCGATACCAGCGGCTTCTCCGCAAGCAGTTTCGCCAGCCAGTCATCGAAGCTCACCCCCGCCGGCAGCGGATTCAAAATCGTCACCAGCCGGACCCCGCCCCGGTTCAGCGAAAGCACCTTTTCGAGATTGATCTCTTTCTTATACTCGTACTTGAACTCCAGCACCCGCTCCTGGATCCAGTCATCCCCCGCGATAGCGATGTCGATTTCCTCGATCGCCAGCTGCGCGCCAAATTCCTGCGGGCGCCCGTCCCAGCCCATCAGCACCGCGTTCAGCGGGAACTTCGTCGGGCCGCCACTGTCGTAGCCGCGCGTCGGGAATCCCGCATTCTTCAACAGCGCGATAAGATTGCCGCCGCGGTTCGGATCCGCCAGCGATCCCGCCGGCATGCCGATGACGAGTCGTTCGTTGCTCATGCTGTGCTCCTGTGTCGTTAAACGGGGGGCGGCCCGAAACGGGCGAGGCGGGGCCGGAACCCCGGGAATCCTCCCGGCAGGGCGCGGCCGGGAACGTGGCGGCGCCGGATCGGGGATGACCCAGTATACCGCCCCCTGCCCCGGAGGTTCCACTCCGCGGCGGCGCGAAGTAGGCATTTCCCCCCAAAACTCCGTATAATAGCGCCGGTTTCACGGCCCGAAGCGCCGGAAATCCGCAAAAAACACCCCAGAATCCCGCCCGCGCCCATTAATTCCCGGCGCGGACGCACAACTGTGTCCGAACGGAGGCCCATGGCCCTGCGCTTGCCCGTATTCCCGATCGTCGAGTCCATCGCGCGCCAGCTCCGCCGAAACGACACCCCGCGCCTCGAGCTGGTCGGCCCCTGGGGCTCCGGAAAGACCCTCCTGCCCCTCCAGGTCGCCTCCGATCTCGGCGCCCCCCTGCTCTTCATTACCGCCGGCCGGCTCGAGGCCGAGGGCGTGCACGACGACCTCTGCACCTTCGCCGACGAGGACGGGTCCGCCCTCTTTCCCGCCTGGGAAGTCCTGCCCACCGACACCATGAACCCCGCGGACGACATCGTCGCCGAGCGCATGAACACGCTCAAGCGGCTCTCCGCGGCGAAGGAGGCCGGCGCCCCCATCCATGCCGTCGCGCCCCTCCGCGCATTGCTCCAATACGTCGTCAACCAGCGCCGCCTCGCCGAGGACAGCCTCGTGCTGAGCGTGGGGGAGGAGCACGATCTCGACGCCCTCCTCGCCCGATTCATCGGCATGGGCTACGTGCGCGAGCCCATGGTCGAGCACCGGGGCGACTTCAGCCTCCGCGGCGGGATCCTCGATGTTTTCCCGATCTCCAGCGAGCTGCCCTACCGTGTTGAATTCTTCGGCGACGAGATCGACTCCATCCGCCGATTCGAGCCGGAAACGCAGCGCTCCATCGCCCAGGAATCCGAGGTGCACATCCTGCCCCGCTCGGAAAAGGCGCTGCTCGCGGCCCGGGAGGGGGGCCGCCTCACCGTCCTGTCCGACTACTTCCCGAAAAACACGCTCGTCGTGCTCGACGAACCCCTGCGTCTCCGCGAAGCCGCCGAAGATCTCGACGCCCAGTTCGCCGGCAGCCCCCACCACCTGCCCTGGGAAAAAGCCCTCGAAGAATTGGCCCGTTTCAAGCAGATCCACCTCGCCCAGATCGGCTACGACCGCGACCCCGATACGCCGCGCTTCCAGGCGCCCATGCAATCCATCACCGGATGGGCCGGGCACAGCGGCGATTTCTGGTCCCAGCTCAAGCAATGGGACCTCGACGGCTTCACCGTACAGCTCCTCTGCGTCAACACCGGCGAGCGCCGCCGCCTCTACGAGCTCCTCGAAGAGCAGGGCTACCGCCCCGGCGAGGACGCCTTCGATCTGCGCGTCGGCATCGGGCGGCTCCAGTCGGGCTTCACCGCAAACGCCGAGAAGCTCGCCGTCCTCTCCGAGCGCGAGATGTTCGGCCGCCACTACATGCGCCGCAAACGCCGCCGCTTCGAGGCCGGCCAGACCATCACCCAGTTCAGCGATCTGGCCGTCGGCGACTACATCGTCCACGCCGACAACGGCATCGGCCGCTACGTGGGCCTGCGCCGTATCGAGGGCAAAGCCGGCGATTACATGACGATCCAGTACGCGGGCGGCGACACCATGTACGTCCCCGTAACGCAGATCGACACCATCCAGAAGTACGCGGGCGGCGATGGGGCCGTTCCGAAGGTCGACCGTATTGGCGGCAAGACCTGGGCGAAGAAGAAAGCCTCCGTCAAGAAGGCCGTGAAGGACATGACGGAAGAGCTCGTGAAGCTCTACGCCGCGCGCGAGGGGCTCACCGGGCACGCCTACGCCCCCGACACCCCCTGGCAACGCGAATTCGAGGACGCCTTCGAATACGACGAAACCCCCGACCAGGCCCGCGCCATCGACGACATCAAGCGCGACATGGAATCCGCCCGCCCCATGGACCGCCTCCTCTGCGGCGACGTCGGCTACGGCAAGACCGAAGTCGCCCTGCGCGCCGCCTTCAAGTCCGTGATGGACGGCAAGCAGGTCGCCCTGCTCGCGCCCACTACCGTGCTCACCCAGCAGCACTACAACACCTTCACCGAACGCATGGCGGATTTCCCCGTCCGCATCGAATTGCTCAATCGCTTCCGCAGCCCGAGGCAGCAGAAGGAAACCATCGACCGCGTAAAGGCCGGCGAGGTGGATATCCTCGTCGGCACCCACCGCATCACCTCGAAGGACGTCAACTTCAAGGATCTCGGCCTCGTCATCATCGACGAGGAACAGCGCTTCGGCGTCGCCTCGAAGGAGAAGCTCAAGCAGCTCCGGACCCACGTCGATGTATTGACGCTCTCGGCCACACCCATCCCGCGCACGCTCCACTTCTCCCTGATTGGCGTCCGCGACATGAGCCTCATCAACACCGCGCCCAACGACCGCCTCCCCATACATACCTGCATCGAGCCCTGGGACGAGCAGGTCATCCGCGAGGCCATCGAACGCGAGCTCGCCCGCGAGGGGCAAGTCTTCTTCCTGCACAACCGAGTCCAGACCATCGACAAGATCGCCGCCCACGTCAACAAGCTCGTGCCCCGCGCGCGTGTCGGCGTCGGCCACGGCCAGATGGCGAAACACGAGCTCGAAGAGATCATGACCGAGTTCGTCAGCAAGCGGATCGATGTGCTCGTCTGCACCACCATCATCGGCTCGGGCATCGACATCCCCAACGCGAACACCATCATCGTCGATCGCGCCGATACCTTCGGCCTCGGCGAGCTTTACCAGATCCGCGGGCGCGTCGGGCGCTATAAACACCGCGCCTTCGCCTACCTCCTCATCCCCGGCCACAAGGCCCTCAGCGAGGAGGCCCAGCAGCGCCTGAAAGCCCTGGAGGACTTCTCCTCGCTCGGCTCCGGCTTCCGCATCGCCATGCGGGATCTCGAAATCCGGGGTTGCGGCAACATCCTCGGGGCCGAGCAGAGCGGAAACATCGCCGCCGTCGGCTACGAAACCTACAAGGACCTCATCGCCGAGGCCGTCGCCGAACACCAGGGCCAGCCCCTCCGCAAGCGGACCCTGCCGCCCTTTGAGATCCACCTCGACACCCACATCCCCGACGCCTACGTGCCCGTGGCCCAGCAGAAGATGACCCTCTACCGCCGCATTGCCGGCGTCACCGCCGTGGAGGAGGTCGACGAACTCTTCGACGAACTCAAGGATCGCTACGGGGCGCCGCCCGCACCCGTGCGCCGCCTCCTCGACGTCATGCGCGTCCGCGCCCTGGCTGGCGAGGCCGGCGCGAAATCCGTCACCGCCGCCAAAAGCGTGGTCTCGATCCAGTTCGAGGCCAGCCGTTTCCCCGACAAACAGGCCCAGAACCGGCTCTACCAGACCTACGGCGGAGCCATCGAACTCGCCTGGCGCGACCAGCCCGCCATCACCCTCAAGGTCGACACGGACCGGGAGGGGCCCTGTGAAGCCGCCATACACCTCCTCAGGCAGCTCGCCGATCTATAGCACCCCGCGTTGTAGTTAGTGTAGGGTGCGGTCCTGATATTACCGATGAACTACGTGCGCTATGGAGCGCACCTTCAACCCTCATCGCTTCTTCGATCCCATTGCCTGGGCCGATGGCCCAGGCTGGTTTGAAGCAGGCCTTCGGCCCTGAGTTTCGGTATTACTTCAGCGGAATGAAGCTGCTTGATTCCTCGACGATACAATCCCGCGTCGCAACGGAAGTCCGGACGAATGGGAGCGCGGGCGGCCCGCCCGCAACGCGCCGGAGGCGCGAATTTGTTACACAGCGGTAGTCCGGTTCCAATCGTCTCCCCGATCACATGTGCCGATATCGCAAACACGCCACGCACCTCAGGTGCGTTGCAGGCGGGGAGGCCCTCCTGCGGCGCGTCTTCGACCTGCGCTCCCAGCCTTGCGCGCTCTCGTCGTAGGATCGCGGCATAACAAGAATGGGCTAGCGCTACTTCAGACCGCTAAAGTGTTACGAATTTCGGAATAGCATTTCTTCTGCGCCGAAGGCGCCAATGTAGGATAGGCGTCCCGCCTGTCCCCAGCGCCGAAAGGCGCGCCGGGATCGCGGACATTCGTGTCCGCGGCAGGAGGAGCGCAAGACTTCATGTGATCGTGGCACTCGTGAAATGGCCCCGAACCCCATTGCATTCCGGTCCTGGGGACGCGGGGACCCTATTCCAGGTCAGACATACCCGTCGAATGCCGAAGCGGGCGTTGCGGCGGCCAGGCCGAGGGTACGCCGCGGCAGAAATGCCCGCGATCATTTTTGCCGTGCTTCCTCTCAAGTTGCCGGAGTGTCTGGAGCTATACATGCTCGCTACTTCGCTCGGCGAAAGTGTTACGACATTTCTAGCCTCCCCGCGCTCGAAGCGCGGTAATATCAGAACCGCATCTATACTATCTGAACCTGACCGGGAGCCGCGCCCCAAACGTCTAGTTTCCATGCGCCCGCCGTTTCTGCTACGCTGGCTCTCCTCATTGGAGGCAACCCCTACAGGAAGGAAAAGACAATCCCATGAGCAGGAACTTTCACGCACTGACCCTGGCCGCCGTGGCGCTCGGTTTCGCGCTGTGCGCCGCCGCCCGAGCCGACCTCTGGATGCCCAGCGTTTTCGGAAGCAACATGGTCCTCCAGCAGAACCAGAAGAACCCCATCTGGGGCAAGGGCGCCCCCGGAACGACGCTCACCATCTCCTTTGCCGGCGAAGAGCAGCAGGTCACCGTCGGCCAGGACGGGCGCTGGCACGCCGCCCTCAAGCCCGTCAAGGCCAGCTACGCCGCCCACGACCTCCGCGTCGCCCACGGAGCCGTATCGCTCTATTTCGACAACATCCTCGTCGGTGAAGTCTGGGTCGGCTCCGGACAGTCCAACATGCAATGGTCCGTCCAGCAATCGGGCAACCCGGAAGCCGAGATCGCCGCCGCGAACTACCCGAACATCCGCCTCTTCCACGTGACTCGGAAGACCGCCGATACCCCCCAGGAAGACTGCGAGGGGACGTGGCAGGTCTGCACGCCCGAAACCATCCCCGGCTTCTCCGCCGTCGCCTACTACTTCGGACGCGAGTTGCATACCCAACTCGACGTGCCCGTCGGACTGATCCATACCTCCTGGGGCGGCACGCCCTCCGAATCCTGGACCAGCGCCGAGACCGTGGCTGCCGTGCCCGCCTTCGCCCCCATCACCGAGCGCTGGAAGAAAATCGTCGCCGATTGGCCCCAGACCCAGGCCGCCTACGATAAACAGCTCGCCGAGTGGCAGGCCAAAAAAGATCGCGGCGAAGCCACCGACCAGGACAAGCCGCGCCCGCCCATGGGCCCCGATCACCCGCACCGCATCTCCAGCCTCTACAACGCCATGATCCACCCCATCGTGCCCTTCGGCATCAAGGGAGCCATCTGGTACCAGGGCGAGTCCAATGCCGGCCGCGCCTACCAGTACAACACCATCTTCCCCGCCATGATCCAGGACTGGCGCGCAAAATGGGATCAGGGCGATTTTCCCTTCTACTTCGTACAGCTCGCCAACTTCTACCCCCGCAAGGAGGAGCCCGCGCCCGAAAGCCCCTGGGCCGAGCTGCGCTTCGCGCAATTCCTCACCCTCAACCTGCCCAACACCGGCATGGCCAGCGCCATCGATATCGGCGAAGCCGGCGACATCCACCCGAAAAACAAGCAGGAAGTCGGTCGCCGACTCGCCCTCTGGGCGCTCAACAAGGACTACTTCCAGCGCGGCGTAACCCCCTCCGGCCCGCTCTACAAGTCCCACGAGATTAAGGACGGCAAGGTCATCATCCACTTCAATTACGCCGAGGGCCTCCACGCCCGCTACGGCGACGAAGGCGGATTCACCATCGCCGGCGAAGACCAGAACTTCGTCTGGGCCAACGCCATGATCCAGGGGAACACCGTCGTCGTATCCTCCCCCGACGTGCCCGATCCAAAGGCCGTCCGCTACGGCTGGGCCGACAACCCCGTATCCACCATCTACAACGCCGCCGGCCTACCCGCCAGCCCCTTCCGCACCGACAACTGGCCCTGGATCACCGCCGCCGCCGAATAACCCCCCCATATCCATCCACGTATCCCGGGAGCCGCCAGTCAACGGGCGGCTCCCGAACTTTTCAGCCAATCCTCCAAAGCCCACCAACCGAGGATCGCGGGCATTCCTGCCCGCGGCAACAAACGCCCCCGCCCCCGACAACACCGCCCCCCCAGCGAACGCCAACGTGGGCTGAAAGTACGCCGCAGGCGGAATAAGCGTCCACGCTTGTCACGGCCACCCGCCCGAGAATCTGCCAGGCCGTTCCCCGTTCAATCCACCCCAACCCCACGTCACCACACACCGCCCCAAAAAAAACCACACCCCCTTGATCATTTTCCCGATTTCGCGCCATAGTAATAGCAGACACGGGAAATACGCATGGATCCCGAAGAAACAACAAACGACATCGTACTCATGATGCGCGTGCGAACGGGCGACGCGTCCGCCTTTGAAGTGCTGTTCAACCGCTACCAGCGCCCGCTACTGAGCTTCTTCTACGGCTTGTCTCACAACCCCAGCCACGCCAGGGACCTGTCGCAGGAGACCTTTCTGCGCGTCTGGAAGATTCGCAGGCGTTACCAGGCCTCCGGAACATTCCCGGCGTACCTGTTCGCCATCGCGCGCATGATCTGGCTGGAATACTGCCGGCAACAGCAAAAAACCTGGCGCCTCGGCGCGCGCCAGGGCGAAGAAGCCCTCAACACCCTCGCCGCCGGATGCGACGCCTGCCCGGAAACACGCGCGTCCCGCCTGGAGCTCCGCGACCAGATTCACGCCGCGCTCGACGAGCTGCCCGAGGAGCAGCGCATCGTGTTCGTCCTGCGCTCGATCGAAGGCCTCTCCCTGGAGGATATCGCAAATATTCTGGACTGCCCGGTAAACACCGTCCGCTCCCGCAAAATCCTGGCCGTGAAAAAGCTCCGCTATCTGCTGGCGTCGTGGATGGAGAGCGACCCGAAACCGGATAGCGCCAGCGCGGCCGGGGCCGGTCGGAACGGGCGCCGCGAAGCCCGGAGAACATAAAGGAATCTTACGACCATGGAATGCCGCAACATACGCCGCGCCCTGCCAGCCCTGCTGGATGGCGACCTGCGTCCGGATCCCGCCCGGGAGGTCCAGCGACACGTGGACGCCTGCGCCGCCTGCGCCGCCGAACTCGAATCCCTGCGGGCCTTCCTCGCCGAAACCGGCCGCGCCCTGGCCTACCGAGGCGCCCCGCTCGAGTTCGAGGCCCTGCGCGCACGCATGGCCGCCGTGGATCCCCTCGACGAAATCGTGCGATTCAAGCTGCCCAACCTCCGCGTGCCGGGAGCCGCGCCACGATTCATCACCGCAATGATCCTGCTCGCCATCATGGCAGGCGTGCCCTATGCCTTCCGCCACACCCGCCAGGTATACGCCGCCGTACGCTGTCCCTTCGAAATGCAACAGCGCACCCTCGACGCCGCCCTGGACGAGGACCGATTTCCGGGCGATCCCCTTGATTACACCGCGTCTCTGGATACAATGCCGGACCGCGAGGGCGATGCCTGAGGCGGTCCGGAATCGCCGCCTGCGGTAGCCGGCATTATTCGCCGTATGGGCGCTTTCCCAGCAACAGTCCGCCCTTGGCGTCGCCGCCGTTCCAGAGATCCCACTCCGGTTCGGAATGCGCCGCGAAGAACGCGTGAAGGCGCTGCTGCAATTCGGCCTGAATCTCCTCGTGTGCGGCGTCTCCCTGCAGGTTGAGCCGTTCCCCCGGATCGCTTTCGAGGTGGTACAGCTCTACCGCCGGATCGCCCAGGCGCTCAATGTACTTCCACGTATCCGTCCGGATTGCCCGCACGTTCTCAAACTCATAGTAAACTTCGTTCGTCCAGTCGACCTGCTTGCCGCGCAGCAGTGGCGTATAGCTTCGCCCGGGAGAAGGCGGATCCGCCGCCTGTTCGTCCGAAAGCCCCACGTAATCCAACACCGAAGGCAACAAATCGTAATTGCTGACCAGGTTGTCCACCACGCCTCCCGCCGGGATCGATCCGGGATGCCGCGCGATCAGCGGCACGTGCATCGTCCAGTCAAAGGCCGTGAGGGGCCGCGTGTGATCGCCCATGCCCCAGAAGCCGCTCTGTCCGCCCGCAAGCCCCTGATCCGCCGTGAAGATGACGAGCGTCCGCTCATCCAGCCCGAGCCGTTTCAGTGCCGATAGAAGCTCGCCGACGCCCGCGTCCACCGCGCTGACTTCCGAGGCGTACTTGCGCGCGGAAGTTACATTGTTCAGCATCTGTCGATTGTTGTGCAGCCAGGGGTGCGGCGTATCCCGCGTGAACGAAGGCAGCGCTTCCTCCGCGTACACCGTCGCGAACTCGTTGATAGGCGGCGTCAGCGCGCTGCTCCCCAGACCATACGGGCCGTTGTAGGCGAGAAACAGGAAGAAGGGGCGGTCGCGATTCGCCTCGATGAACTCAATGCCCCGGCGCGTCCAGTAAGGCGTCTGGTGTTCCGCGAGCGTTGTGACGGCTCCATTCTCGATGATCGCCTGATTCACAAAGTCCGTCGTGTGCCCCTCCGGCTTCGTGACCCAGAAGCTAAACCCCTCCTGCGGCGTCATGTTGGCGCCCAGGTGCCATTTCCCGCTCAGCCCGCAGGTATAGCCGTTCTCGCTCAGAATCTGCGGCAGCGTGGCGAACTCGGCCAGCGTCGAATACGCCTCGGGGCCCATCATGACCTTCGTGTCGATGTACTTGTGGACCCCGTGCTGGCTCGGCATGAGTCCCGTCAGATACGTGGCGCGCGTCGGCGAGCACACCGCGTTGTTGGCAAAGGCGCGCGAAAAACGCACTCCTTCAAGCGCCATCCGATCCAGGTGGGGCGTCTGGATGTCGGTGTTGCCGTAGCTGCCCAGCGTCCACGCCCCATGATTGTCCGTCATAATGAGCACGATATTCGGGCGCTCCGGCGGGACGGCCTCGCACCGCAACGCGAGAAGCAGGGCAAACATCAGCGGCGTCAAGGCGGAAATTTGGCGTGTGAGGCGTTTCATCGGTGGCTCTCCGTGGTTGCGTATATGCGCATCCGGAAGGCCAGTGTAGCAGAGCAGGGGAGGCGGGCACACCACCAACCACATGCCACTTCCTACCAAAACCACCTCGAAAAGAAAGTGGCACAGGTCCACGACACGCCGGAGGCGGGCGTCCCGCCTGTGTTCAGCGCCGAAAGGCGCAAATGTAGGATAGCCGTCCCGGCTGTCCATCGCGCCGAAGGCGCGAGGATCGCGGACATTCGTGTCTGCGGCAACGTGAGCCCACCTCCAAAAGTTCCCCTGCCCCCCACCAAAGCCACCTCGAAAAGAAAGTGGCACAGGTCCACGACACGCCGGAGGCGGGCGTCCCGCCTGTGTTCAGCGCCAAAAGGCGCAAATGTAGGATAGCCGTCCCGGCTGTCCATCGCGCCGAAGGCGCGAGGATCGCGGACATTCGTGTCTGCGGCAACGTGAGCCCACCTCCAAAAGTTCCCCTGCCACCCACCAAAGCCACCTCGAAAAGAAAGTGGCACAGGTCCACGACACGCCGGAGGCGGGCGTCCCGCCTGTGTTCAGCGCCAAAAGGCGCACCAGGATCGCGGACCACTCGGAGCGCAGGCGGCCCCCCCGTTAATACAAACCGGCCGTGACCGATGCGTCTTTGCCCGCCATCAGCGCCTTGTAATCCTCCACCTTCCCGCCGGACATGCAGCAGTCGATGATCTCCCGGCCCAGCGGATCCAAGTCCGGCTGCACAAACTTACTCAACTGCTCGTGGAAGAACGCCGTCAGGATCTTCGCCCCGGCGTCGTAAGCGCCCGGGCCCACTTCCGGCTGCGTGTCCACTTGCAGGAACCACCGCGGTATCGTGCTCCCCTCGATACGCATCGTCTGCAGCGCATACCCGAGCAATGGGCAGCGCGCCGGCACGATCTGGTCCGAGTTGAACCGCGCGTGCCCACGCCGCGCCAGATAGTCGCGCACGAGCCACTGCGGCATGAAACCCGTCTCCCACGCGCCAATATTCTGATTCGGAATCAGCACGTAGCGCGTCGCGGGCGCGTTCTGGAACTGCCGCAGCAGCAGGTTCGCCTGCGCCACCTTCTTCCCCGTGGAAAACGGCCAGTAACTGCCCACGCCCTCGCTGCTCATGCCCCCCGTGTCCACGATACTCGGGTTGGCGTGCCCGCGCGGGGCCACCAGCCGCCAGAGCCACGCGAGCGCCGGCGGAAGCACGTGAAAAAGCCCCAGGATGCCATACGTCGGATTATCCTGCGTGCACGGCGGCGTGCGTACGCCGAAAGATCGGATATTGATCTGCACATCCCCATCGACCGCGTTCGGCACCACACTCCGTGGTATCACCACCCGTGGGTTCGGACACGCCTTGCCCGGCTCGTCCTGGATATGATCCCAGATCAGCGCCGTTCCCCCCGGAACCGCATCGATATTCAAAAACAGCTGCGACTTCTTCGGGTGGATCGTCAAATGTTCAAGATCCGGGTCCGTCCCGTACTCCTTGATGTGATCCACGCGCACGAACCACCCGTTCTCCGCGTCCGCCACCGAAAGCAAACCCTGATCCTTCTGGATCGAGGGGTGGCACAGCGCCATGTCGTCACAAACCGGGTAAAGGTCGCACGTCCGCGGAATTTCCAGATACCGCCGCTCGCCCGTCAGCGTGTTTCTACCGAGCAGCAGGCGGCCATCCGGCAGCCGGTGCGGCTGTTGCAGCATTTCGCTCTTCCCCCCGCCGCTCGCTCCCTCGTGCATAAACGTGACCGTATTGTCATATGGCGTCACCACCTGCACCGAGGAACAGTGCGCCGTCACCCAGCCCTCCTGCTCTCCCAGCTCGATCAGCGCCCCGTAAACGCCCTTCTTCGCGCTCGGTCCCGGATACAGGTTGTACGAGAAGATTTCGTGAATGTCGCCGCGATCATGCACCACAATCTGCTTGCCGCCGAAGTGCGTATGCCGGAACGGCGGCGCCACATAAATGATCGAGGCCGGATTCAGTTGCCGATCCAGCCGCTCCAGATCCACCACCCCCTGAAGCAGCCCCAGGCCAAACGCGAAGAAGCCCGCATTGGCGGGGCAAATCGCCAGGGCATCGGCCCCGAAATCGGGTTGCCCCATGGTGAAGGCGAACACGGCCAGGTCCTGGCGGGCCAGCCAGGAGAAGGTTTCCTGTTTCAGATCGCTGAACTCGAAATCGTAGCGGCCACTGAAATGCGGCTTGTCCGACGGGTTGCGATCCGCCACCAGCATGCATTCGGAATCACGGCGGCGCATGTACGGTTCCCGATAATTGGCGCTCACACCGTTCCGCACCCGAGCCACATCCACCTCGTCGAACCGGCTGCCGTCGGGCAGGTCGTACGAGACAACCGCCTGCTGGTTTTCAGGGGAGCCGCAGGCCAGGTCCTCCAGTTCCTCAACGCTGCACGCCACAGCCACGGACGGGGCCTCGCGGAGAACTCGCTCCAGCGCCGCGGGCAGGCTCGCCCGCGCCAGAAAGGATTCAAGATTCATACTACGTTCTCCGCGTTTGGGGTGCGAATGCCACGTCCTTCGCCGGGCGACAAGACTGCTGGCGCCTGGTGGAATCGGCTGGACAATGGTTGGCGAGGAGCGTGCGCGACGGCGGGCGTGAGGAACGCCGCGAGTCGCCGCTCTGGCCCAGGGAAAACAAGTCCGGAGACAGTCCCCCCGCGTCGCCCATTATCCATCAGCGCCCGCCTGTCAATCAAGAATTACGCGGCCCGCGCCGGAGCGGCACGGCAAATCGCCGTGCCGCTCCAGCCCCCAGGGCCAGGTCGAATTAACGCATCGCCACCCGCGGCGCGCACAGGCACGAACTCGTCGGGCGATCCGCCACATCGTCCCAGGCCTTGTCCAGTTGCATCGCATACCGCGCCGCTTCCGAATTCTTTCCCTGCGCCTCCAGCGACTGCGCCAGCCCAAGCAGGGACCAGCCATTGCCCGGATGCGCGGCCTGATCTTCCCGGTAGAGCCTCTCCGCCCGTTCCGGATGCCCCGCCTCCAGCAGCAGCGCGCCCATCGCGTGGCGCACCGGAATCATCCAGCCCGGCGGCTCGTCATAGGCAAGCCGGTCCTCCGCCGCGATGCCCGCTTCCAGCGCCGCCCACGCATCCTCAAGCCGCCCCTCGCGATAGGCCAGCTCACCGTCCAGCATATGGCGCGCGATCGGCAGCACATCGCTCAACTTGTTCGAAAAAACCCACCAGTCCTCCGGCACCGCCGGCACGCTCGCCTCAAACCGCGCAATCTCCTCGCGCGCCTCGTCCGTCCGCCCAAGCGCCGAGAGCGCAATCCCTCGGGAGTAGTGGTGCAGCGCCGTCATCACCGGACGCTTCGACGGCGGCGCGGGCTCCGTCAGGACTGCCTCCCATTTCCCGAAACGGATCATCACATGCCGTGTCGTCGGTATCACCCCCTCCACAACAAACGCCATGGCGTCGAGCACCGGGTCCGGAACCGCGACCTCCAGCCGCCGCGCCGCCGCCAGCGCCGGCTCGTAGCGGCCCTGCATCATATTCGCGTACGCCTCAAAATGCAGGTTGTGCGCGTGATACAGGTAGTACGTTCCCGGCTCCGTTCCGATTTCGAAGAACCGGTCGTCCGCCGCCACCGCAAGCTCGTTCGCCAGGGCCGCGTCGCTGTACCGTCCCACACGCGCAAACGTGTGCGACGGCATGTGCACCAGGTGGCCCGCGCCCGGTACGCGGTGCAACAGCCGCTCCGCCGACGCCACCGCCTTCGACGGATCCGGGCCCGCCTCCGTCGCGTGAATATACAGGTGACACAGTTGCGGGTGGTCCGGGTGCGACGCGAGCCCCTTCTCCAGCACCGAAACAATCTCCGCCGCCCGGTGCTTCGGCTGCTTCTCCTCCGTCCAGTAATCCCACGGCTGCAGGTTCATCAGCGACTCCGTGTACAGCGCCGCCACGTCCGGCTGCTCCCCGAAGGCCGTATAAACGCGCTCCATCGCCGCCGCGAACGCCTCGTCATACGGCCGTTGCGCCTCCGGAACCGGCCACGCCGTCCGCGCCGACACCGCCATCACCAGCATCGCCTCCAGCGGCGACTCCCGGTCCAGAATCGACAGGGCCCGCTGCGCCGCCTCGTGCGAGGCTTGCCATTGCGCCTCCGTCATCTCCGGCATATTGATATGCATGCCGTTCGCGTACGCAATGCCCCACCAAGGCATCGCCGCCTCCGGATCCAGCGCCGCCGCCTCCCTGAACGCGCGGATCGCCTCGCCATGGTTGAATCCATACAGCAGCACCAGGCCCTGGTTAAACCAGCGCTGCGCCTTCCGCGACCGCGTCGTGATCTCAAACGAATACGTGTCCAGTCCCTTCTCCAGCCGCGTTCCCGTCGCTCCCGGCGCGGGCGGCGCCTCCGCCCGCGGCGCGCCAACCACCAGCAATGCGGCCAGCGCCACCCAACAGATACTGCGATATCGAATACACATAATCCCATCCTCCTGCGTAAAAGGTTACCTCTCCCGAAACCGCTCCGCCGCGGCCCGGCCTCAACAAAACCCGGCGCCAAATCGCGCCAACGCCACCCCGAACTCCGCTTCATCAGCCCTTTCAGACCCCTCCGACCAAAGAGGGAGAGGGGCGGTCCGCAAAGTCCTGAGCGAGGAGCCGTCACTGCGCTGGTACAACCGAAACCCAACGACATGCGCATCCGCACACGCCTTGACTCCAATCACTGCTGAAGAAAACGACCCCGCCCGCCCGGCGAAGGATACTCCCGTGAACTGCGCCACCAGACAGTATACCCCGAAAACCGCCCAATGGGGAGCGCCAATTTCAGCAAAAAAGGAGAAATCCAAGTGCGCCCCGACCCAAACCCAAAATCGCGGGCATCCCCGCGAGGGACACATGCAATCCCGAGAAATGCCCAACCCGCCCAATCCTCCAAGACACCCCAACCCAGGATCGCGGGCATTCCTGCCTGCGGCAACGAACGCTTACACCCCCACAACACCGCCCCCCAACCCAGACTACCCAAACCCCACCACGCCCGTGCCACGCGATGGCGCCCCAGGCGCCTTCGTGTGCCTGGAGCAACACCACCACCACATCCAACCCAGCCACCCCACACGAGCGGCTCCACACGCTCCACACCCGCACAAAAAAACGCCCGGCGGCGCAAAACATACGCCGCCGGGCAATTCGCAACCGGACCGATACCCCGGCCCCGTCTCAATTCAATTCACAATCGACGGAAATCAGGCCGTCAGATCGAAGCGATCCAGGTGCATGATCTTCGTCCACGCCGCCACGAAGTCCGCCACGAACTTCTGCCGGCCTTCCACGCTGCCATACACTTCCGCGATAGCCCGAAGCTGCGAATTCGAACCAAAGACCAGGTCCACATCCGTGCCCGTCCACTTCACGCTTCCGGACGCGCGGTCCACGCCTTCGTAGACGCCCGCGGCCCCTTCGGCCTTCCGCCATTCCGTGTTCAGGTCAAGCAGGTTTACGAAGAAATCGTTCGACAGCGTCCCCGGCTTGTCCGTGAACACGCCGTGCTTCGCATTCTGGAAGTTCGCGTCCAGCACACGCATACCGCCCACCAGCGCCGTCATCTCCGGCGCCGTCAGGTCAAGCAACTGCGCCTTGTCCACCAGCAATTCCGGAGCCGGACGATCATACGACTTACCCACATAGTTACGGAAGCCATCCGCCGCCGGTTCAAGCACGGCAAAGGACGCTACATCGGTCGTTTCCTGAGAAGCGTCCGTGCGCCCGGGCGTAAACGGAACCTGGATGTCGTGGCCCGCCTTCTTCGCCGCGTCTTCCACGGCCGCGCAACCGCCCAGCACGATCAGGTCGGCAAGAGAGACTTTCTTGCCGCCCGACTGCGCCGCGTTGAAGTCCGCCTGGATATTCTCCAGCACGCCCAGCACCTTCGCCAGTTCCGCCGGCTGGTTCACTTCCCAGTCCTTCTGCGGAGCCAGCCGAACGCGGGCGCCGTTCGCGCCGCCGCGCATGTCCGAACCGCGGAAGGTCGACGCCGAAGCCCACGCCGTCGAAACAAGCTGCTGCGTCGTAAGGCCCGAATCCAGAATCTTCTTCTTCAGCGAGGCGATGTCCTTCGCATCGATCAGCTTGTGGTCCACCGCCGGAACCGGATCCTGCCAAAGCTCCGTTTCCTTCGGAACCTCCGGCCCAAGATAGCGCGAAACCGGGCCCATGTCGCGGTGCGTGAGCTTGAACCAGGCCTTCGCGAACGCCTCCTTGAACTCATTCGGGTTCTCGTGGAAGCGCTTCGAGATCGGGCCGTAAATCGGGTCCATCCGCAGCGCCAGATCCGTCGTAAACATGATCGGCGCATGCGACTTCGAAGGATCGTGCGCGTCCGGCACCGTGCCGTCGCCCGCGCCGTTCTTCGGCGTCCACTGCCACGCGCCCGCCGGGCTCTTCACCAGCTCCCACTCGTACGCGTAAAGATTCGAAAGGAACATGTGCGACCACCGCGCCGGAGCGCTCGTCCACGCCCCTTCCAGGCCGCTCGTGATCGTGTCCTCCGCATTGCCCTTGCCAAACGTATTCTTCCAGCCCAGGCCCTGCTCCTCAATCCCCGCCGCCTCCGGCTCCGGGCCCACATGGCTCGCCGGCCCCGCGCCGTGCGCCTTCCCGAACGTATGCCCTCCCGCGATCAGCGCCACCGTCTCCTCGTCATTCATGGCCATGCGCGCAAAAGTCTCGCGGATGTCGATCGCCGCCTTCAGCGGATCAGGCTCGCCATTCGGCCCCTCCGGATTCACGTAGATCAGACCCATCTGCACCGCCGCAAGCGGATTCTCAAGGTCACGTTCACCGGAATACCGCTTGTCGCCAAGCCACTCGCTTTCCGGGCCCCAATACACGTCCTTCTGCGCCTCCCACACATCCTCGCGGCCGCCCGCAAACCCGGCGGTCTGGAACCCCATCGACTCCAGCGCCACATTGCCCGTAAGCACCATCAAGTCCGCCCAGGAAATCTTGTTCCCGTACTTCTGCTTGATCGGCCACAGCAGGCGCCGCGCCTTGTCCAGGTTCGCATTGTCCGGCCAGCTGTTCAGCGGCGCAAAACGCTGGGTACCGTCCGAAGCGCCACCCCGCCCGTCCGCCACGCGATAGGTGCCCGCGCTGTGCCACGCCATCCGGATAAACAGCGGCCCGTAATGCCCAAAGTCCGCCGGCCACCAGTCCTGCGAATCCGTCATCAGCGCCGTCAGATCCTTCTTCAACGCATCCAGGTCCAATTTCTTGAACTCCTCCGCGTAATCGAAGTCCTCGCCCAGCGGATTGCTCTTCGCCGAATTCTGGTGAAGAATATCCAGATTCAACTGGTTCGGCCACCAGTCCGCGTTCGAGAGGCTGCCCGCCGCCGTGTGCCGCGCCGGCGTCGCCATCTGGCCCGTCACCGGACACTTCGCCGCCTCCCCTTCCGCCGCCGCGCCCTCCGCCGCCACAGCGCTCCCGAACGGGAACGCCAGACAGCCCGCCGCCAGCGCCGCAAGCCATCCCGCGCGCATCCGCGCACTCCGCTGGCTCGCCGGCCGGCCAGCCCCGCCGCTCGCGTGTGTAGTCGCCATAGCTGACATGTTCGTACTCCTTTTCTAGTGTTCTGCGTTTAACGGCCCGCCAACAAGGCCCGGTCGAAAGCGCGCATTCGCCCGCCTCCAACCCCGCCACGAAACACGCGGGCCACGCGTCCCCGCGGCAAAGGCCAATCTTGTCCAACACACATTCTTGCCGGAAACGAGGGTCCGGCGCCAGCTTCCGCCCCGGGCGCAGCCTCCCGGATGCAAATCCCCTAATTCCCCGGCCTCCCGATCGCGGCGCGGCGCATCCACCGCCCCCGCCGAAGGCGCCGGGATCCCCCCCAACGCGTCCCGCCAAAAACCGCCCGCACAACACGCAACGGCCACGCACCCGCCCGAACACCCCTACAGATATAACTCATTTATTGGACAATGTCAAGAAATTGATTCTATCCAATCTGAATCCCCGCGAGAAGCCGCCCGCCGGCCGCTCCCCATCAACAGCCCGCCCCCACACATCCGAACCCGCCCAAGCCCCACAATCGCCTTCCAGGACACACTCCAACCGTACAAGACCACCCCAACGCTCCCTTCGGTTTCAACACCCCCATACCCCGACCCCACAAGCCCCCGGGAAAAAGAAAAAGCCAACAGTGCGAAAAACGCGCCATTGGCCGACAATACAATTTAAATGGTGGGCGATACTGGACTCGAACCAGTGACCTCTGCCGTGTGAAGACAGCGCTCTAACCAGCTGAGCTAATCGCCCATGGGTCGTGAATCGTAGCACACGCCGCACGCGCCGCGCAATGCAAAATGGGATTCAAGAATCATGGCGGAGAGGGAGGGATTCGAACCCTCGTTACGGTTGCCCGTAAAACGGCTTTCGAGGCCGCCGCCTTCAACCACTCGGCCACCTCTCCGCGCTGGAAGCCGGAAGTGTAGCAAATGCGCGCCGCCCTTTGCCACCCGTCAGTCGCGGGCCGATTGGGCATCCCGCCACCGCGCGTCCCCGGCCTGCCCGACACAGCGCAAGCCCAAGTTCCCAATGCCACCCCACCCGATCGCTCCACGCAATCCAACCCCGCGCCCCCGCGTTGCGCCTCCCTTAACCCATCCTGTATAAAAAGACCCCACTTCAACCCACCCCCGCAGGAACCCACCATGCCGTGCGCCATGACCTTTACCCTCGAGGCCCGCGATCCCCAGTGCGCCGCGCGCGCAGGACGCCTCGTACTCCCGCACGGTGAAGTCCAGACCCCCGTATTCATGCCCGTCGGCACCCAGGCCACCGTTAAGGCCCTGTCGCAGGAAGACTTGCGCCTCATCGGCGCCCGCATCATCCTCGGCAACGCCTACCACCTCTACCTGCGCCCGGGAACCGATACCCTCGAACAGGCGGGCGGTATTCACGGGTTCATGAACTGGGATCGGCCGGTCCTGACCGATTCCGGCGGCTTCCAGGTGTTCAGCCTCGGCGCCCTCAACAAGATCACGCCCGATGGCGTCACCTTCCAGAGCCATCTCGACGGTTCGCGCCACCTCTTCACGCCCGAAAAGGCCGTCGACGTCCAGATCAGCATCGGCGCCGATATCATGATGTGCTTCGACGACTGCACCGCCTTCCCCGTCACCCGCGAAAAGGCCGAAGCCTCCATGCGGATGACGCACGGCTGGGCCATCCGCTGCCGCGCCCGGTGGGAAGCCCGCGAAGCCAATTCGCGCCAGGCCCTCTTCGGGATCGTCCAGGGCAGCGTCTACGAAGACCTCCGCCGCGAAAGCGCCCAGGGGCTCGTCGATCTCGATTTCCCCGGCTACGCCATCGGCGGCGTCAGCGTGGGGGAGAGCAAGGAAGAGATGGTCCAGGCCGTCGACTGGGCCGCCCCCTGCCTCCCCGAAGACAAGCCGCGCTACCTCATGGGCGTCGGGCCGCCCGAGGACGTCCTCAACGCCATCGAGCGCGGCGTCGACATGTTCGATTGCGTCATGCCCACCCGCAACGCGCGCAACGGCAGCCTCTTCACCAGCGCCGGCAAGGTCAACATCAAGAACGCCCGCTACGCCCGCGATTTCGGCCCCCTCGACCCCGCCTGTGCGTGTCCCGTTTGCCGCGTCTACACCCGCGCCTACCTCCACCATTTGTACCGCGCGGGAGAGATTTTGTCGTTGCGGCTGAATACTTTACACAACCTTTTCTTTATGTTACAATTGGCCGATTCCGCGCGTGAAGCCATCCGGAACGGCAGGTTTCTGGACTTCAAGCGCTCTTTTCTTCTAGCCTATTCCACCTGAAGGTAGCTGTGCTTTACCATGAGCTTTCAAAGTAGTCTGGATTCGATCCTTTTCCTCATCGCGCAAGTCTCCGAAGCGGTCCCCGCAAGCGCGCCATCCGGGGGCGAGGGCGCGCCGGCCGGACCCGCCGGCGGCGGATTCATGGGAATGTTGCCATTCCTCATGGCCGTCATCCTCATCATGTATTTCCTCACGATCCGGCCCCAGCAAAAGCGCGACCGCGAACGCCGCGATATGCTCGACGCCCTCGCCAAAGGCGATGAAGTCGTCACCGTTGGCGGTATCTGCGGGAAAGTCGTCGGAATCTCGGATGCTGATGTCGTTCTGCGGGTCGACGATGAGGTAAAGATCAAATTCATCCGCAGTTCCATTTCGCATGTGATCAAGGACAAGCAAGACGGGAAATAACGGGCGCCCGCCGGCCACGCACCGTACGCGCTCCCGGTCCTCCCGTTTAATCATTCGCCGCAGTGGAGTTATCCCATGAACAACCTTCGTTATCGCAGCCTGCTCATCTGGGCTTCGATCATCATCGCCCTGCTGATCATCTACCCCACCGTCGGCTGGATGGTCCTCTCGCCCGAGGCGCGCGCGGAGAAGGCCGCCGCCTTCAAGGCCGAGGACGAGGCCCGCGCACTCGAAGAGCACGGCTATTTCAATACCCTGCTGTTCAAGGTTAAGCGATGGGCACAGTGCGACCCCGACCAGGTCATCACCCTCGGCCTCGACCTCCAGGGCGGCATCCAGATGGTACTCAGCCTGGACTGGACCGAACTCCCCGCCGAGACCATCGCCGCCTACCGCGAGGACCCCGAGACCGACTCCGACGAGGAAATCGCCGCGCTCGTCCAGGAAGCGGTCTACCAGCAGCTCGTCAACCGCATCAATGAATTCGAGGCCAAAGAGCCCATCATCCAGAAGCTCGGCGATAACCAGATCCAGGTGCAGCTCCCCGGTGAAAAGGACGTCGACCGCGCCATCGCGCTCATGACCCGAGTCGCCGACCTGAACTTCAACATCGTATCCGGCCAGGACGAGACCGTGCGCGTGCTCACCCGGCTCAAGGCCGCCTACCCCGATAAGTTCGCCGCCTTCTTCGAGCGCCCCGCCCCCGGCGAGCCCGTCTGGATAAAGGCCGAACACTACGATCAGGTCCGCCAGATGGTCGACGAGGCCAACGCGAACCCCAATGTCGTCCCCGAGGACAAGCTCCTCGCCTTCAGCCGCAAGCCCAAGCCCGGAGAGCGCCAGCGCTACAGCGTCTACGTGCTCGACCGCCAGCCCATTCACACCGGTGAGGGCCTGACCTCCGCCACCACCTCCCCCGACCCCCAGAACCCCGCCCAGTGGGCCATCAACTTCGCCTTCCAGGGCGAAGGCGCCGCCAAGTTCGGCGACGCCACCGAGCGCAACGTCAACCGCGCCATGGCCATCGTGCTGGACGATCAGGTGGTGTCCGCGCCGAACATCCGCCAGCGGATCGATTTCAACGGCCAGATTACCGGCAACTTCAGCGCCGCCGAAGCCCGCGATCTCGCCATCGCCCTCAATTCCGGCTCCATGGTGGTCAAGCCCAAAGAAGACTCGACCGACATCGTCAGCGCCACCCTCGGCGCCGACTCCGTGCGCGCCGGCGTCACATCGGCCCTCTGGGGCCTCGCCCTCGTCGCCGTCTTCGTGCTCGTCTACTACATGGTCCCCGGCGGAATCGCCCTCGTCGCACTGCTGCTCAACGCGGTCTACGTGCTCGCCGCCATGGCCTACTTCGACATGACCCTCACCCTCCCCGGTATCGCCGGCCTCATCCTCACCATCGGCATGGCGGTCGACGCGAACGTACTCATCTTTGAGCGCATCCGCGAGGAAATCCGGCTTGGCCACACCGTCAAGTCCGCCGTCGAAACCGGCTTCGCAAAGGCCGCAAGCGCCATCCTCGACGCAAACATCACCACCTTCATCGCCGCCCTCGTGCTCTTCCAGTTCGGAACCGGCCCCATCGAAGGCTTCGCCATTACCCTCAGCATCGGCGTCTGCGCCAGCGTGTTCACCGCCCTCGTCGTCAGCCGCGCCCTCTTCGACTTCGTCTTGGAGCGCAAGCTCGTCAAGAGCGTCAAAATGCTCAACGCCATCCCCGAGGACACCCACCTCGGATTCATGAAGTGGCGGCGCCTCTGCGGCACGCTGAGCGCCGTCGCCGTAATCGCCGGTGTCAGCCTCTTCGGGGCAAAACTTAATAACGGAACCATGCTCGGCGTCGACTTCACCCAGGGCACCAATGTCCGCGTCAACTTCCACCAGGATGCCCACGTCGATATCGCCGGGATCCGCACCGCCCTGAATGACGCCGGTTTCGCGGGGCCGACCGTGCAGGAAGTCCTGGCCCAGGACGGAAGCCAAACGAACCTGTTCCAGATCCGCGTCGGCGATGTCGACGCGGCCGGCGCCGGTGAGGAAGGCGGATCGCCCACGGTATCCGACCGCCTGCGGGGCTCGCTCGCCCCCCTCGTGGGCAATGACGCTTCCAAAATCGAATTCGACGCCGTGAAGACCGTCGGGCCCGCCGTTGGCGCCCAGCTTCGCAGCGACGCCATCTGGGCCATCGTCTGGTCGTTACTCTTCATCTCGATCTACATCGGCTACCGCTTCCACATGAACTATGCCTCCGGGGCCATGGTCGCGATCGTGCACGACGTCTTTATCACCCTCGGCATATTCGCACTCCTCGGACGACAGATAAACCTGGCCGTGATTGCCGCCATCCTTACCGTTATCGGCTACTCCCTCAACGACACCATCGTCGTGTTCGACCGCATCCGCGAGGACTTCGCCGCACTCAAGGGCCGAGGGAAAAAACTCGCCGATATCATCGATATCGCCATCAACGCCACCCTCAGCCGCACCTTGCTCACCTCGGTCACCACGCTCTTCGTGTGCTCTATGCTCTTCATATTCGGCGGCGCCGACATCCAGGACTTCGCCCTCGCCCTCATCATCGGTATCCTCGTCGGCACCTACTCCTCCATCTTCGTCGCCAGCCCCGTTGTCCTCGTGTGGGACAACTACTTCGGGCGCGGCCCCGCAGGCGAAGCCGCCCGCACCGAAGACAGCGGACGCCGCTACATCTCCTCAAAGAAAAAGAAGCGCGCGAAGAAAGAAGACGGCGCCGAAAGCGAAAAGCAAGCCTCCGCATAACCCCATCAAGCTCCACACCACCAGAATAAAAAACATCGGCCCGGACCGGCAAAACGCCAGCCCGGGCCGTTCTCATTCACAGGAGGTTGGGCATCCTGCCCGACGCAGCGAGAGCCCCCGACACCGCCCCCAAGGGACGTACCGCCGCAAAGAAGCGACACACAACAAAGCAAACCCCGCGTCCAACCGATCCCCGGCCCAATGGCCAGCCACCACAACGCGGGGGTACGTCCCGGCCCGAGTCGCCCCAAACCAAGGGACGTACCGCCGCAAAGAAGCCTCGTACAACAAAGCAAACCCCGCGTCCAACCGGATCCCCCGATCCAATGGCCAATCGCCACAACGCGGGGGTATGTCCCGGCCCGAGTCGCCCCAAACCAAGGGACGTACCGCCGCAAAGAAGCCTCGTACAACGAAGCAAACCCCGCGTCAAACCGGATCACCCGGCCCAATGGCCAGCCACCACAACGCGGGGGTACGTCCCGGCCCGAGTCGCCCCCGAGAGCCCGCCCCACATCCCCGGAAGCCCCCCAAAAAAACCAAACAGCCTACAGATTCTCCGCCGGAGCCAGAAGTTCATCTTCCGGCGCGGCCAACTCATACTCCGGCCCGTCCGCCGGCCCCTCCAGCGACGGCCGCAGCAGGTAACCCGCCAGGAACGCCAGCGCCCCATACACCACCAGAAAAAGCGCCCAGGCAATGCCAATGGCGTGGCGGCGCAGAAAGCCCGCAAGCCGCATGTACATAAGCCGAACCGGCGCCGGGCTGATACTGACCACAACGACCGTGATATTGTCCTTGCCGCCCGCCTCGTTCGCCTTCGTCACCAGCCGCTGCGCGATCTCCGCCGCCGAAGCGTTCCGCTGGAACTCCCGGACAATCTCTTCGTCCGGAATCATGTTCACCAGGCCATCCGTGCACAACAGGAGCATGTCCCCGGGCACGATATGCCAGCGGTACGTGTCGACCGTCACTTCCTCGTGCGTCCCCACGCAACGGGTCACGATATTCTTCCGGCGATCGGATTCGGCCTCTGTCTTCGACATGAGCCCCATCTTGACCTGCTCGTCAACCCAGGAGTGGTCTTCGGTCTGCGCCAGAATCTCGCCGTCCCGGATATGGTAGCATCGGGAGTCGCCGACGTTGCCGATATAAGTCTTCTTGGGGTAGATGATCGCGGTCAGAACCGTCGTGCCCATGGGGCGGCGCGTGCGAACCAGATCCTTGTTCGTCTGGAAAATGCTCTCGTTCGCCTTTTCGATCGCCGTGCGAACCTTCGGGAGCGGGCCCTCGTTTCGCTCGTCAACGGATTCCCCGTTCTGGGGCATCCGCGCAGGCTTCTCCTTGGCGATTTCCCCAACGATCTTCACCGCCAGCTTACTGGCGATCTCGCCGCCCGTGTGGCCGCCCAATCCGTCCGCCACACAGACAAGCGCCCCTTCCTTGAAGAGGCGGAGGTCCTTGGCGCCCTCTCGAATAACGATATAGGAATCTTCGTTGTTCTTTTTCCGGCGCCCTATATCGCTTAGTGCCGCTATGTCTAGACGCATGTATTCCTCCAGCCTCGCCTATAAGCCTACCAGATCGGCATACTTCCCGGCAACCAGGTTCACGCGCGCGGCGCGTGCACCGAGCACGCCACACGGTGGCCCTCGCCCGCCTCGGTGAGCGCCTGCGGCGTCCGCGAACAGGCCGGCGTCGCGTCCGGGCAACGCGGGTGAAAGTGGCATCCGGAAGGCGGATTGATCGGGCTCGGCACGTCGCCGGGCAAGATGATACGGTTCGATTTTCGGCCCGGCGCCGCCACCGGAGCCGCGGACAGAAGCGCCCGCGTATACGGGTGCACCGGGTTGGCAAAAAGCACGTCCACCGGCGCGATCTCCACGATACGCCCCAGGTACATCACCGCCACCGCGTCGGAGATATGGCGGATCACGCTCAGGTCGTGGCCGATGAACAAATACGTCAGCCCGAGCTTACGCTGCAGGTCGCGGAGCAGGTTGAGAATCTGCGCCTGCACCGAGACGTCCAGCGCCGATACCGGCTCGTCCGCCACGATCAAATCCGGCTCCACCGCCAGCGCGCGCGCAATGCCAATGCGCTGCCGCTGGCCCCCGCTGAACTCATGCGGATACCGGTCCGCCGCCTCCGGCGGCAGCCCCACCAACTCCAGCAGTTCAAAGCAGCGCGACCGCCGCTGGCCGGCGTCACCGATCCCGTGCGCCTTCATCGCCTCCGCCAATACCGAGTAAATGGTCATCCGGGGGTTCAACGATCCGTACGGGTCCTGAAAGATGATCTGGATGCGCTTGCGCAACCCGCGCAATTCCGCCGGACCCAACGACGTCAGGTCAATTCCGTCAAACACAATCCGGCCCGCGGTCGGCTCGATAAGCCGCAGCGTGGATCGGCCCGCCGTCGTCTTTCCGCTCCCGCTCTCGCCCACCAGGCTCAACGTCGTCCCGCGGGGGATCGAAAAGCTCACGCCATCCACCGCGCGCACCGCCCCAACCGTCCGCGCGAAGATACCTTCCCGTATCGGAAAGTGCTTCACAAGATTTTCTACAACGAGCAGGTCCTGGCTCATGGCGTATCATCCGACGGTTTGTTCGCCGCAAGCACCGTCTCCTGCGGCGCTACGCGATCCAGCTCCCAGCAGGCGGCCTCGTGCCCCCCCTCGCCGACCGATTCCAGCGGTGGAACCGATTCCCGGCAGCGGTCGACCGCGTACGGGCAGCGGCTGTGGAAGCGGCAACCGGGGGGAAACGCCGTCGCCGCGGGCACATTCCCCCGGATCACGTGCAGGCGTTCCAAACGCGTGTCGTGCCGCGGCAACGAGGCAAAAAGCCCCAGCGTATACGGGTGGCGAGGCCGCGCAAAGAGCTCCCGCACCGGCGCCCGCTCCACCACCTTGCCCGCGTACATCACCACCACGTCGTGCGCGTTCTCCGCCACCACCCCCAGGTCGTGCGTGATCAGCAAGATCGACATCCCCCGTTCATCCTGCAGTTTCCGCAGCAAATCCAGGATCTGGGCCTGTATCGTCACATCCAGCGCCGTCGTGGGCTCATCCGCAATCAGCACCGCCGGATCCGCCGCAAGCGCCATCGCGATCATCGCCCGCTGGAGCATGCCCCCGGACATCTCGTGCGGGTAATTGTCCACACGCCGCTCCGGAACCGGGATCCCCACCAGGCCCAGCAGGCGGATGGCCTCCTCGCGCGCGGCCTTCTTGTCGAGCCCCAGGTGAAGCTGGATCGACGCGCTGATCTGCGCGCCCACACGGAACACCGGATTCATCGACGTCATCGGCTCCTGGAAGATCATCGAGATATCGTTGCCCCGGATCGCCCGCAATTCCCGCTGCGGCAATTGAAGCAGATCGCGCCCCCCGAAAAGGATCTCCCCGCCCGCGCGCACCCCCGGCGGCTCCGGGACCAGCCCCATGATCGAAAGCGCCGTCACGCTCTTCCCGCAACCGCTCTCGCCCACCACCGCCAGCGTCCGCCCCGGGTGCAGCGCAAACGAAACATCATCCACCGACTTCGCCAGACCCTGGTCGGTCTTGAAGTAAGTCCTGAGGTTCTTCACCTGAAGTATGGGGGCGGCTGGTTCGGTCATGAGAAGATGGGTTCCCGGCGGCTCAATGGTGATTCACTCGGGATGGCGAGACCCGTTCCAGGGACGGCAGGAACACGAATTCGTCGACGTTGCCTCGCAGGTCTCTGCGGTCCCTGTTGTCCCTTATGTCCCTTATGTCCCTTATGTCCCTTAGGTCCCTGTTGTCCTTGTACACGTATGCGGGCGTCTTTGGGCCTTCCGCAACGCCTGGCCGAGTCTGGCATCCTACCGCGCCTCCCGCGTTCTGAAAGTTTTTCTCTGCTCATTGCCTCAACCGCGGATCCATCGCGTCCCGGAGACCCTCGCCCGCCAGGTTAAACGCCGTTACCGTGACGAAGATCGCCAAGCCGGGAAAAAAAACCAGCCAGTACGCGAAGTCGACATAGTCCTTCGATTGCTTCAATATCTCGCCCCAGCTCGCCGTGGGCGGCGGAACGCCAAAGCCCAGAAAGCTCAAAGAAGACTCTATCAGGATTGCCCCCGCCACACCGAAGGTCGCCGTCACCAGCACCGGAGCCAGCGCGTTCGGAAGCATGTGCCGGAACATCACCCGAGAATCGCGCAGGCCCGTCGCCCGCGCCGCCGTCGTGAAGTCCGCCGACCGCAGCTTCAGAAACTCGCCCCGCACCAGACGCGCCACATCGGGCCAGCGCGTCAGCCCAATCGCAATCATAATGTTGTAAATGCTCGGATTGAGAAAGGCGATCAACGTCAAAATCAGGATCAGCGTCGGGAAACACAGCACAATCTCGATCAGCCGCAGCACCACCGCGTCGACCCGCCCCCCGTAATAGCCCGCCAGGCTGCCCGCTATAACCCCAATTAGCACCGCAATGCCCATCGCCACGAAGCCAACGGTCATCGATATCCGCGTGCCCCAGATGATCCGGCTCAGCACATCCCGACCCCGATCATCCGTCCCCAGCCAGTTGCTCGCCGACGGGGGCTGCAGGCGGTTGCGCAAATTGGACCGCTCCGGCGCATAGGGGATCGGCGGGCGGATCGCGCGTTCGCCGGCCGACGGCGCCCACCGATCGAAATTCACCGATACCAGGTCCTTGTACGTGATCACATTGGGAAACAGGTACGTCTTTCCGTCCTTCACCAGGTAGATCGGCCTTTCCCCCGCCAGGAACGGCGCAAGCAGCCCGATGGCCCCGAGCAAAAGCAGAATGGCCACCGATCCCACCGCAAGCCGCCGCCTGCGGAACTGCCGCCACACAAGCCGCCAGTAGCCCTGGTTCTGGTGCATGGCGTCAGACATCGTGATCGTTCCACCGGTTTTCGCGCGCAAGACGCATCGAATAACGTTCCTAGCTGAATTTGATGCGCGGATCCACCAGCGCATACAGGATATCGGAAAGAATCAGGCCCAGCAGCGTCAGCAGCGCCGTGATCGAGAGGATCCCCATCACCAGCGGGTAGTCGCGCGAGAGGATCGCCTCAAAAGCCAGCTTGCCCATGCCGGGAATCGAGAAGATACTCTCGATAATCACGCTCCCCCCGATCAGCGTGGGTATAAGCGCGCCCAGAATCGTGATAATCGGGATCAGCGAATTCCGCAGCGCGTACTTGTAAATCACCGTGCGTTCGCTGAACCCGTAGGCCCGCGCCGTCCGCACGTAGTCCTGGCGGACCGTCTCGATAAGGCCCGCCCGCGCATACCGAGAAAGGCTCGCCAGCCCGTTGTAGCTCAGGCAGACCACCGGCAGCACCAGGTGCCACCCGCGATCCAGAAGCCACGGCCACCACGCCAGGGTCCGGGCGTCGTACGAGTTCATCCCCGCCGCCGGAAACCAGTTCCAGTGCGCGCCCCCGCAAAAATAGTACATCAGCAGCATCGCCACCCAGAAACTCGGCAGGCTGTACAGAACAAAAAGGATCAGCGTGATCAGCGTGTCGCCCGGCGAGTGCTGGTGCGTCGCCGAATACACGCCAATCGGTATGGCGATCAGGTAAATCAGCAGGATCGAAATCAGGTTCAGCTGGATCGTGATCGGGAGCGTTTCGCCGATCTTTTCCAGCACGGGCCGGTGATCCTTGTAGGAATTACCAAAATCGAGCGTCGCCAGTTTGCCCAGCCACAGCACATACCGCACCGGCAGCGGTTTGTCCAGGCCGTACAGCTTCTTCGTCTGCTCGATGGCCTCCTGCGTGATAGCGCTGCCCCCCGCGCTCCCCGGCTTGTGCACCTTCAGAAAGATCGGGCTGCCTGGAGCCATCTGCACGATTAGAAACGTGATGATGCTGATCCCGAGAAACGTCGGGATAACCAGCAGCAACCGGCGGATCAGATAGGTGCGCACAATCTCGACTCCCGTTCCCGCCCGCCGATCATCGGTAGCGCTGCTGGTCCAGCGGTACCCACCACTCCCGCATGTCAAAGCCCAGCGTATACGGCTTCACATTCTGGAAGCGGTTGGATACCACCACCTTGCGCTTCGAATTGTACAGGAACGTGTACGGCTGCTCCTCGTGAAGGATCGCGTGGAATTCCCGGTAAAGCGCCGCGCGCCTGTCCGCGTCGAATTCGAGACGCGCCGCTTCTATCAGCCGATCCGCCTCCTCGTTCACAAAGCCAACGTAGTTCGACCCATTCTCCGCCTGGCTCGAATGCCAGATCTGGTACGGGTCCGACTCGATCGGGCTCACCCACGCCATGCTGCACGCGTCGAACGTGCGCTTGGTCACGCTCTCGAGGAAAGTCGCCCATTCCAGCGGCCGCAGCGTCACGTCAATGCCCGCGCGGTCAAGCTCTTCCTTGTACACCGTCGCAAGCTGCTCGTACTCCGGCGAGCCCGTCGGGAAAATCCACTGGAAACTGAAGGGCGTCCCGTCCTTGTCCCGGATCCCGTCGCGGTCGCTGTCCGTCCAGCCTGCTTCCTCCAGGAGCGCCGCGGCCTGCTCGGGATCGAAGGGCCAAGGCGCAATGCTCTGGTCATAAGCCGGGCTGTCCGGGAACATCGATCCGCTAACCGTACGCACCAGCCCGTGGTAAATCGTCTCGCCGATGGTGTCCCGGTCGAGCAGCATCGTCATCGCCTTGCGCACACGATTGTCGCTGAAAAACGGGCGCTTCGCGTTCCACCCGATCCAGCCGAAGGTCCCCGCGTAACCGTCCACCGGCGAATACATGGTAATCCGCTGGTAGTTGTCCGCAATTTCGGGGCGCGGCGCATGCCGGACCCACTGCTCCGCGCTCATCCGCATTTCATCGAGTTCGCCCCGGCGAAGCAACTGGAGCGCCGCATTGTCGTCTGTGATGAATTTATAGTGGATCTCGTTCACCCACGGCTTCTTCTCGCCCCAATAATCCGCCCGCTTCGCGATTACCACCTGTTGCCCTGTATCCCACTGCTTGAGCGCGTACGGCCCGCTCCCCACCGGGGCCCGCGAAAAGTCGCGATTGAAATCGCCCTGGCTGTAAATGTGCTTCGGCACGACCTCAATCGATCCCAGCACGCTCAGGTGCAGGAAGTACGGCTGCCTGGCCTGGAACTGGATCGTGTAGTCGTCCAGCACCGTCGCCGACTCGAAATCGACCAGGTAGCTCCGCCGGTCCGCGCAGTCGTGCGCCGGGTTCTGAATCGCCTCGTACGTGAACAGCACGTCGTGCGCCGTCAGCGGCGCCCCATCCGAAAAACGGGCGTTCTGGCGCAGGTAGAACGTATACCTCAGGTGATCGTCCGACACCTCGTAGCGCTCCGCGAGCAGCGGCTTGAATTCCTGCGTTTCGTTGTCTCGCTCGAGCAGGGTCTCGAAAATGTTGCCCCCGTTGCCGCCCACCACCCGTTGCGTATATGCGTCCGCCACCTCCAGGAGCGGGTTCAAGGTCGGCGGCTCCGCGTTGAGTCGAACCACGATCCAGTCGCCCTCCACCGGAGGGCCCTCCGCCACCGGCGGCGCCCCAAGCTGCTCATCCGGCGCGTCCAGCGCGCTGGGACCCGCCGCGGAGCCACCATCATCAACGCCGCCGCCGGACCCCGAACTGGTCGCGCCAACATTGGCCTCCTCCGGTGCGGAACCACCGCTTCCGCCGCATCCAGCTAGAAACGCGGGGGCGATGAGGGCAGTCAAGACAATAGCCGACAACGACTTATAAAATTGCATGAGCGGGCTCCGTCAGGCCGTGTTTGCTTAACGTAATTCTACGGGGACGCAAAGTGGTGTCATGGTAACACAAGCCCCAAAGCCCACAAAACCCGGGGACGGGCAACCGCGACAGACCCACCCCAGCCGCGAAAGCGCCCAAATCACCCACAAATCGCGGGTACCTGCTCTGAAAGAAACGCCTCGGCATTACCACAACTGCCTCATAAAAACCAGATTAGAGCATCTCTACCAAGGAAGCGGCAAAGGCTGGGAGCGCAGGTCGAAGACGCGCCGTGGTGGGCGTCCCCGCCTGCCAGGCGGCGAAGCCGCCGTCCATCTTCATAAACGGGTGAAGCAGCACCCCGTGATCGCCCGCCCCGAAAACTTCAATGTGGGCCACGGGTGCCACCCTCAAGCTCTGCGGCTCCGCCGCAAAGGCTTGTGGGTGTGAGACTCCAGTAGCGCGTCAACAGTCGGGGCAGTATTCCACCCCTGCCGGGTGAAGCAACGCCCCGAGAGCGCCCGCTTTGAAATCTCAAAGGGAGCCACGGGTGCCACCCTCAAGCTCTGCGGCTCCGCCGCAAAGGCTTGTGGGTGTGAGACTCCAGTAGCGCGTCAACAGTCGGGGCAGTATTCCACCCCCGCCGGGTGACACAACACCCCGTGATGGCCTGTGCCCGCACGTCCAGCGTGCAAACCAGCCCCCCGATCCGCTATCGTTTCACCCGGGGAAGCGCGGCGCCGTTCGCGCGGGCGAAAGTCGAGGGAGTCTACGATTATGCAGATCGGAATCGCCGGTATTCCGAACGACACAGACGACATCGCGGCCGCCTGCACACGGCTGGGCCTCTCGCCGCTATACCTCGCCGCAATAGGCGATCCCCATCCCAATGCCGCGCCCGCACCGATCATTCGCGTGCCATGCTGGGAAGCCGGTGTATGCAGCGACAAGCTCCGCGGCGTCCGCCTGGCCGGCGTCTGGGCCGCCAATCCCGCCCTGCGCGGCGTCGTAAACAGCATCGCGGCGCACTTCGGCCTCCCGCACATGCCCTGCCCAGAGACTGCTGGACCACCCGCATTGCTCGTCCCCGGCGCGACCCATCTCAGCCTCCCGGATCTCGAACGCATTTCCGATTCCGATCGCCGAAACCTCGCGTTTCCCGTCTGGGTGCGCGCCGGTTGTGGCGACGGCGACGCCTCCTGCATGCGCGTCGATCATCCGAGCGACCTTTCACTCGCCGCCATCAAACTGCGCGGGCGCGGCGCCGGCGGACCGGTGCGCCTGCAACCCGCCGTGGAGGGGGCCGTCTACCGCCTGCCCGCATTCAAGGCCGGTCGCGATCTCGTTCCCTTCGACCTGGTCGCGCAGGAGACCACCACCTCGATGTACCGCGTGCCCCTGGGCTACGCCATGCCCGTGCCGCGCCGGGGCGCGCTCATGGAAGCCGCCATGGCCGCCGCGTCAAATCTCAACCGGACGATGCCCCCGGGGTGGGCCTACGTGGAATTGGAATTCGTCGATTCGGGGAGCGGCCTCACCCTCGTGGACGTCCAATGCCCCGCAACCCTCGACCCGCTCCTGCGCGCGGTCGTCCGGCGATCGCAGGGCGTGGATCTGCTCGATGCCCAGCTCGCCTGCGCCGCCGGCAGGGCGCCGCGCACCACGCCGCGCTGCGAGATCGGGGTCGCCGCCGCCTGGCTCATAACGCGCAGCGGCGTGGTTACCGGCTTTCAAGGCGTGGAGGAAGCGCGCGCCATGCCCGGCATCGAGACCGTGCGCCTGACCGCCCGCGAAGGCGACCGGCTGACCCATGTCGTCGATCTGGTCACCCGGGAACGCGGCGGATTCGTGATGGCCACCGGTTCAACCGCCGCCGCCGCCGCCGCCCGCCTCGCCGAAGCCCGGGAAAAGGTCTGGATAAACACCTCCCCGGCCGTCCCCTGATCAGCCTGCAGCCCAACACCTCTCGCGGCATAGCAGCAACCACAAGAGTTGAACCACGAATGGACGCGAAATAACGCGAATAAGGCTTCGGAATATGATCGATTGCAACACTTTAGCGGTCTGAAGTGCGGAACAGTATGTTTTTACTAATGGATCCGGTGTGTATGGAGCGCCGGCGGCTCGCCGGCATCGCACCGAAGGTGCGAGAACACGTTGCCGGAGTCCTCCGACGACACGCGGCTTCTCATGCAACGGTAGCATGTTCAAAACGCTTTCTTGCGCCGACGGCGCAATCTGTCGGCGCTCCACAGTTGCACGCAGCCTCTATTAAGCAAGTCGCTCTGGTTTGGCCACTGTACTTCGCTCGGCTAAAGTGTTACGATCGATTTAAGTTTGCCAAGTTCCCGTATTGGTGTAGTGCTATCGCCCTAATCCTTTTGCCCGGGATAGCCCGTCTATATACAGTCATTCCCGGGGTGAATCGGATCTATGCTTGGCAACATTAATCTGGTCAGAGACCTTAGCCCAGGAAACCGCCGTCGTACAGCCGCGAAGCGGCGGCATACCGTAGCCCAGGCGCGAGCGAAGCGAGCCCTCGGTCAGCGGCCCCCAACAATAGAGCCCCAGCGGGGCGGCATAAGTGGAACGTGCAGCCGTCCTCAACAAATCGAGCGGCAAGAATACGCAATAATCCAAGAAGAACTCGCCCGCCAACTGTCAACCGTCAACCGCCAACCGCCAACCGCCATCCGCCAACTGTCAACTGTCAACTGTCAACTGTCAACTGTCAACTGTCAACTGTCAACTGCCAACCGCCAACTGTCAACTGTCAACTGTCAACTGCCCCGGCCCCCCTCCCGGTGTGCCACGGACAAGCGGCCCTGTCCGCCGCAGGCGGATTGACCGTGCCCATTAGCCTCCAGCCTAAAGCCTAAAGCCTAAAGCCTAAAGCCTCCAGCCTAACTCCTACTCCCCCTGAATCTTCTTAACACGATCCGTCACATCGCTCAGGAAATTGCTCAGGTAGCCCTGCACCAGCGAGAGGGGATCCAGGTCCCGATCCTCCACCAGCGGCGTGAGATCCATCGCGAACGTAATGCCCGTGGTCTCGTCCACCCCGTGCGACTGGTGGTAGGTCGCGTGGGCGCGGCGCCGGCCCATCGTCGCCAGGTCATAACGCTTGCCACCGGCGATCTGCGAATCGAAGATACCCACCAGCGCCATCTGCAGGTTCTCGCGTTGCGACGCGTCCATCGCCACCTTGTCGCTGTCCACCATCCAGTCCAGATCGCGCCACACCTCGCACCCATACACCTTCTTCGGAAGCGCCTCCTCCGATACCCGGCGCAGCGCGGCGATCGTTCGCAGCGTCACCCCGATGTGCGTGTCGTGCTTGTCCGCCAGGTTGTGCGTGTAGATCACCTCCGGGCGCGTCGCCTCGATGATCGCCGCCAGATCGCTCACCGGGCCCGCGTCCGACGCGTCCTTCACGCGGCCGCTCGGGAAATCCAGCAGAAACTGCGCCGCAAATTCGCCCACAAACGCCGCCTTCTTCTGCTCCTTGTTCCGCACCTGGATCATGTCCGCGTCGGAATAGTTGCCGTAAATCCCGCTCCGGGGCGTGCCCCCGCCATTCGTCACCACCACCCCCGTAAACCACTTGTCCGGCTGCTGGTAGCACTGCACAATGCCGTCGTAGGCCATGATTTCCAGGTCATCCTGGTGCGCGCCGATCGCCAGGTGCGTGGTGCGGGCCAGGGCCTCCGTCTCGTCGACGCCGTCGGGAATATAAAGTTGGGCGGTGTCCAGGGTCAGGTTCATGGGGGGGCATTTAACCTTTCAGTTCGGCCGCGGACTACATCCGCAATCGGTTGCTATTGGCGAGGCGCGCCGGCCTCGCCCGATTCTAGAGACTCCAGCGAAAGCAGGGTCCGCGGAGACTTGGGATTCCATTGCCCTGCCGTCCATGATGTCGCTGCTGTCCCTGTGACGGCGGGAATTGCCAATGCTATCGTGAGCGCCTTACTTCAGCGCCGGCAGGCTCGCCGCCGCGATGGACTGGCCCACGCGCCGGCTCTTTTCATCGGGCAGTTGAATGTTGATATGCAGAAGCTCCGGAAACTCCACCGCAAGCACGTGCCGGGCGCCATCGAGGATAAGCGATCCGCCCCGTCCCGAGGTGCAACGGCCCAGAATCAGGACGTGCTTCAGGTCGTAGAAATCGGCGTAATGCGCGATCGTGTAGCCCAGGTAGATCCCGATCGACTCCCAGATCTGCACTGCGGCGCGATCGCCCGCTTCCAGCCGCTCCTGCACCGCCTTCAGCTTCTCCGCATCCGTCACCTCTTCCGGAAGCTCAATACCGGCCACCGGAGCCAGACGGAACACGCACTGCTGCGAAAAATAGAGCGCGCCCACGCCAATATCCCCGGACCACTCGTCCGCCGGAGCCGTGGCGCTGTAGTCCACCGGCGCGAACGCCAGTTCGTTCAGCCAGCTCGTGATGTTGCCGTCCATCGTCACATAGCCGCCCGCCTCGCTGGATCCCATCGCGATGCCCAGCACCCCGTTGTCCTCCAGCGACATCGAGCCGGCCAGCGCCGTCACCTCGCCATCGTTCACGATGTCCAGCGGCACGCCAAGCTCGTCGCCAATGCGGGTAAACATGTCCCGCACCTCGCCGAAGCGCTCCTGCGGGATCCCGCGGAACAGCGAGGCGATCATCGCGCGGTTGTCGATATACACCCCCGCCGAGCTGCCGCCAATCGCGTCCACGCGCGGCATTTTGCTCGCCGCCGTCTTCAGCGCCGCCATAATCTCGTTATAATGATACGCGGGATCCGTCTGTTTCCGAGGCTCCCACACCACCTCCTCCGAATAAATGGCCTCGCCATCCACCACCGCCGAAACCTTCCGGTCCGACGCCCCCAGATCAAAGCCGATCCGGCAGCCGTCCAGGTGCCGCCCCAGCGGCTGGGTCGATTCACGCTCCGCCGGCACGTCCTCGGGCGCGCAGGGGACAATCTCGAAATTGCGCTCGTAAACGCTGTGCCCCATGAATTTGTAGTCAAACTCCCGGGACCCGCCCGGCGTGTAGCAGTCCTGCAGATACGCCGCGATATACGTCGGGCCGCCCACATAGACCTTCCACGCCCCCTTTTGCCACAGTAGGAACTTCAGGATCCGCTCCACATAAAAACGGCTCGCCTCCGACTGCGGATGCTCGATCGGGAACACCTCCAGTTCATGCCGGGCAAGCGCGCCGTTCGCGCGCTCCAGGCCGAGCACCAGCCGCTCGCCCATACCCGATTCCTTCACTGCCTGGCGGTACGTCCGGTTTGCCGGGGCGGCCGGGCGGAAACCGGGATCCAGCGGCGGCACAATCTTGGGGGGAGTCAACATCCATGCGGTCTTCATAGGCGCCTCTACTTCCATTCGCGGGCAAAACGCCCGATTGCGCGCATACTATAGCACACGCCGGGGCGCCGTTTTAAGGTTGGCCCCGCCGCGCGTGCTAGAATACGCCCATGAACCACAAAACACCCCGCGAGATCCCCGCATGAAGGGGAGAACCTTCGAAACCTTCGAAGTCACCGCCGGTAACCGCGAGGCCTTCGACTACTGTCGGCGCATCGCCCTCATGGAGGATATGGGCCCCTCGCTCGCGCTCCTGCTCGGGCCGGAAAGCGCCGGAAAAAGCCACCTCCTCTGGTCCATCGCGAAGCAGGTCCGCCTCAGCGCCATTCCCGCCGGACTCGCGCTCATCACGCCTCAGGAATTCCCTGAAAAAGTGCGCGCCCTCGCCGATGACCCACGCCCGCTCCTTGGCCGCCGCGCCGTGTTACTCGTCGACAATCTCGAGGGCTTCGAAAAGGAGGCCGCGCGCCTCGAGGCCCTCGTCGAGACCTTCCTCAAATACCAGCACCCCGTGCTCATCGCCAGCAACGTGCACCCAAACCGCCTGCGCGAACTCAGCGGGCCGCTCCGCGCGCGATTCGCCCGCTCCCGATGCATCGTCCTCGAACCGCGCGCCCCCGCCGGCGAGGATCCCATCGCCGTTTTCGAGCGGATTCAAGGCCTCGAGCAGACTATCTTCGGGCTTGAACAGGAACGCGACGCTATCAGCGAGAAGCTCGCCGTGGCCCTCGCCTCCGCCGAAGACCTCGCCCGGGAAACCGTCGCCATGGAGGGGCGCGTACGCCAGCTCCAGGAAGAGGCCGACTTCGCCATGGCGCAGCAGGCCCGCGCACAGATCGCCCTCAGCGAGGCCCGGTTCGAGCAGGAGGAGAACGCCGGACTGCGCGGCCGCCTCGCCACCGCCGAAAAGGCCCGCGAACAGGCCGACGCCCGCGCCGCCGAAGCCCTCGAACGCCTGGAAAGCCTCCGCGCGGCGCAGGCCGATCGCGACGAGGCCCTGCGCGCCGGAACCGCCGCCCTCGCCGAAAGCCTCGACAGCCCCGAAACCGCCGGCGCACTCCGCGACGCCGCCGCCGAATCGGCCCGCGACAGCGAAAACGCCCGCGCCGCGCTCGCCGCCACCCGCGACCGCATGAAGCGCATCGAGTTCGAGCTCGAAAAAACCCGCAAGATGCTCGCCATCCAGACCGCCGAGATGGACGCCCTCCGCTACGCCGCCGCCAGCCAGGTCGCCACCGCAAACGTACAGGCCGGCGAGGTCGAACACCTCCTCGGCGCCCTCGACGCCGCACTGGGCCAGGCCGAAGCCGCCGCCGCCGACCTCGGCGACGAACACGCCCCATCGCGGACCCTCCGCGCCGCCATCGGCCACATGCGCGCCCAGATGAACGCCCTGCAACAACTCCGTGACGGGCGCGCCAGCGAAAGCGAAGACCGCAACCAACCCTCCCTCTTCGACACCGAGTACTTCGAAGCGCTTCCCGACGACTTCGACGCCCTACGCCACACCCCTCAATTCCAGCTCGGCGACGCAGACAACCCTGCCGGTGATGGCGCCAGGGACACAGACACTACTCCCGGTGACAACGCCAGCGACACCGCCAGCGACACCGCCACTCCTGTCTGTGATGACGCTGGAGACACCGACATTCCTGTCTGTGACGACGCCCGGGACACAGCCACCCTGGTCGGCCCCATCGAAGACAGCGATCCGCGCCACGACCCGGCGACCGCGCCCGAAGAAGGGGGACCCACGTGACCAGCCCCACCAGTTTCAACGACCAAATCCTCGAGCTGTTCCAGACAATCCATCCCCTCGATCGCGTCCCCCGCGCCGGCTACCTCCTGCGCGGCGTCGCCGACCCCGAGTCCGTCGCCGCCCACAGCCACTTCGTCGCGCTCCTCGCGCTCCTCTTCGTCGAGCAATTCCCCGGAGAATACAACCGCGACCGCCTCCTCGCCATGGCCCTCGTGCACGACCTCGCCGAAGCCCGCCTCATGGACATCCCCATGCCCTACGCCGACGCCTACCTCAAGGAAGCCAAACAAAAGGCCGAGCAGGCCATCACCGACCACTTGCTCGACGGGCTCCCCGGCGATCTCGCCGCCCTCCACGCCGAATTCGACACCGCCGAAACCCCCGAAGCCCGCCTCCTCCGCGGCCTCGACAAGGCCCAGATGATGATCAAGGTCTGGTGCTACGAACGAGAACGCCGCGGATGCCTCGACGAATTCTGGAACAACCCCAAAAACTTCGCCGACTACGGCATCCCAGCCGTCTCCAGCCTCTTCGACACCATCTGCCAGCGCGCCGGCAAACAACGGCCCAGATAACAAGCCACCCACCAGCACCCCGCGCCCACGCCACCCCTGCTGTCCACTCAATCCACTCAGTCCACTCCCCCACCCCTACTGCCCCTTCTGCCCCTGCCGTCCCTGCCGTCCCTGCCGTCCCTGCTGTCCCTGCTGTCCCTGCTGTCCCTGCTGTCCCTGCTGTCAACTGTCAACTGTCAACTGTCAACTGCCCTCCAGCCTAAAGCCTCAAAAACTGCAACGCCCCATCCCAATTAATAGGTGATTGACGGGGAACTTCGATCGCGTTTGCCACCTCGTCCCCTTTCAACGTTCAGACGCGGGCTCTGTACTGGCGGATTACCACTGGGCTATCATAAGCTGTTCACACCACGATACCGCGGAGCACCCGCGCGTCGATTGTCGGCCAAAGGTTAAACACCAATCTTGCACCACCGATTGGCGCCGGACAACCTTCTAAAACCACAACTGCAATGTAGGATAGCCGTCCCGGCTGTCCACGGATTGCAACGCAATCCGGCCCAGCCGCGAAAGCGCCCCAAACCACCCCAGAATCGCGGGTGCCCCAGGGGGACTGGCTCCCGCGACAAAAACCACCCCAGCCGCGTAGGCGCCCCAAACCACCCCAAAATCGCGGGTGCCTGTACCCGCAGAAAAACGCCCCCCGTCCCACGCGCACCCGCCCCAGGGACTGCGGCGCCCCATCACCCCGGGTACAAGTAGCCCCCACGCGACCCCAAGCGAGCCCAACCAACCCACAACACCCCCAACCGGCGCGGCTGTCCCGTCGCCCCCAAGGGGACTGGAGCCCGCGACAAGAATCACCCACGCCGCGAAAGCGCCCAAAACCACCCCCAACTCGCGGGGGACTGTACCCGCCCCTGAGATTTCAACTGGAGCCACGGGCGCCACGTTCAAGCTCCGCGGCTCCGCCGCGAAGGCTTGAGCGTGCGAGACTCCAGTAGAGCGCCAGCCACCCTTTACCTCCAACACCACCCCACACCAGCGGCTCCCCCAAACGCAACACCCCCAACCCGCCCCAAATTCGCGGCTGCCTTTACCCACCCAAAAGTACGATAGCCGTCCCACCTGCCCGGATTGCACCCCCAGCCGAACCGCCCCGCCATCAACGCCTTGAAAACCGGCCCAGCACCGGCTAACCTGATACCAGCCCGTGCGACCGGCGCACATCCGCATGACGTCCGGACTGCCACACGAATCTGCACCGGCCCCCAGCCACGGCATACCGCCCCTGGAATGAGGAGAACGCCATGCGCCACTGGATTTACCTGCTCGCATTCGCCGCCACCGCGTGCGCCGCGCCCGCCGAGGAATTCACGCCGGCGGGTGTTACCTTTCACCAGGACACCCTGTTCCGATCGGACGGGCGCGGTGACAACTGGTGTATTACCTGGGCGGCGGACGGATCGCAGATCACCTCCATGTGCGACGGGGATTGGCTGCGCGAGGGGACCGCCTACCACAACCGGCTCTACCGGCTTGCCGGCGGCCCGGAGGACTTCAAGCGATCCGCCCTCGCGGGCTATCCCGAATTCGTGTACGGACGCTGGAGTTGGTTCGGCTACGGCATCGTCGCCGCCGACGGCGCAATCTACTCCGCCCTATCCAAGACGCCGCTAACGCGATGGTCCGGACCCTTTCGCGGCATCAAATTGCTTCGTTCGGACGACAGCGGCGCGACCTGGAGCCGGGTCGGGCGGGACGGAGCGCTCCGCCCACTGGCCCCAGACGACGAAGCGTGGAACGAAGTGAACGCCGATGAAATGTTCTTCTTCGAAGAGTGCGGCATCGTCCGCGAGGAAATACCCGCATATCCGTTCTCCTTCATCGATTTCGTCCAGTACGGGCAGGATAACCGGCTCGCAAAGGACAACTACATTTATATCCACGCGCCCGAGGGAGCCCGCGCCCACCAGCTCATGCTCGCGCGCGCGCCCAGGGACCGGCTCGGCGAGCGGGACGCCTGGGAGTACTTCGTCCGGCGCGGTAATGGCGGCGAGGTAGTCTGGAGCGCGGATATCGCCGAGCGGGGCCCGGTACACGAATTCCCCGAAACCGGCGCGGATGGCAAAGTCTTCGGCTGGTATTCGTGGTTGCCGTCCGTGCTTTGGAACGAGCCCCTCGGCGTTTACCTCATGGTCAACGGTGGAACCTACGGCGGGCGCGACATGACCGCCAAAGACAAGGACTACTACGACGCCTGGATGCACACCGAAACCGGAAGCCTGGGTTTCTGGTACGCCGAAGATGTCACCGGTCCCTGGCGCCAGTTTTACTACACCGACCGCTGGATCGTCGACAGCCCGGACAACCGGACCTACCAGCCCAAGCTCTCCCCAAAATGGATCAGCGAAGACGGGCGGGACATGGTCCTCATCTGGTCCGACGCCATGCGCAACGCCGACGGGCGCTCGCACACGGTGAACTACGTCTGGAATCACATGCGAATCACCATCGAGGGCCGGAAGGGAGAATAGCCGTCACCGCGGCACCAGCCGCGCGGGCGCCGCCCCAGGGACTGCGGCGCCCCATCACCTCGGGCGTCAGCAGCCCACACGCGACCTAAAACGAGCCCAACCAACGCACAACAACGCCAACCGGCGCGGCTGTCCCGTCGCCCCCAAGGGGACTGGAGCCCGCGACAAGAATCACCCCAGCCGCGAAAGCGCCCAAAACCACCCCAAAACCGCGGGCGCCGCCCCAGGGACTGCGGCGCCCCGTCACCTCGGGTAGCAACAGCCCCCACGCGACCCCAAGCGAGCCCAACCTACGCACAACACCGCCAACCGGCGCGGCTGTCCCGTCGCCGGCCACACAACCCACACCCACGCCGCGAAAGCGCCCAAAACCACCCCCAATTCGCGGGTGGCTGCTCTGAGATTTCAACTGGAGCCACGGGCACCACGTTCAAGCTCCGCGCCTTCGTCGCGAAGGCTTGAGCGTGCGGGACTCCAGTAGAGCGCCAACAGTCAGGAGCAGTATTTCATCCTTAACGGGTGACGCGAAGCATCATGAAAGGCTGTACCCGCAGGAAAGCCCCCCGTGCCACGCGATTCCGCCTCAGGCGGATTCGTGTGCCTGGAGCGCCAGCAGCCCCAATCCTCCAACACCACCCCACACCAGCGGCTCCCCCAAGCGCCAGCGCCCCAAACCACCTCCAAACCACGGCCGCCTGTACCCGCCACTACCGTCACCCGCCAACTGTCACCCTCCCCAAATCCTCCGCTCCATCCAGCGCGGGCCGAAGAAACTCCCGCATAAACAGTTCCACACCGCCCAGGTTGAGGTGATCCAGGTTGTAATACCGCCGGTAATCCCCAATTGCGCCATGCCAGTCATACACGCCGCCTTCCGGCCCGATCTCCGCCACCAACTCCAGCATTTCACCGTGCCCCGGTTCCGGACCAAGCAGCGTGGGCAATACCGCCACCGTAAGCGGGACGCCGTTCTCCCGGCACACATCAACAATTCGCCAAAATTCCGCCGCATACCGCCGCGCGGTTTCAGGCTGGTATCCCTCCGGAAAAAGCGTTTCAATCCGCAGCGCGACGCGCTCGGCGGTCTGCCCGTCCGCGTCCATGTGCGCTGTATGGTGGACCAGCGGCTCCGGCCCTTGCAGCAGCCAGGCGCGGCTGAACTTCGACCGGATATACGAAACAAGCTGCCGGTGGTTGTAGCCGTTCCCGATCATCTTCGCCAGAAATTGGAGGCGAAGTGGCTCGAAATAAACGAACTTGTGATCCTCGTTGGCGCCCCGGCTGTGGAACACAAATGGATCCAGAAAATAGACCACGCGCCCGGCGCGATTTCCACCTTCAAAGTAGGTCTCCAGGTAGAAGCGCGCCGGCTTGATCCCGCCGCCCTGCGGCAGCGCCATATTGAACACCGTGCGCCCCAGCGCCGCCTCCGTGACCTCGTGGTGCTCGCGAAACCGCGAAAAAAGATACGCGCGCGACGTCCCCAGAAACACCAGATCATGATTCGCCTCCTCGGGCATCGCCAGCAGGATCGAATCCGTCTCCCACGGCGCATACGAAAGCGTCCGCTCGTGCAGTGCGAGCACGGCCCACGCCAGCGCCGCGTTCAACGCCAGGAATGCGATGCCCTTCGCCACAAAGCGGATTGCCGCCGTGGCGCCGCTTCTTTCTTCGCTGTAATTGGAAGGCGGGGTCCAGCCAGGAAAACTGCAACAAGCGTAACGGGTGCCACCCCCAAGCTCCGCGGCTTTGCCGCGAAGGCTTGAGGGCGCTGAAATTCGGCTGAGCCCGAGCAGTCTGCGCCACCACGCTATTCTGAACGGGTGTCGTGATGCGTCTTGTGAGGCTATTGCCCTCTGACCGTAGTCCGGCGAGTCAGGCATCGGATTTGACCGGGCCGGCGTTGGCCTGCAGGTAGCGGTGGATCGCGCCGCCATCGTCCGCCGCGCCGATCCGCGCTACAATAGCCAGCAGGCGGTCGCGCTGCTCCGTCACCGAGACCCCCGGCCCGGCCGGAAGCCAGTGGATGCGCGGGTCCGCACGAAACCAGGTGAGCTGCCGCTTGGCGTAGCGCCGGTGGTGCTGCTGGGTCGCGGCCACGGCGGTGTCCAGCGACTGTTCGCCCCGCAGGCACGCCAGGATCTCCCGGAAACCCAGCGCCTTCAGGCGGCCGATTTGCGGCGCGTAGCCCGCCGCGACCAGCGCCTCGACTTCCTCCACCCAGCCGCGCTCCACCATGCGCAGCACCCGTTCGTTGATGCGCTGGTACAGCACCGCCCGGTCCGGATAGTCCAGCGCGAACTGCACCGCGCGGAGCGATTCCGCCGCCCGCCGGTGTTCCCGGTGCAGCGCGCTGTAAGGCCGGCCCGCCAACTCATAGACCTCCAGCGCGCGCACGATGCGCACTACGTCGTTCTCGCTCGTCAGGGTCGCCGCGTAGTCCGGATCCACCGCCCGCAGCCGCTCCAGTAGATGGGCGTTGCCCTGCTCCTCCGCCTCGCCCGTCAGGCGCGCGCGGATCGCCGGGTCGCGGCCCGGGCCGTCGAAAAGCCCGTCCACCAGCGCGGCGATATACATGCCCGATCCCCCCGCCGCGATCGCCGTGCGCCCCGCCGCGCGGATCCGCGCGGCGCGTTCGCGCGCGGCGCATTGGTACGCCGCCGCCGACATCTCCTCGTCGGGGTTCAGAAACGATACGAAGTGGTGGGGGACGCGACGCCGCTCCTCGGGCGTGGGGGCCGCCGTGCCAATCTCCAGGCCGCGGTAGAACTGCATCGAATCCGCCGAGATGATCTCCGCGCCCAGCGCTTCCGCCACCGAGAGCGCCAGCGAGGACTTGCCCGAACCCGTCGGCCCCGCAATCACGATCAGCGGCGCCTGTTCCGCCGGAGCCGCGCTCACTGAATTCTCCGGAAGCTCTTTTCCATCTGGTGCTGCGTCAGCTCGACGATGATGGGCCGCCCGTGCGGGCACGTGTAAGGCGGGCGCAGGCGCCGGAACCCTTCCAGCAGGCTGCTGCGCTCCCGCGGCGTGAGCGGATCGCCCGCGCGCACCGACGCCTTGCACGCCCGCGTCGCCAGCCGAAGCGCCTCGCTCACCGCGTGCTGGCCGTCGAACAGATCGCCCTGGCCCAGCTCGTCGAGCACCTGGTAAACCAGATCGCGCACCTTCGCGTCGTCGTAGAGGTGGCAGATGGCCGTGACCTGGAATGTGTTGCCGCCAAACGGCTCCAGGTCAATCCCGATCCCGTGAAACAGCTTCAGGTTGCTCTCCAGCAGGCGCACCTGCGCGGGAGCCACCTCGATCACGATCGGCACGATCAGTTGCTGCGCCTCGTACGTGTGATCCGCGAGCTCCGCCATAAGGCTGTCGTAGTTCAACCGCTCGTGCAGCGCGTGCTGGTCAATAATCAGCAGCCGGTCCTCCCCCGGGACCAGCAGGTACGTATCGAAAAGTTGCAGCGGCGCGTCGGGCAGCGCGTTCACAGGCCGGTACACCGCCTCGGGAGCCACGCTCTCCGGTTCGTCCCCCCGGCCCATCTCGGGAAATTCAGACTGCCGCGCGGCCGGTTGCGGCGGCGTCTCGCCCGCAAGCTCGAACCCCGAATCCAGCGTTACACCCGCGCGGGCCGGAAGGGCCGCCTCGGCAGCCTCGGCCGCGGGTTCGCGGACGGGCCGCGCTTCCCCGGGCGGCGTCGACGGCGGGGGAGGGGATTGGGGCGGAGGCGCAACGTCCGGCGGCGCGGACGCCACGGTCTCGGGCGCGCGAATCTCGGGAGCCGGTTGTGCGGGGATCGCCCGCGCCGGCGCGAAAGGCGGCTGCTCCGGGCGCGACGGCGCAGGCTCGGCCAGCGGACGCTGCTCGGGCGCGGGGCGCGGTGGCGGCGCAATGGACTCCTGGTCCTCCGCCAGGCACCGCCGCACAATATCCCGCACCGCGTCGCGCGCGACGCGCTCGTCCCGGAAGCGAATCTCGCGTTTCGCAGGGTGAATATTCACATCCACGTAGCGCGGGTTCGTCTCCAGCAGGATCACCCCCACCGGGTGCCGCCCGATGGTCACCAGACTGCGGTAGCCATCCTCAAAGCCATACTGGAGCGAACGGTTCACCACGGGCCGGTGGTTCATGAAGAAAAACTGGTGTGACCGCGCGGAACGGGTCAGCCCCGGCCGCCCGATAACCCCCCGGAGCCGGTAGCCCGCCTGCTCCCCCTGGATCTCGATCATGTCGCGCGCGAAATTCAGCCCCCAAATCAGCGAAACGCGCTCCTTGAGGTTCGCGTGCGACGGAATGTCGAGCAGCAGCTTGTCGTTGTGAAAAAACTGGAAGCCCACGCCGGTCCGCGCCAGGGCATGGCGCTGCACCGCGTCAATGCAATGGCCGAGTTCCGTCGTGAGGCCCTTCAGAAACTTCGCGCGCACCGGCGTGTTGAAATACAGCCGGTTCACCGTGATACGCGTCCCCGGCGGGCCGCCCGCCTGCTCCACGTCCCGCAGGATCCCCCCATCAATGCGGATCCGCGTCGCGTGCGTATCCTTCTCGCGCCGTGTCAGCAATTCAAACCGCGACACCGACGCAATGCTCGCCAGCGCCTCACCACGGAACCCCATCGTCGCGATGTTCTCCAGGTCCTCCGCCGACCGGATCTTGCTCGTCGCGTGCCGCTCGATCGCCAGCAGCGCGTTCTGCTCCGACATGCCGTGGCCGTTGTCCGTCACCTCGATCAGCCGCCGCCCCGCCGCCACCACGCGCACCGAAATCCGCGTCGCCCCCGCGTCCAGCGCATTCTCCACGAGCTCCTTCACCACCGAGGCCGGCCGCTCCACCACCTCACCCGCCGCGATCTTGTTCGCCACGTCTTCGGGCAGCACGCGCACGGGCGCTATCGGGGCGGCAGTCGTCATGGGGGTCCTCGCTGGCTTCCGCGCCTATTGTAAAGCAGCCGCCCGGGAATTCAAAACGCGGACAAACAGTGGCGTCGTGCTGGCGGAATTCCCGATCTTCCTGATAAGATCGAAGGTAGCGGGCGCCGCATTCGGGGGAGCCACGAGCGCGACCGTGGCGGCGCCCGGAAAACCGCGTTTTCCGACAGGACATCATGACCCCAAAATCCCTATGTCTCCACCAGCGATTTGAGCAGCAAGTCGCCGATACGCCCGGCGCGCTAGCGCTTACTTTCGCGGGGGAACACCTCACCTACCACGAATTGAATGTTCGGGCAAACCGCCTCGCCGCGTGGCTTCGGGAGGCGGGCGTCCAGCCGGAAACCCGTGTCGGGCTCTGCCTGGAACGCGGTTTCGACACGGTCATCGCAATTCTCGCGGTTCTGAAAGCCGGCGGAGCCTATGTTCCCATGGATCCCGTCTACCCGGCCGATCGCGTCCGGATGATCGTGGAGGACGCCGAGTGTCCCGTGGTGCTCGCGCACCGCGCCCACGCGGATCGTTTCGCGGGGGAATCCGGCGTGACGCTGCTCGTCCTGGACGGCGAGGATCGCCCCTGGGAAGCCTGTCCGGACGAGAACCTGCCCTGCGTAACCTCCCCCGACAGCCTCGCCTACGTGATCTACACCTCGGGCTCCACCGGACGCCCGAAAGGCGCCCTCATCTCGCACTGGAACGTCTACCGGCTGGTTACCGAGATGGAGCCATGGTTCGACACCGGCCCCGACGACGTCTGGACCCTTTTCCACTCCTACGCCTTCGACTTTTCGGTCTGGGAAATCTGGGGCGCCTACTTCTACGGCGGGCGCGTCGTCGTCGTCCCGTACCTCGTGAGCCGCTCACCCGAACAGTTTTACCAGCTGCTCCTCGACGAGCGCGTCACGGTCCTGAACCAGACTCCCTCGGCCTTCAAACAACTCCAGCACCACGACGAAACGGTCCCGATCGAAACCGCGCGCGCCCTGGCGCTCCGCTACGTCATCTTCGGCGGTGAAACCCTCGACATGCCCGGGCTTAAGATCTGGTTCGACCGCCACGGCGACCAGAAGCCGCACCTCGTCAACATGTACGGCATCACCGAGACCACCGTCTTTGTGACCTACCGCCCCGTCTCGATGGCCGATACTCAGCCCGGAACCCCCAACTTCATCGGCATCCCCATTCCCGACCTGACGCTCTACGTCCTCGACGATCAGCGCCGTCCCGTGGGCGCAGGCGAGGTGGGGGAACTGTACGTAGGCGGCGACGGCGTGGGCGGGGGTTACCTCAAGCGCCCCGAACTGACCGCCGAACGCTTCGTGCCCGATCCGCTGGCGGAGGACCCGGACCGCGCGCAAACCTTCTACAAGACCGGCGATCTCGTGCGGGTCTGGGAAAACGATCTCGAATTCCTCGGGCGCAATGACATGCAGGTGCAGCTCCGGGGCTTTCGCGTGGAGCTGGGCGAAATAGAGACCGCCCTCAACACGCACCCCGCTGTACGCGGGTCCGTTGTACGCATGCGCGAGGACACTTCCGGTGATCAACGCCTCGTCGCCTACTACCTGGCCCGCGGAGAGACCCCCGCCGCCGAGTTCCGCGCCCACCTGGGCCGCACGCTGCCGGACTATATGATCCCGTCCGTCTTCGTGCCCATGGAAGCCTTCCCGCTCAACAACAACGGCAAAATTGACGTGGCCGCACTGCCCGCGCCGCCGTCCGCCGGTGGGGGCCGTGCCCTGGCCCCGCCCGAAACGCCGACCGAGGAAGCGCTCCTCGCCATCTGGGAGGCGGTGCTCGGCGTCGCCGATATCGGCGTGGAGGACGACTTCTTCCAGCTCGGCGGGCATTCCCTGCTGCTCACCCGGTTGCTCCTGCGCATCCGGGACGCCTTTGGCGTCGATCTGCCCCTGGGCGCCGTCATGGCCGCGCCGGCGATCCGAGCGCTGGCCGCCGCCATCGACGCGGCGGCCCCGTCGGATCGGCATGCCGCCGATCCCATCCCGATGCGCGATCCGGGACAGCCAGCGCCCCTTTCCTTCGCGCAGGAACGCCTCTGGATCATCGATCACCTCGAGCCGGGAAACACCGTCTACAATATCCCCATACGCTTCGAAATCGGGGGCCGGCCCGACGCCGATGTGCTCGGGCGCGCCATCCAGGCCGTCGTCGATCGCCATGACGCGCTCCGGACCCTCTTTCCCGCCGAACACGGCCACCCCGTGCAGCGCGTGCAGCCGGATCTTGTGGTTCCGCTGGAACGCCTCGAGGCCCCCGGCGATGGCGCCGGCGACTGGTTTCGCGATACGCTTCGCGCGGCCGCGCGCGAGTACATGGATCTGGCCTCGGGGCCGCTGGTTCGCTTCCTCTACGCGCCGGATTGCGACGATCGCGCCTGGCTGGGCCTCGTCGCGCACCACAATGTCTTCGACGGCTGGTCCATCAGTGTGCTGCTCGACGATCTGGCGGTCGCGTACGCCGCCCTCGCAGCCGGCCGCGCGCCCGAGTGGCCAGACCTCCCCTGCCAGTATCCCGATTTCGCGATCTGGCAACGTAAACGGGCGCAGGGGCCCGAGTTCCAAGCTCACCTCGACTACTGGCGCGAACACCTCGCCGGACCGCTGCCGCGGCTTGAGCTGATCACGGATTTTCCGAGGCCGCCGCGCCAGTCCTGGGCCGGCGCCGTGGCCCTGGATGCCTTGGACGCCCCGCTGGCCGAGGCCCTCGGCGATCTCGCGCGCAACGAGCGAAAGACCCTGTTTACGGTCCTGCTGGCCGCCTGGAACGTGCTACTCCATCGCTACACCGGCCAGGAGGACCTCGTCACCGGCTCCGTCATCGCCGGCCGTACCCACGCCCAACTCGAAAACCTCATCGGCTTCTTCGTGAACACCGTCGCGCTCCGGACCCGGCCCGTGCCGGACCAGACCTTCCCGGCCTACCTGGGCGCCGTGGAGAGCACGGTATTGGCCGCGCAGGAGCACCAGGACGTCCCCTTCGACCGCGTGGTGGCCGAGTTGCGCCTGGAGCGTGATCCCAGCCGTTCACCGATTTTCCAGGTCATGTTCATCCTGCACAACACGCCGCGGTATGTTGGATCGCTCAACGGGATCGCCATCGCCGGGGAAGAGATCAGCAACGGCGGCGCGAAATTCGACCTCACGCTCGCCGTGACGCCCCAGGACAGCGGCCTGCGCCTCGAAATCGAATACAACACCGCCCTCTTTACCCCAGAGACCGCCGCGCGCCTCCTCGCGAATTACCAGACGCTGCTGGCGGATATCGTGGCGGGTCCAAACCGGCGGCTGGACGAATTTGAGATCGTGCATCCCCGGGAACGGGCGCGGGTGCGCGACGTGTGGAACGCCACCGCCGCGCCGCTCGATCGCGCTCAAACGATCATCTCGTGTTTTGAGGCGCGGGTCGTGGCCCATCCGGGCGCCATGGCGGTCGCCGACGAGAGCGAAAGCCTGACCTACGCCGAGCTCGGCGCGCGGGCGAACCAGCTCGCGCATGCCCTCATTGAACGGGGCGTCGTGCCCGGCGATCCAGTGCCGTTTTATCTCAACCGCACGCTTCGCGCGGTCGTGGCGAAGCTCGGCATCCTGAAGGCGGGCGCCGCCTACGTGCCGCTGGATCTCATGGACCCCGTGACGCGCCGGGACCGCGTGCTGAGCGCACTGAATCCCCGCCTCATCCTCACCGAGGAATCGCTCACGCCAAATCTTGCGGGCCTGTCGTGTCCCCTTTTCTGTCTGGACGCGCCCGGTTTGCTCGAAGCATACCCCGCCGAAGCGCCAGCCCTCACGTTATCCGGAGCGGACCTGGCCTACATCATCTTCACGTCGGGCTCCACCGGCGTGCCCAAGGGCGTTCGCTGTCTGCACCAGGGCGTCGTGAACCAGGTCCAGGACATCCAGTCCCGCTGCCCCATCGGGCCCGGGGACGCCGGGACCTTGTGGACCGCCTTCAGTTTCGACGTGTCGGTCTACGAAACGTGGACCTGTCTGCTCAACGGCGCCGCGCTCCACGTGATTCCCGAGCACCTGCGCTTGAATGCGGACGACTGCTTCGGATGGATGCGCGATCGGCGCATTACGGCGGGATTCCTGCCGGGATTCCTGCTGCCCGCGCTGCTCGATTGGCAGCGGCGCGATCCCCTTCCGCTGCGCCGGCTGCTGGTCGGCGTGGAGCCCCTTTCCGAAGCCCTGCTCTGCGATATCGTCCGCGCCACGCCGGGTCTCGCGCTCTTCAACTCCTATGGCCCCACCGAAGCGACGGAACACGTCACCCTCTACCCGGTCGCCGATGCAAACCCGCGTCCGGCGGGCAACGCTCCGATCGGGAAGCCCATCGCGAACACGCGACTCTATGTGTTGGACGGCCAGCGGAAACCGGTTCCCGCGGGCGTGCGCGGGGAGCTGTACATCGGCGGCGATTGCCTGGCCGAAGGCTATCACGGCGATCCGGAATTGACCGCCCGCCAATTCGTCCCCGATCCCTTCTCGGCCGATCCGGATGCACGGCTCTACCGCACGGGCGACCTGGTGTATTTCCGCCCCGATGGCAATGTTCAATTTGTGCGGCGCATCGGGCGCTTCATCAAGCTGCACGGCCTGCGTATCGAACCCGGCGAAATCGAAAGCGCC